>CAZTTC010000052.1:0-16343 GCA_964616015.1 uncultured Methylibium sp. | reverse complement strand
TGTGATGCGGCGAGCGCACGACGCGTTGGCGCCAGCGCCCGGCGTCGAAGCAGCCGGCCAGGCTCAAGACCGCTGCCGATTCCAGCGCCTGCTGGTCGTCGAGCGGCGGCAGCAAGCTCGCGAAGCGCTGCGCCAGCATCGACTTGCCGGTCCCGGGCGGGCCGACCAGCAGGACGCTGTGGCCGCCCGCCGCGGCGACCTCGAGCGCGCGCTTGGCGGCTGCCTGGCCCTTGACCTCGCGCAGGTCGGGCCGCGGTGGCCGTGAGGCGGCCCGCGCCTGCGGGCAAGCGATCGGCAGCGGCTCGCGCTCGTCCCCGGGCAGCAGCGAGCGCACCACGTCGAGCAGGTGGCCGGCGCTGCGGACCTGCAGGCCGTCGACGAGGGCGGCCTCGCGGGCGCTGTCGCCCGGCAGCACCGGCGTGCGGGCCGCACCCAGCCGGCGTGCCGCCAGCGCCATGGCGAGGGCGCCGCGCACCGCACGCAGGTCGCCCGCGAGCGACAACTCGCCGGCGAACTCGAATTCTGCCAGCCGCGCCCTGTCGATCTGGCCTGCGGCCGCCAGGATGCCCAGCGCGATCGGCAGGTCGAAGCGACCCGACTCCTTGGGCAGGTCGGCCGGGGCGAGGTTGACCGTGATGCGCTTGTTGTGCGGGAACTCCAGGCCGCTGTTGAGCAAGGCGGCGCGGACCCGCTCGCGGGCCTCCTTGACCTCGGTGTCGGCCAGGCCGACAAGGGTGAAGCTCGGCAGGCCGTTGGCCAGATGCACCTCGACGGTGACCTCGGGTGCATCCAGCCCGTCGAGGGCGCGACTGTGGACGACGGCAAGCGACATGGCCTCGCCATGATGGTCGCCGACGGGCCGAGTGCAGGCCCACCGTGGAAGGGACGGCGGGGGTGCGCACCGATCGGGTGCCACATGTTGCAGAAAGCCCGCTGTTGGGGCGCGACGGAAACAAGCCTCCCTGTCGCGGGCCGCGCCTCCCTGTTATGGCGCAGTGGCACAGAACGTGCAAAGCCACGCCAGCGCCTTGTTCCTACCCACCCATCTACAGGAGAACCCATGAGACAAGCGAAACTGGCCCTGGCGGCCGTGCTGGCCCTGAGCGGCGTGTCCTCGTTCGCGGCCGATGCGCCGAAGTCCGACTGGACCCTCAGCGGCAACGCCGGCCTGTACAGCGACTACCGCTTCCGCGGCATCTCGCAGACCAACAAGAAGCCGGCCTTCCAGGGCGGCTTCGACATCGGCCATGCCTCCGGCTTCTATGCCGGCAACTGGAACTCCAACGTCGACAGCGTCTTCTTCGGCGGCGCCAACATCGAGATGGACTTCTACGGCGGCTACAAGGGCAGCCTCGGTGACCTGGGCTACGACGTCGGTGGCCTGTACTACTACTACCCGGGCAGCGACGCCCTGGTCGGCTCACCGAAGATCAAGAACACCGAGATCTACTTCGGCCTGAGCTACGGCCCGATCAGCGGCAAGCTGTACTACCCGGTTTCCGACTTCTTCAGCGCCGAGAAGCTCACCACCTTCTTCGGCGGCACCGCCGAGAACGCGGCCGGCTCCTACTACCTCGACGTGTCGGGGGGCTACGACCTCGGCGGCGGCTTCGGGCTGAGCGGTCACGTCGGCTACCAGAAGCTCAAGGGCTCGGCCCGCCTCATCGAGATCGGGGGCACCACGCCGGTGGAGAGCTACGTCGACTGGAAGGTTGGCGTCACCTACACGTTCAGCAATGCCTTCGTGCTGGGTCTGTCGTACATCGACACCAACCGGGACTTCACCGGCGGTACGGCGGCGCTGAGCAACCGCAAGATCAGCAGCAGCGCCGCGGTGCTGTCGCTGAGCAAGACCTTCTAAGCCCCCGAAGGAGAGACCGCCATGAAGATGGTGACTGCGATCGTCAAGCCGTTCAAGCTCGACGAAGTGCGTGAAGCCCTCAGCGCCATCGGCGTGCAGGGCATCACCGTGACCGAAGTCAAGGGCTTCGGTCGCCAGAAGGGCCACACCGAGCTGTACCGCGGTGCGGAGTACGTCGTCGACTTTCTGCCGAAGGTGAAGATCGAGGCAGCCGTCGACGACGCGATCGTGGACCGCGTGATCGAGGCCGTCGAGGCCTCGGCCCGCACCGGCAAGATCGGCGACGGCAAGATCTTCGTCACCAGCCTCGAGCAGGTCATCCGCATCCGCACCGGCGAGACCGGCAAGGACGCGCTCTGAGCGGCCTCACCAGGAACGAGACAACCATCATGAGAAAACTCTTTGCCTCCCTCGCCGCTGCGCTCGCAGTCGGCGTGGCGACGCTCGGCTTCGCCGGCGCCGCCTTCGCGCAGGACGCGGCATCGGCCCCGGCCGTGGCCGCCTCGGCGGCCGCGGTCGTTGACGCAGCCGCCGCAGCCGCGGCCCCGGCGGCTGCGGCCTCCGAAGCGGCTGCGGCTCCGGCGCCCGTGGCCAACAAGGGTGACGTGGCGTGGATGATCGTCGCCACGCTGCTCGTGATCCTGATGACCGTGCCCGGCCTCGCACTGTTCTACGGCGGTCTGGTGCGCAGCAAGAACATGCTGTCGGTGCTGATGCAGGTGATGGTCACCTTCTCGCTGATCGTCGTGCTGTGGTTCGTCTATGGCTACAGCCTGGCGTTCACCGAGGGCTCGGCCTACATCGGCGGCATGGACCGACTCTTCATGAAGGGCCTGTTCGACCCCGCGACCGGCGCCTTCGCCATGGGGGCGACCTTCAGCAAGGGCGTCTACATCCCCGAGCTGCTGTTCGCGGCCTTCCAGGCGACCTTCGCCGGCATCACCTGCTGCCTGATCGTCGGCGCCTTCGCCGAGCGCATCAAGTTCGGCGCGGTGCTGATGTTCATGGTGCTGTGGTTCACCTTCAGCTACCTGCCGATCGCGCACATGGTGTGGTACTGGATGGGCCCGGATGCCTACGCCACGGCCGAGGTCGTCGACGCGATGAACGGCAAGGCCGGCCTGATCTGGCAGTGGGGCGCGCTGGACTTCGCGGGCGGCACCGTGGTGCACATCAATGCCGGTGTCGCCGGCCTGGTGGGCGCCTACATGATCGGCAAGCGCGTCGGCTACGGCAAGGAGGCGTTCACGCCGCACTCGCTGACGCTGACGATGGTCGGTGCCTCGATGCTGTGGGTGGGTTGGTTCGGCTTCAACGCCGGCTCGGCGCTGGAGGCCAGCAACAGCGCGGTGCTCGCCTTCGCCAACACCTTCTCGGCCACTTCGGCCGCGGTGCTGGCCTGGTGCATCGGCGAGGCGATGATCAAGGGCAAGGCCTCGATGCTGGGCGCTGCGTCCGGCGCCGTCGCCGGCCTGGTGGCGATCACCCCGGCGGCCGGCAACGTCGGCCTGATGGGCGCGATCGTCATCGGCTTCGTCGCGGGCTTCGCCTGCCTGTGGGGTGTCAGCGGCCTGAAGAAGATGCTCGGCGCCGACGACGCGCTGGACGTGTTCGGCGTGCACGGCATCGGCGGCATCGTCGGTGCGCTGCTGACCGGCGTGTTCAACACCCAGGCGCTGGGCGGCCCGGGCCTGGTCACGGACTGGGTCACGGCCACCGTCGGCTCCAACGCCATCGGCACGCAGGTCTGGATCCAGGCCAAGGCGGTGCTGCTGACGGTGGTCTGGTCGGCCGTCGTCGCGGCGATCGCCTTCAAGGTCACCGACCTGGTGGTGGGCCTGCGCGTGGCCGAGGATGCCGAGCGCGAGGGCCTGGACATCACCTCGCACGGCGAGACCGCGTACCACGGCTGACCGCCTGGCCGGTGTTGGTCGACAGAGGCCGCCTTCGGGCGGCCTTTGTCTTGGGCGTGGCACGGGCCGGGCTTGTAAGCCACGGGGCGATCACCACCTGCCTAGAATTCCGCTTCACCCCGGCAAAGGCCCCGCCATGGTCCCCCACCTCATCACCGCGCTGACCGGCCCGATCAACGAGCTCGAGCAGCGCATCCTCGAGTCCATGCCGGCCATCGAGCGCTGGTTCCGGCTCGAGTGGATGGAGCACACGCCGCCCTTCTACACCTCGGTGGACGTGCGCAATGCCGGCTTCAAGCTGGCGCCGGTCGACACCAATCTCTACCCCGGCGGTTTCAACAACCTCACGCCCGAGATGCTGCCGCTGGCGGTCCAGGCGGCGATGGCGGCGATCGAGAAGATCTGCCCCGAGGCCAAGAACCTGCTGCTGATCCCCGAGAAGCACACCCGCAACAGCTTCTACCTGCAGAACGTGCAGCGGCTGATCCAGATCTTCGGCGCGGCCGGCCTGAACGTGCGCCTGGGCACGCTGGACGACACCATCACCGAGCCGACGACGCTGGCGCTGCCCGACGGCAGCGAGTTGCGCGTCGAACCCCTGCTGCGCAGCAAGCGCCGGCTCGGCCTGAAGGACTTCGACCCCTGCACCATCCTGCTGAACAACGACCTGTCGGCCGGCATCCCCAAGGTGCTGGAGGGCCTGCACGAGCAGTACCTGCTGCCGCCGCTGCACGCCGGCTGGGCGGTGCGGCGCAAGAGCCAGCACTTCCACTCCTACGAGGAAGTGGCCAAGAAGTTCGCCAAGCTGCTGGGCATGGACCCGTGGCTGATCAACCCGATGTTCGCCAGCTGCGGCAAGGTCAACTTCCAGGACGGCACCGGCCAGGAGTGCGTGCAGAGCCACGCCGACGCGTTGCTCGGCAAGATCCGCCGCAAGTACAAGGAGTACGGCATCCAGGAGAAGCCCTTCGTCATCGTCAAGGCCGATGCCGGCACCTACGGCATGGGCATCATGACGGTGCGCGACGCCAAGGACCTGGACGAGCTCAACCGCAAGACGCGCAACAAGATGAGCACGATCAAGGACGGCCAGGAGGTCTCCGAGGTCATCATCCAGGAGGGCGTGCCGACCTACGAGCGGGTCAACGACGCGGTGGCCGAACCGGTGGTCTACATGATCGACCGCTACGTGGTCGGCGGCTTCTACCGCGTGCACGCCGACCGCGGCATCGACGAGAACCTCAACTCGCCGGGTGCGAGCTTCGTGCCGCTGGCCTTCGCCGAGAGCAACCACCTGCCGCGCCCCGGCGAGAAGCCCGGCGCCAGCGCCCCGAACCGCTTCTACATGTACGGCGTGATCGGCCGGCTGGCGATGCTGGGCGCGAGCTATGAGCTCGAGGCGACCGACCCCGACGCCGAGGTCTACGAATGACCCACCCCCGTTGCGACCGGACGACGACCCCCGTTGCGGCTTCGCCGCTCCCGCTCTAGGGGCGCCGCTGGTGGCCCGGCGGGGCCGATCCGCAGCGGCTGCGCGGTGGTCGGGCGCTGAATCGCCGATCGACCTTTGCCCGTGCCCACCGAGATGGCGCTGCAGGGGTAGTTGCTGCGCTGCGACATGATCCGCCCCTGACCCTGGCCGCCCGGCGCACAATCGGCGCCTCCCAGCCTTGGCTCCCGCTTCGTGCAGCCCCGTTCCTCCGACCCGCCGTCCGGCGCCAAGCTGGCGGCCCTGACCCTCGGCGCCATCGGCGTCGTGTACGGCGACATCGGCACCAGCCCGCTGTACGCGCTGAAGGAGGTCTTCCTCCACGGCAAGATCGTCATCACGCCCGAGAGCATCCTCGGCGTGCTGTCGATGTTCTTCTGGACGCTGACGGTCATCGTCTCGCTGAAGTACGTCCTGCTGATCCTGCGGGCCGACAACAACGGCGAGGGCGGCTTGATCGCGATGCTGGCGCTGGCCTCGACCGCCGTGCGGGAGCGCCCGGTGCTGCGGCGCCGGCTGCTGATCCTCGGGATCTTCGGCACCGCGATCTTCTTCGGCGACGGTGTCATCACACCGGCCATCTCGGTGCTGTCGGCGGTCGAAGGCCTGGACGTCGCCGCGCCGGGCCTGAACAAGTACGTCATCCCGGTGACGCTGGTCGTGCTGACGCTGCTGTTCGCGGCGCAGCGCTACGGCACCGGCCTGGTCGGTCGCTTCTTCGGGCCGATCTGCGCGCTGTGGTTCCTGGCGCTGATCGCGCTGGGCATCCCCCACATCGTGCGCAACCCCGAGGTGCTGTGGGCGCTGAGCCCGCACCACGGTCTGGGCTTCATGGCCCGTCACCCCGGCGTGGCCTTCGTGGCGCTGGGCGCCGTGGTGCTGTGCGTCACCGGCGCCGAGGCGCTGTACGCCGACATGGGCCACTTCGGCAAGCTGCCGATCCGCCTGGCGTGGTTCCTGCTTGCGATGCCGGCGCTGGTGATCAACTACTTCGGCCAGGGGGCGATGCTGCTGCGCCATCCCGAGAAGGTGACCAACCCCTTCTACGAGATGGCGCCGGACTGGGCGCTCTACCCGCTGATCATCCTCGCCACCTGCGCCACGGTGATCGCCTCGCAGGCGCTCATCTCGGCGGCCTTCTCGGTGACCAAGCAGGCGATCCAGCTGGGCTACTTTCCGCGGTTGCGCGTGACCCACACCTCGGTCCGGGAGACCGGCCAGATCTACGTGCCCTTCGTCAACTGGGGGCTGTACGTCTGCATCGTGCTGGCGGTGGTGGCCTTCGGCTCCAGCAGCAAGCTGGCCTCGGCCTACGGCATCGCGGTCACGACCGACATGCTGATCACGACCACGATGACCTTCTTCGTGATCCGCTACGGCTGGAAGTACCCGCTGTGGCTGTGCTTCGCCGCGACCGGCTTCTTCTTCGTGGTCGACGCGATGTTCTTCGCGGCCAATGCCATCAAGATCCTCGAGGGCGGCTGGTTCCCGCTGGCGATCGGCGCGGTCATGTTCACGCTGATGATGACCTGGAAGCAGGGCCGCAAGCTGCTGAGCGCGCGACTGCGCGAGGAGGCGATCGACTTGAAGAGCTTCCTCGCGGCCGTGTTCGTCAGCCCGCCGATGCGCGTCGAGGGCACGGCTGTCTTCCTGTCCGCCGAGACCGGCAGCACGCCCAATGCGCTGCTGCACAACCTCAAGCACAACAAGGTGCTGCACGAGCAGAACCTGTTCGTCACCGTCAAGCACCACGAGGTGCCGTGGATCAGCTTCGACAAGCGGGTCGAGGTCGAGTCGCTCGGGCACTGCTGCTGGCAGGTCACGCTGAACTTCGGCTTCAAGAACGAACCCGACGTGCCCGAGGCCCTGCGGCTGCTGGGGGGCCGCGGCATCCAGCTCGACGACATGGAGACCAGCTACTTCCTGTCGCGCGACATCGTGATCCCGACCATCGGCAGCGGCATGGCGCTGTGGCGCGAGAAGCTCTTCGCCAGCATGCATCGCAACGCCGCGGCGGCGGCCGACTTCCTGAACCTGCCGACCAACCGCGTCGTCGAGCTCGGCTCCAAGGTCGAGATCTGAGGGCGCGGCTCAGCCCTCGCCGGGCCGCCCCAAGCGGGCCGAGCGCCCCTCGGGGGCAGCCACGAAGTGGCGTTGGGGGGGGGGGGGCTCTCAACCCGCCAGCTGCTGCCGCAGGAAGGCCAGCAGGGCCTGGTTGCGCGACAGCCGCATGCGCTCGGGGGTCGCGACCGCGGTGATGCGGGTGCCATAGCGGGTCTCGGGGGTCCAGTCCGGCAGGACGCGCTGCAGGCGGCCGTCGCGCAGCGCCTCGTCGCACACATAGAGCGGCAGCAGCGCGACGCCCAGCCCGGCCAGCGCTGCGTCGGCCACCGCCTCGGCACTGTTGGCGTGGTAGCGGCCGCGCACCTGCAACTGCTGCCGGCGGTCGCCGTCGCTCAACACCCAGCGATCGTCCGAGCGCTCGCGCCAGTAGCAGATGCAGGAGTGCTGGGTCAGGTCTCGCGGCTCGGCCGGCGTGCCGGCCCCGCGCAGATAGGCGGGCGCGGCGACCACGGCCCAGCCGACGCTCGCGACCGGCTCGGACACCAGATCGTGCGGTGTCTGGTGGGTCCAGCGCAGTGCCAGATCGACGCGTTCGGCCGCCAGGTCCATCATGCGGTCGGCCAGCAGCAGCTCGATCTCTATGGCCGGGTGCTGCCGCATGAAGGCCGGCAGGTGCCGCGCCAGCACGCGGGTGCCCCAGGACGCCGGCGCCGTGAGGCGGATCTGCCCGCTGAGGTCCACGCGCAACTCGCGCAGCCGCTCCTCGGCCTGTGCCACCTCGGCCAGCGCGCGGCGCGCGAAGTCGAGATAGGTCTCGCCGGCCGGGGTCAGCGCGATCTTGCGCGTGCTGCGGCTGAAGAGCGTGGCCTTCAGCACCGCCTCGAGCTGGGCGATGCGCTTGCTGGCCAGGCTCTTGCCGATGCCGAGCTCGGCCGCCGCGGCACTGACGCTGCCCAGCTCGGCCACCTGGACGAAGGCGGTGAGCATGTCGGTCGAGAGGGCCATTGTTTCCAGATCGTGGACAAAACGTTCGCATTCGAGCAGCTGTGCGCGGCGGGGTCAATCCATAGACTGCGCCACGAGGCGGCGTTCGACTGCCTAACCACAGCCAGGAGACAAGCATGATGAAGGTGTACGCCGACCCGATCACGGTCAACTGCCGCAAGGTGCTCGCGGGCCTGGACCTGCTGGGCGCGCCCTACGAGCTGGTCCACGTCGATTACTTCAAGGGCGAGCAGAAGTCGCCGGGCTACCTGGCCATCAACCCGAACGCATCGCTCCCGGCCCTGGTCGATGGCGATCTCGAGCTGTGGGAGTCGAACGCCATCCTCCAGTACGCGGCCGACCGGGTCGGCAACGAGGCCGGCTACCCGCGCGACCTGAAGCTGCGCGCCGACGTCAACCGCTGGCTGCTGTGGGAGTCGTCGAGCTGGTTCCCGAGCTGCTACGTCTTCCTGGTCGAGAACTGCGTCAAGCCGCTGCTCGGCTCCCAGGCCGACCCGGCCGTGCTGGATGCCCAGGCCGCGCAGTTCCACAAGCTGGCGGGCATCCTGGACCAACGCCTGGCGCGCAACGAGTGGGTGGCCGGGACCCGCGGCCCGACCATCGCCGACATCGCCCTGGCGGCACCGATGCACCTGCACGGCTGGCAGCAGCTGCCGATCGCCGATCACCCGAACCTCAAGCGCTGGCTGACCGAGGGCATCGAGCGCCTGCCCTGCTGGCAGAAGACCTGGGTCGGCGAGGGATTCGTCACGAAGCGCGCCTAGGGCGCCCGAAGCCACCTCCATCACCGATGACCACCTCTTCCCATGTGCGCGCGACGCTGAACTACAGCGTCGACAACGGCATCCCGCCGGACTACTACTTCTACGAGCCCGATCCCGGCGTCAAGCTCAATCCGCCGGGCACCGACCTGCGCGAGGTGGCGATCCACGACGGCTGGCCCGAGGTGGACCGCCTGTCGGCCGATCGTGAGGGCTTCGAGCTGCACGACTTCGGCGGCCGCTTCGACCAGTTCGACGATGACGCCGAAGTGCATCGCAGCTTCTATCCGCAGGTGATCGACTTCGTGAAGCGCCACAGCGGCGCGCAGCGTGTCGTCGTGTTCGACCACACCATCCGCAAGCGCCTGCCGGCCGACCTGAAGCAGCAGACCACCGTGCAGCGGCCGGCTGTGATGCTGGTGCACAGCGACTACACCATCAAGAGCGGTCCGCAGCGGGTCCGCGACATCCTGCCCGACGAGGCCGATGCCTTGCTGGGTCGGCGCGTCGCGTTCTACAACGTCTGGAAGCCGCTGTACCGGCGCGTCGAGGAGCTGCCGTTGGCGATGTGCGACGCCACGACGCACGATCCCGAAGACATGCTGCTCATGGACCTGAAGTACCGCGAGCGCACCGGCGAGATCTACGTCATGCGCTGGTCGCCGAAGCACCGCTGGGTCTACTTCCCGCTGATGGAAGCCAGCCAGGCGCTGCTGCTCAAGACCTACGATTCCGAGACCGACGGCCGCGCGCGCTTCATGGGCCACACCGCCTTCGAGGACCCGACCTCTCTGCCCGACGCGCCCAAGCGCGAGAGCATCGAGGTCCGCACGATGGCCTTCTTCTAGGGCCTGTCAACGCTGTCGGAGGGCACGCGCCCGATACTCGGCGCGATGGCTTCCTTTCTGCGCGATCTCTCGCTCTCGTCCGCCGCCGCCGGCTTCGTCGCCGTGCTGGTGGGGTTCACCAGTTCCGTCGCGATCGTGTTCCAGGCCGCGCAGGCCTTCGGTGCGACGCCGGCGCAGACCAGTTCTTGGATGTGGGCGCTGGGTCTGGGCATGGGCTTGACCAGCCTGCTCGCATCCCTCTGGTGGCGCCAGCCGGTGATGGTGGCGTGGTCGACGCCCGGCGCCGCGGTGCTGGCGACGGCTGGCGCGGGCTACGGCATGGCCGATGCCGTCGGCGCCTTCATGGTCTGCGGTGCGCTGATCCTGCTGTGCGGCGTGACCGGCTGGTTCGAGCGCGTGATGAACCGCATCCCGATCGCGATCGCCTCGGCACTGCTGGCCGGCGTGCTGGCGCGCTTCGGCATCGACGCCTTCGCGGCCGCGCGCTCGGCCTTGCCGCTGGTGCTGCTGATGCTGGGCAGCTACCTGCTGGCTCGCCGCTGGTGGCCGCGCTACGCGGTGGTGATCGTGCTGGCCGTGGCGACGGCCTTCGTCGCAGCGCGCGGCGAGCTGCGCACCGAGGCGATCACCTGGTCGCTGGCGGTGCCGGTGTTCACGATGCCGCGCTTCAGCCTGGAGGCGACCGTGAGCCTCGCGCTGCCGCTGTTCGTCGTGACCATGGCCTCGCAGAACCTGCCCGGCGTGGCGGCGATCCGCGCCGCGGGCTACACGACGATGCCGATCTCGAAGGTGATCACGATCACCGGCGTCGCGACGCTGCTGCTCGCCCCGTTCGGGGCCTTCGCGCTCAACCTGTCGGCCATCACGGCGGCCATCTGCATGGGCCGCGAGGCCCACGAGGATCCGGCGCGCCGCTACACGGCGGCCGCGACCTGTGGCGCGATCTATGTCGTGATCGGCCTGTTCGGCGCGGCCGTCACCGGCGTGCTCACGGCCTTTCCGCGCGAGCTGGTGGTGGCGATCGCCGGCCTGGCGCTGCTGGGCACGATCGGCTCCGGCCTCGCCGTGGCGCTGAAGGACGAGGCGCACCGCGAGCCGGCGCTGATCACCTTCCTGGTCACGTTGTCGGGCGTCGTGATCGCCGGCATCGGCGCGGCCTTCTGGGGCGTGGTGGCGGGCACGATCGCGCTGCTTGTGCAACAGTGGCGCCGGAAAGGACTTGCCGCATGAAGCTGCTCTTCGTCGCCGACCCCCTCGACACCTTCAAGATCGCCAAGGACACGACCTTCTCGATGATGCGCGAGGCCGCCGCACGTGGACATGCGCTGATGGTCTGCGGCCCGCAAGACCTGCGCTGGCAGAAGGGCGAGCCGGTCACCGCCTTCGTGCGCGACATCACCCTGACCGGCGACGCGCATGCCTGGTACCGCGCGGTGCAGGAGCCGCCGCACGAGCGCCCGCAGCCGCTGCGCGAGGTCGACGTCGTGCTGATGCGCAAGGACCCGCCCTTCGACAGCGAGTACTTCTACGCGACCCACCTGCTCGAGCAGGCCGAGCGCGAGGGCGCGCGCGTCTTCAACCGCCCGCGCGCGCTGCGCGACCATCCAGAGAAGCTGGCGATCCTGGAGTTCCCGGCCCTGATCGGCCCGACGCTGGTGACGCGCGACGCGGCCGACATCCGTGCCTTCCACGCCGAGCACCGCGACATCATCCTCAAGCCGCTCGACGGCATGGGCGGCATGGGCATCTTCCGCGTGCGCGAGGACGGCCTCAACCTCGGCAGCATCACCGAGACGCTGAACAAGTTCGGCAGCCAGACCGTGATGGTGCAGCGCTTCCTGCCCGAGATCGCGCAGGGCGACAAGCGCATCCTGGTGATCGGCGGCGAGCCGGTCCCCTTCAGCCTGGCGCGCATCCCGCAGGGCAGCGAGGTGCGCGGCAACCTCGCGGCCGGCGGCAAGGGCGTGGCACAGCCGCTGTCCCGGCGCGACCGCGAGATCGCGGAAGCCCTGGGTCCGGTGCTCGCGGCGCGCGGCCTGCTGCTGGTGGGGCTGGACGTCATCGGCGACTGCCTGACCGAGATCAATGTCACCAGCCCGACGGGATTTCAGGAGATTGCGAAGCAGGCGGGGTTCGACGTGGCAAAGCGCTACGTCGACGCACTGGAGGTGGCCCTCGCCGGCTGAATGCGGGCCGGGGCGGCGACAATCCCGCTCCCCATGGCCCTGCTGACCCTCACCGCCGCCCACCTGGCCTATGGCCACGTCGCGCTGCTGGACCACACCGACTTCGCGCTCGAGACCGGCGAGCGCGTCGGCCTGATCGGTCGCAACGGCACCGGCAAGTCCTCGCTGCTGAAGATCGTCGCCGGACTGGAGAAAGCCGACGACGGCGAGTTGCGGCTGCAGACCGGGCTGCGCCTGGCGCTGGTCGCGCAGGAGCCGCAGCTCGACGCCGAGTCCACGGTGTTCGATGCCGTGAGCCAGGGCCTGGCCGAGGTCAAGGCGCTGCGCGCGCGCTACGAGGCCCACGAGGCCCACGACGACCTCGACGCGATCCAGACGCGCATCGAGGCGCTGGACGGCTGGACCTGGGAGCAGCGGGTCACCGAGACGCTGGAGCGCCTGCAGCTGCAGCCCGACGCCCGGGTCGGCCCGCTGTCGGGCGGCACGAAGAAGCGCGTCGCGCTGGCGCAGGCGCTGGTCGCGGCGCCCGACGTGCTGTTGCTCGACGAGCCGACCAACCACCTGGACCTCGACGCGATCCGCTGGCTGGAAGGGCTGCTCAAGGCCTTCCGCGGCAGCGTGCTGCTGATCACCCACGACCGGGCCTTCCTCGACGCGGTGGCCACGCGCATCGTCGAGCTGGACCGCGGCATCCTGCGCAGCTACCCCGGCAGCTTCGCCGCCTACGAAGCGAGCAAGCAGCGCGAGCTGGCCGACGAGCAGCTGGCCAACGCGCGCGCCGACAAGCTGCTGGCGCAGGAAGAGGTGTGGGTGCGACAGGGCGTCGAGGCGCGCCGCACGCGCAGCGTCGCGCGCGTCAAGCGGCTGGAGGCCCTGCGCGCGGCCCGCAGCGCGCGGCGCGATGCGCTGGGCCGCGTGTCGCTCGAGGTCGATGCCGGCTCGCGCAGCGGCAAGATCGTCGCGGAGCTCGAGGCGGTGTCCAAGTCCTTCGGCGACCAGGCCATCGTGCGCGACTTCAGCGCCACCATCCTGCGCGGCGACAAGGTCGGCGTGCTGGGGCCCAACGGCGCCGGCAAGACGACACTGCTCAAGCTGATCCTCGGCCTGCTGCCGCCCGACCGCGGCACGGTGCGCAACGGCGCCAACCTGCAGGTCGCCTACTTCGACCAGATGCGCGAGGCGCTGGACCTGGACGCGACGCTGGCCGACACCATCAGCCCCGGCAGCGAGTGGGTCGAGATCGCCGGCCCATCGGGCCAAGGCCGCAAGCACGTGATGAGCTACCTCGGCGACTTCCTGTTCGCGCCGCAGCGCGCCAACTCGCCGGTCGCCAGCCTGTCC
This sequence comes from uncultured Methylibium sp., assembly GCA_964616015.1. Taxonomy (GTDB): domain Bacteria; phylum Pseudomonadota; class Gammaproteobacteria; order Burkholderiales; family Burkholderiaceae_C; genus Methylibium. The sequence goes on along the minus strand of CAZTTC010000052.1, from coordinate 2,875 downwards.
GGCGGGGAGCGCAACCGCCTGCTGCTGGCGCGCCTGTTCGCCAGGCCGGCCAACGTGCTGGTGCTCGACGAGCCCACCAACGACCTCGACATCGACACGCTCGAACTGCTCGAGGAGCTGCTGGCCAACTACGCCGGCACGGTCTTCCTGGTCAGCCACGACCGGTGCTTCCTGGACAACGTGGTCACCAGCACCATCGTCCACGAAGGCCCGGGGGCCTGGCGCGAATACGAAGGCAGCGTCGAGGACTGGCTGCTGCAGTCCGAACGCGCGAAGGCGCTGCAGGCGGCCGCGGCCCGGCGTGCCGCTGCAGGGCCCGTGGCCGCACCGGCACCCAAGCCCGCACCTGCTCCGGTGGCGCCGCCGCCGAAGCGCAGCAAGCTCGGCTTCAAGGAGCAGCGCGAGCTCGACGAACTGCCGGCCCGCATCGATGCGCTCGAGGCCGAGCAGCGCGAACTCGGCGAGCGTCTCGCCGATCCGGCGCTCTACGGCGAGTCGCCACCGCGCCAGATCGCGGAGTTGCAGGCGCGCTATGCCGCGATCGACGGCGAGATCAGCGAGGCGATGGCGCGTTGGGAGGCGCTCGGCAGTCGCTGAGGCTTGCGCGCGCCAAGCGGCCCGATCGCCCTGAGCCCGTCGAAGGGCCGGAGCCGGGCTTCGACGAGTCCAGCCCCGAACGGCTCCTGGGGCGCAGGCTCACCACTTGCTCAGGCTGCTGAACCAAGAATCGCCCGTGGCGGCCGGATGGGTGCGGCTGACGATGAGCCCGGCCTGCAGGTACAGGCCGTTCAGCAGGCGCGCGGCGCGCTCGCGGTCGAAGCCCGGCCAGGCGGCCAGCGCCCGCAGCGACACCGGCTCCTGGCGCAGCCGCCCCACGGCCGCGGCGAGCGCACCGCTCAGCACGGCCGGGATCTCGAGGTCGGGCGCGACGCGATAGACGGCCGGGCCGGCCAGCTCGGGCAGCAGCTCGAAGCGCGGGCCGTGCAGCGCCAGGTGCCACAGGAGCGGGCCGAGCGCATGGCACTGGTCGGCGGGGGCCACCAAGTCTTCGGCGCGGCCACCGGGCGCGCGCAGCACCGCGCGCTCGACCTGCAGCAGGCGCACGCTGTCGAAGCGCGTGGCGTACAGCGTGTCCAGCGGCAGCGGCGTGTGGAACAGGCGTTCGCGCGGAAACACCGTCAGGGGCAGGACGTGCTGGTCGCGGTCGAGGTGCAGGGCCATGTCCTGCGAGTGCCGCAGGCACGCGGCCAGCACCTCGAGCACCTCGCCGCCGCTGCCGCCGTGCTGGAAGCGCTGCAGGTCGGCCAGCAGCGACGGGCTGAGCGAACTGAGGTGCGACCCGTCCTTGGACGTGCCCTCCATCGCCCGGCGAAAGGCGCTGACTCTCCAGAGTTCAGGCTCGCCGAGCGGTACGGTAGGTTCATCCATGCACCGACTTTAGGGGGCTGCTCTCGGGCTTGTCACCTGACAGGAGTGCCACCCCCAAGGTAAGGGGGGTGCTTAAGGGGGGTGCTGCTGCCTCAGGCCTTGACGGCGCGTCGCTGGAGCTGGGCGCGGCGTTCCCCCAGTGCGCGCCAGAAAGCCGCGTCCTGGGAGGTCGCGACATTGATGCGCATCAGCGGGCTGGGCCGGCGCGTCGCGTGGAACAGCGAGCCGGGCGCGATCAGCCAGCCGTCGTCGAGCAGCGCCTGCGCCAGCCGGTCGGTATCGACCCCGGCGTGGACCCAGGCGAACAGGCCCTGGGCCGGCGCGGCCGGCGGGCAGTCGTGGCGCAGCGCCAGCGCGACGCTGCGGGCCCGCGCGGCGTCGAGCCGCTGGCGCACGCGCTCGGCGTGGCGGCGCAGCGCGCCCCGCTCCAGGCAGGCGGCGACAGCCTGCTCGGTGAGCGCCGGCGTGGTCAGCGAGCTCAGCAGCTTGACGTCGACCAGCCGCGCGCGCAGGGCCGGCGCCGCGGCCACGTAGCCGACCCGCCAGCCCGGTGCCAGCACCTTGGAGAAGCCGGAGATGTAGAGGCAGCGCTGCAGCCCGTCGAGCGCCGCAATGCGCGGCGCGTGCGGTGCTGCCAGCCAGGCGTAGGTGTCGTCCTCGACGATGTGGAAGTCATGCGCATGCGCCAGCGTCAGCAGCTCGTGGCACTGCGCGAGGCTGAGGCTGGAGCCGGTGGGGTTGTGCAGCACCGAGACGGTCATGTAGAGCCGCGGCTTGTGCTCGGCGATCAGGCGTCGCAGCACGGCGAGGTCGGGGCCGTCGCCGCTGCGCGGCACCGGCAGCACGCGCATCCCCAGCAGCGGCAGGCGCGCGAACTCGACCGCCCAGCCGGGCTCGTCGACGAGCACTGCGTCGCCCGGCTGCAGCAGCGCGCGCGACACGATGTCCAGCGCCTGCGTGGCGCCCAGCGTCGTCACGATCTGGTCGGGTGCACAGGCGATGCCGAGGTCGCCGAGGCGTAGCGCCAGCGCCGCGCGCAGGCGCGGGTCGCCGGCCGGATCGCCGTAGCGCAGGGCGCCGGCCACGCCCTCGCCGGGCGCGTCGGCGCGCAGCGTGCGGCGCAGCGCGGTGTTGAGCAGGGGCAGGTCCAGCCAGTCCGGCGGCAGGGTGCCGCCGCCCGGCGCGGGCTTGCCGCCGGGCGCGTGGAACATGCTGCGGATCAGCGCCGCAGCGTCCACCGGTGCATCGGGCCGGGGCAGCGCCGCTGCGGCCGGGGCGGGCGGCTTGGCCGGGGCCGGCCGTGCGCTGGCCGCGCTGCGCACGAAGAAGCCGCGCTGGCGCCGCGCCTCGATCAAGCCCTGGGCCAACAGCTGGTCGTAGGCGGCGACGACCGTGTGCGGGCTCACGCCGTGGCGCTGGGCGCAGTCGCGCACCGAGGGCAGGCGCG
>CAZTTC010000051.1:0-16375 GCA_964616015.1 uncultured Methylibium sp. | reverse complement strand
GTGACCTTGCGCTCGTCCAGCACGCGCAGCAGCCGCGCCTGCAGCGGCAGCGGCATGTCGCCGATCTCGTCGAGGAAGAGCGTGCCGCGGTCGGCCTCGAGCACCTTGCCGCGCCGGCCGCTGCGCAAGGCGCCGGTGAAGGCGCCGGCGCGGTAGCCGAACAGCTCGGCCTCGATCAGCGTCTCGGGCAGGCTGGCGCAGTTGACGGCCACGAAGGCCCCGCTGGCCTTGGGGCTGGCAGCATGCAGCGCGCGCGCGAACACCTCCTTGCCCGAGCCGGTCTCGCCGTGCAGCAGCACCGGGATGTCGCGCGCGATGGCGCGCCGGGCCTGGTCCAGCGGGCCGGCCAGGCGCGGCTCGCCGAAGCTGCGCGCCACGCCCGGGGCCGGCGCCGGGTCGCGCCGCGGCTCGGCGCGCGAGGGCAGGCTGCGCGAGCGCGCCGTCGGCGTCAGCCCGGCCAGGCCGCCGCCGCGCAGCTCGAGGGCCTCGATCTCCGACGCCGGCGGGCGCGCCACCACGAAGAAGCGGCTCTGGCCCTGGGCGCCGAAGCTCACGACCGGGTGGAAGGCGCTGCGCTGGCAGCGTTGCACGATGTCGTCGAGCCGGGTGTGGAAGAGCTCGTCGAGCCGTCGCGACCTCAGCTCGGCCACCGAGCGCAGCCCGAGCTGGAACAGCGCGCTGCGGTTGCCGGCCAGGATGCGGCCTTCCTCGTCGAGCGCGAGCTTGCCTTCGTGCAGGGTGTAGACGAACTCGGGCCGGCTGTGGAAGTGCAGCAGGTGGGCCTCGGGATGGCGCAGCTCGAGCAGGCGGTTCTCGATCATCTGCGCGGTCATGCCCAGCAGCACCAGCGAGTGCTGCTGTTGCAGGCTCGATCGGCTGGTCACGTCGAGCACCGCCGTCATCTGGCCCTGCGGGTCGAACACCGGCACCGCCGAGCAGGTCAGCGAGGTCAGCTGGGTGAAGAAGTGGTCCTCGCGCCGCACCGCCACCGGGCTGGCCGCGACCAGGCAGGTGCCCATGCCGTTGGTGCCGGCCTCGGCCTCGCTCCACACCGCGCCGACGTGAAAGCCCAGCGGCGTCACGTCCTCGGCAAACGCCGGCGAGGCCACCATGTGCAGGATCACGCCGTCGGTGTCGGTCAGCACCACGGCCGACTCGGTGTCGGCCAGCTGCTGGTACAGCGTGGCCATCTCGTAGCGTGCGCAGTCGATGACCTCGGCCAGGCGCGACTGCCGCTGCGCCAGCTCGGTGGGCGTCACCACCGACGGGTGGCGCGGACGGTCTGGGTGCAGGCGATGCTGCTCGAGGCAACGCGTCCAGGAACGCGCCATCACGTCGTCCTCGGTCGCGCGCAGGCGCACCGCGTCGAGGATGCGATGCGCATGCTGGCCGGCCTCGCGCAGCGAGACCGGGCTGCGCGGTGGCGGCAGCGGCTGGACCGAGCCGCGGGAGGCGGCGTCGCCCGCCGGAAGGCGGTTGCTGGTGCTGCTCATGCTGTCCCCTCGTTCTTGGTGCGCACAGGACCGGCCGCGCTGCAGCGGGTCCGGGTTGCCCCCAGGGTGGGGCCGGGCGCCTGCTGCGCGCAGCCTGTCCCCCTGTGGGTCAATCCGTCTCGATTCTGGCGCGGTGGTTTCGGCGGACTAAGGGGGTGGAAGCCCGGGGACGAGCCCCCAAGTGTTCCAAAATCTGGCATGGTCCGGCTCTTGCAGCCCGGCGCGGACCTCGCTGCAACGCCTGGCAACACCTGCATTCCCGGAGCCGCCTGTGATCGCCCACCGCCCCCACCTCCAGCCCCCGCAGGCCGACCCCGGCAGGGAGGCCCAGCCGCTGGACCTGATCTTCATCGAGGGCTTTACCGGCCAGACGGTGATCGGCATCCACGACAGCGAACTGCACCGCCCGCAGACGATCCGCATCGACCTGACGGCCGGCGTGCCGCGGCCGCGCGCCTGTGACACCGACCAGATCGCCGACACCATCGACTACGGCGTGGTGCGCGAGCGCCTCCAGCGGCTGCTGAAGGAGCATCGGCTCACGCTGCTGGAATCGTTCGCCGAGACGATCGCGGAGATCCTGCTGGGCGAGTTCGGCGCGCACTGGGTGCGGGTGGTCGTCGTCAAGCCGAGGAAGTTCGACGACGTCGACTCGGTCGGCGTGGCGATCGAGCGCCGGCGCCCGCCGGAGTCACCGAGCGGTCGCAGTGCGACCGTGCTGTCGCTGATCGGTGCCGGGATGGTGCCGGGCAGCCAGTAGATCGACCGACGCCGGCCGCCCCAAGGAAGAAGCCGACCGGTCGCCCGGTCGGCTTCTTCCTTGCAGAGCCGCCCCGGCGCGCTACGGCGTGCCCGGGGACGGGTGCATCACTTGGCCGCGAACGGGTGCGCGGCGCTGCCCTTCTTGGCCACCACTTCGCGGGCGGTCGGCGTGCCGGACACGGCGCGCTTGATCGACTCCTTGACCGCCTGGTAGTTGTAGTCCTGGATCTTCTTGTCGTCCTCGGCCATCCAGTGGATGAACACGCCGACGCTGATGAAGAGGTTGTCGGCCTCGTCGGCCGGGATGGTGCCGTCCTCGACGCAATCGGCCACCGCCATCGCGACGCCGCGCTGGGCCGGGCCGAACATCTGGACCGCCTGCTTGGCGCCCTTGATCGTGACCTTGTTGAACATCACGGTCGCCGGCTTGACCAGCAGGTTGGGAGCCACCACCGCCAGCAGCGAGGTGAAGCCATCCTTGTTGTTGGTCAGGCTGTTGGCGAAGGCCGTCTCGGCGGCGCTGCCGCGCGGTCCGATCAGCAGGTCGATGTGAGCCACTTCGTTGCCGTCGCCGACGAGCGATTCGCCGACCATCATCCGGTCAATCTTTGCCATGGTGAGTCTCCGTGTGCAGTTCTGCTGAAAAAGTGGGAAGCACTGGGCGCGATGCCAGTCCCGGGGAACTTACACGTTCCATGCCAGCGGCGCAATCAAGGGGGAACCGGTAGTCGGGCGGCGCCGACTGCGCCAGCAAGGAACAGTGACGCCACCGTCAGGTCGGCGCTGCTGCCGGGGTTGAGTCCGCGGGCCTTGAGGCTCTCGTCCCAGGCCGCGAAGGCCGGGTCGGCACCGACCGCCTCGCCGCGCTCGGCGCGCGCCAGCCAGGGGGCGGCCTCGTCGGTGACAGCCTGTGCCTGCGGCGGGCCGAACTTGCGAACAATGTGTGAATCGGGCCAGCGCCCGAGGAAGGCGAGGTAGAGCGCCTGGACGGCGGCCTCGCCGACCTCGCTCGGCGGTGCCGCGTGCGCGGCCAGCGAGGCCAGGCCGATGCCGAAGAGATCGGCATGCGCGGTCGCGTACTGCCGGGCGATGCGATCGCGGCCGGCCGCGAGGCGCATCGCGTCGAGCAGGCTCGCCGTCGGCGCGGCGTTCACGTCCTGCTGCTCGGCGCGGCCCAGGCCGCCGGGGTGGGCCGCGGCGATGGCGTGGAAGGCGGCACGCGCGTCGTCCACGTCCAGGCCGTCCAGCACGCCCTGCAGGCTGCGCCGCAGGTTCGCAGCGTTGCAGGGCCGCGCACAACGCTCGATCGCCAGCGCGAGCGGCGCGCACAGCAGCACGATGCCCAGGTTGGTGTTGCAGCCGGCGACCGCGAGCGTGGCATCGACGGCCGCCGCGATGCGCGCGCCGACGCGGGCGCCCGGCGCGAACAGCCCGTGCCGGGCCGCGTCGGCGCTGTCGAGGAAGAGCCGCGCGTCCATGCCGTGGCCCGGCGAAGCGGCGCTGACGTTGCCCGGCTTGCGCACCGCGACGTCGAGCGTGCAGGCGCGCAGGAACAGGGTCGGCGCGTCGGTGGTCATGACGACTCCCCGACCGCCGAGTACGGCGATCGACCCTCCGGGAGGGTGGCGCCTTGCTTGGGGCGGCCCGGCGTGGCGGCGCTCATGACGACTCCCCGACCGCCGAGTCCGGCGATCGACCCTCTGGGAGGGTGGCGCCTTGCTTGAGGCGGCCCGGCGCGGCGGCGCTCATGCCCGTCGTGCGTCGGCCGCCGCCGCGAGCTTGCGGTCCAGCAGGTCGTCGACCAGCGCCCGCGCGATCGGGAGGCGCGTCACCTTCTGCAGCCCCTGCCAGGCGGCGACGCCGTTGACCTCGAGCACCTGCGGTCCGTCGGGAGTCGGCAGGATGTCGATGCCGGCGTAGTCCATCTGCAGCGCCGCCGCAGCGCGCTCGGCCAGGTCGGCCAGCGCCGTGTCCAGCGCGGCCGGCTCGACGCGGGCGCCCTGCTTGACGTTGTGGATCCACGAGCGGCCGATGCGCCGCATCGCGGTCACCGCGCGACCGCCGATCACCAGCACGCGCCAGTCGAAGCCCGGTGAGCTCGTGGCCGGCACGAAGCGCTGCAGGTAGGCCAGGCCGCCGTAGTCCGCCAGGTCGGGCAGCGGCACGTGCACGCCCTCGACCCGGCCCACCCGCTGCAGCCCCTGGCCCTGCGAGCCGAACAGCGGCTTCAACACCAGCGCGCGGCCGGCCGCGCTCTCGCGCGTGACCAGGCGCTGCGCCTGCGCGGGCGACTCCATCGCCCAGGTCGGCGGCGTCGGCACGCTCGCGGCGTGCAGCAGCAGGCTGGTCATCGACTTGTCGACGCTGCGCTCGATGGCGCGCGCGTCGTTGTAGACCGGCACGCCGAGCTCGCGCAGCGCGTGCAGCACGCCCAGGCGCTTGGTCACCTGCTCGAACGTGCCGCCGGCGATGCCCCGCACGAGGGCCGCGTCGGGCAGCGCGTGACCGTAGCCGGGGATCACGAGTCCGTGCCAGGCCGCCGTGGTGTCGATGCGGCAGTCTTCGAGATCGACGCAACGGCCTTCGGCGCCGCGCGCGCGCAGCGCGGCCTGCAGTTGGCGGGTGTGCCAGCCGGTTTCGTCGGTGAAGATGGCGAGCTTCATGGCCGCGCATGCCGCGATCGGCGTGGGATCAGGCGGATGGGGTACTGCGCTGCGCTCATGCCCGAGCCTCTGCCCCCGGGCATGAGCGCAGCCGGCCACCCGATGCCCACGGGTCGCCCAACGCGAACGGGCAGGACTGCATCGACGCCACGATGCTCAGGCCTCACCCAGCCACTGCCCGCGCAGCAACTCCAGATTCAGCTTGCCACCATGCCAGGTCTGGCCCGACTGCAGGGACGACACCCACACCTCGGCCGGTGCGAAGAGGGCGCCGTCGATCTTGTAGAAGTCGTACTCGGCGGCCTTGAAGATGTCGGCGAAGCCGCGCCCATAGTCGCGCGAGTTGAGCGAGGGCAGCTGCTGCGCCAGCGTGCGCGCGGCCGCGTCGTCGGCGTCCACGCTCAGGTGCACGCGGCCGCCGTAGAGGATGGCGTCGTTGGTGCGGCCCATCGCGTCCAGGCCGTCGGCGCCGGGCGCGGGCAGCGGGGCGCTGGCGACGCCGTCGACGATGGCCGCCAGCGGGAAGTGCAGATCGTGCGCCTTGTGCAGTGCGACCTCGAGCACGCGCGCCACCACCTGCGTGGTGCCGGCCAGGCTGCGCGTCGGCGTCAGGATCAGCGTCAGCTGCCCGGCGGCCAGGCCGCAGTCGCGCAGCAGCTTGTCGATCACGACCTGCGGCGGCACGCGATCCACCTCCATCACCAGCGTGCCGCTGCGCTGCGCAGCGGCGACGGGGTCGCGGTAGCCCAGCTCCTTGTACAAGTCCTCCTTCTGCGCCAGCGCGCGCGCCGGGCCCGAGCCGAGCGAGAAGAACTTCTTGCCGCCGGCCTCCTCCTTCGTCGCGCTGAGCGACCAGCCGGCGTACTGGCTGGCCAGGCAGGCCAGCACCGGCTGGCTGCTGCGCACTTCCAGCCAGGTCGGCCAGCCGGTGGTGGAGTCGGGCGCGCCTTGCGCGGCCAGCTCGACGTGGCCCAGCCCGCCCATGCAGATCTCGCCGATCAGGCGGCCGGCCTCCAGGCTGCCCGCCACGCCGATGCCCGCATCGACGAGGGTGACGCCGCCGGCATCGCGGCTCACGGCGACGCGCAGGGCGTCGGCCTCGGCGACGAGCCGCTGCACCAGCGGCTGAACGCCGGCGTTGACGCTGAGCGTGCTGTTGGCGAAGGCCGGGGTGGCGGTGGTGTCGGTCATGGGGCTCTCTCGTTCAAGGGGATCTCGGCATCAGCGCGTCGCGCAAGCCCTGCCGGCGGGTCGCGAGCGCCGCGCGGACTTCGGCGACATTGTTCCCCAGCGTGCCGACGCTGCACACCGGATCGCCGGCGGCGAAGTCGCTGCCGGCGGCGGGCAGGTCGTGACAGTCGCCGGCCTCGACCAGCATCGCGGCCTGCGCAGGGCTCAAGCGGAAGGCGTGGCGCGCGAACACGATCTCGTGGCCGCGAACCGCCTCTGCCCGATCACCCTGGGCCCGCCCTTCGACGGCCCCAGGGCGGTCGGGGGTCCGATCTGGCAGGGGCCCGCCGATGCAGGCGGCCACATGCGCGCGCATCAGCGACCGTCCGGCGTACAGCGCCATGCTGGCCGACGGCCGCGGGTTGACTTCCAGCAGCGCAAAGTGCTCGCCGTCCAGCAGGAAGTCCAGGCTGCACAGGCCGCGCAGCGCCAAGCGCTCGGCCAGTCGCTCGATCGCCTCGTGCAGCGAGGCCGCGGCTGCGGCCGGCAGCGCCACGGGGCCGATCGCGCCGCGCCAGACATGCGGGTGCGCGCCGAGAGGTCGGACGATCAACTCGTTGAAGCCGACCACCGACGCGCCGCCGGCCGTGGCGAGAAACAGCGCCGACATCGGCCGCCCCGCCGCCTCGCGCTGCCAGTAGATCGGCCGGGCGGTGTCGACCGGGTGCGGATCGTCGGCGCGGCGGATGTGCCAGCCGCCGGTGCCGCGCGCGTCCTTGCGCAACCAGCCGGCGGGCGCCGGCGGGGCGTTGCGCTGCACGGCCGGGTGCGGCAGGCCCAGGGCGTCGAGCACGCCGAAGAAGACCTGCGGATCGCGCAGGTGCGCCACCGCCTCGGGCGTGCAGCCGATCAGCGGCAGCACGGCGGCCGCCCCGGCCAGCAGCTCGGGCTCGCACTCGAAGTCGCTGCCCGCGACCCAGCCGATCACGCCGGGCTCGCGCCGGGCGTCGTGCAAGGCGGCGAGCAAGCGGCCCGCATCCATGCGCAAGGACGGCGGGGCGGCGGCGATCCCGGTCCAGCGCTGCGCGGCGCGTCGCGTGTCGACATCGCCGAACACGTCGAGCGCGATCACCTCGTAGCCGTCGCGCGCCGCGGCCTCGGCCATCAGGCGCGCAGAGCGGCCGGCAACGACCAAGGTCTCACGCATTGCCACATGGCACGGAGGCGACCGCCCCCAGCGGGCGCGGTGGCTCCGGCTTTGCCGGGCCACTCGCGTCGCCCCCTCGAGGGGGCGCGGCGCAGCCGCAACGGGGGGGGTTCACTACGGTCCTTCGGTGAGCACCTCGCGCGCGACCGCCAGCGCCTCCGGGAAGCTCAGGTAGATCGGCTTGTCCGACTTCTGCATGCGCACCAGCAGGCGGTGCTGGGTCTGGTACTTGACGTTGCCGATCGCGAGCGCACCGATGCCGACTGCCTTGCTGCCGGACAGCAGCTTGCCGCTGTCCATCACGCCCACACCGGCGATGCCGTCCGGCGGCACCGCGTTCACGTCGGCCGCCACCAGCAGGCGCGTCGCGCACAGGCGGTCGGGCTCGCTCAGCACCTGCACGCCGGCGGCTGCGGTGCCCAGCACCACGTCGGCATCGGCGATCGAGGCGCGGATCGCGTCCACGCCCTTGCCCGACACGCCGCTCATCGCGCTGCCGAAGCGCACGTTGGTCTCGTCGGCCGCGTGCTGTGCGGCCTCGGCGCCCTGGCGGCTGGACAGGCGCACCTCGGCGCCGAGCTGTTGCGCCAACACGCCGGCGATGCGGCCCACCGTGCCGGTGCCGCCGAGGATGACCACGCGCTTGCCGGCCAGATCGGTGCCGTGCACCTTGCGCAGCTGCGACTCGACGCAGGCGACCATCGCCGCCGCCGTGGTGTAGGACCCGCTGGGGTCGGCCATCACCGACACGACGAAGGGCTTGACCATCGCCTTGCGCGCGGCATCGAGCATGTCGGCCGCGAGCAGCACGTCGCGCCCGCCGATGAAGATGCCGGTGCGCGCCACGCCCTTGGGGCCGCGCGAGAAGATCGCGTCCTGGGTCAGGCCGGTCACGCCCTGGAGCGTCACCTCGCTGTAGGTGGGCAGGAGCTGGTAGCCGGCGTCGGCCGCCATGTTGATGTCGAAGGGGCTCATCTGCTTGCCCGGCGTGAACATGTGGAGGATGTAGGGGCGTTCCATCGCGGGGGCTTCCATCGGGGTCGGGGGAGAAGGGAGAACGGGAATCAGCGTGCGGCCCGGCTCGCCAGCAGCGCGCCGTGGGCGCGCGGCGCGACGACCTGCAGCCGCAGCGCCGGGGCGACGATGCCGGCCGCGCGGGCCCGGGCGGCCAGCGTCTCGGCCGCTTCGGCCGACGGCAGGATGGCGAAGCCGGTCGGGCCCCAGGAGCTCTGGCCGACGCCGGCCTCGGCCTGGCCGGCGATCCAGTCGCAGACGCGCTCGACCGCCGGGCTGGCGTAGATGCGGCCCTCCTGGGCGGGCGCGAAGTGCGCGCCGACGAGTCGCTGCACGCGGCTGATGCCGGCCGCGAAGGCGGCGAAGTCGTCGCTCGCCGCGCCGGGCAGCACGCGCATCAGCACCTCGTGGCAGACGGCGGCCGCATCGGCCTGATCGAAGCGCGGCAGGGCGGCGATGGCGGTCTTCTCGTCGCGCCCGCTCAGGCCCTGGCGCGCGGGATCGAGCACCAGCAGCACGCGCCACGCGGCCGGCAGCTCCACGCGCGCCAGCAGCGGGGCCGGGCTGCCGTCCTCGCCCGGGCCGCCGTCGAGCAGCAGCCCGCCTTGGTCGAAGCCGGCGATGCCGACGCCCGAGCGCAGGCCGCGGCCGAGCGTCTGGGCGATCTGGCGCGTCGTCAGATCCAGGCCGTGCAGCTGTGCGAAGGCGCGGCCGACCGCCAGCGCGAGCTGCGTGCCCGATCCGAAGCCGGCATGCGGCGGCGGCAGCGACGACAGCTCCAGCCGAAGCGGCGTGTCGCACCCGGTGGCGCGCTTCAGCGCCTGCAGATGGGCCGCGGCACGGCCGGCCTCCGCGGGGTCCCTGTCCGGCCTGGCGACGACCCGGTCATGCGCTGCGACTTGCAGAGACAGCGCCGTCTCGAAGCCATCGATCACCAGGCCCAGGCTGCCGAAGCGGCGGCCCAGCGAGCCGGACGGGTCGAGGAAGCCCAGGTGCAGCCGCCCGGGCGCGCGCACCCCGATCACGCTGTCGCGAGCGGGAAGCAGGGGGGAGGGCGGTGTCATGAGCATCGGATGGGCTGCAGCGCGCGCAGCATGGGGCCGATGGGAGCAAGCGCCGTTCCCGCCGACGCATCGCGGGTCGGCGGGTGCAAGCGGTGGACTCCCCGGGGCCGCCGTGGGGCGTGCTGTGCCGAAGCATGCACAGTGTGTCACGCCGCCGCCGACCCGCAGCGGCGACCGGCGTCGCTGCAAATCCCGCTCTGGCGGGTCGAGCTGCAGCACGGAGCCGGCGCGCCTCGCCCTCGTCCCGCGCCGCACGGGCACGAGGACGCGCGCAAGGAGCGTCAGAACCTGAAACGCAGGCCTGCGAACACCGAGCGCCGCGCTCCGGGTGCGACGAACAGCGCGTCGGCCTCGTCGCCGGCATAGGCGCCGGTCGGCGTGAACACGGTCTCGGCCAGCGCGCCGAAGCTCTCGTAGCGCTTGTCGGTGAGGTTGTTGACGTTGAGGTAGAGCTCCCACTGCTTGCCGGGCTTCCAGCTCGCGCGCAGGTTCAGTAGCGTGTAGCCCGGGATCTTGAGCGTGCGCACCTCGTCGCCGGTCGCGCCGTCCTCGAGCAGGCCGTCCTCGTTGCCCGACACGCCGCGGCTGCCGACCGCCTGGGCGTCCGCGCCGATGCTGAAGCCGCCGCCGACGCGCCAGTCGAGCGCCAGCTTGAGCGTGTGACGCGGCAGGCCGGCGATGCGCGTGCCCGGCGTGATCGTGACGTTGCGTTCGCCCTGGCGCAGCACGCCATCGGCCTGGTAGGTGGCCTCGAGGTAGCTGTAGCCGATGCCGAAGTCGAAGGCGCCGGCGCTCAGCGCCAGCTCGGTGTCGACGCCCTGGTTGCGCGTCTTCGGGAAGTTGGCGAAGTAGCCGAGCTGACCGGTCACGCTGGTGCTGCGGAACAAGATGTCGTCCTTGTTCACCGTGCGGTAGGCCTCGATGCTGAAGCGCTTGCCCGGGGCGAACGGCCAGCGCAGGCCGGCCTCGACGGTCGTGGACTTGACCTGCTCGAGGAAGGGGTCGGCCTGCAGGCCGGCCGGCAGGCGGCAGGGCTCGTCGGGGTCGGCGCAGCCCAGCTCGATGACGGTCGGCACGCGCGTGTTGCGGGCGACGTTGGCAAAGATCGTCGGCGTCGTCACGGCCTCGCCCAGCCGGTGTGCGATGCCCAGCGCCGGGTTGATGCTGTGGTAGGTGAAGCGCTCGCGCGGCTTGGTCTCGACGATGCCGGTGTCGTCGTCGCGCGTGGTCAGCGTGTTGCTGACCGTCGAGCGGTTGTAGCGCGCCGTGCCGGTCACGTGGGTGCGCGCAGCGAGCTGCCAGGTGTCGGTGAGGTAGAGGCCGAAGGTGGTCGACTGGCCCTCGACGTTGGCCGCCAGCTCGGGCGCCTCGCCGTCTTGGGCGATGACGCCGCGCGTGTCGGTGAAGAAGCCCTCCTGTTCGAGCTGGCGATAGCGCACCCGCGCCGTGTCGACGCTGGTGCCGACCTGCCACTGGTGGGCGCCGCTGGCGCGGGCGAAGCTGATCGCCGCGCCGTAGCCGGTCTGGCGCGTGCTGGTGGTGTTGAACGCGGCGTTCGGATCGTCCGGCAGCACCGGCGCTTCCTCGGCCTCGTCGCCGTTGATCGTGTCGCGCTGGCTCTTGCGCACATAGGCCAGCGCCGAGAGCGAGCTGTCGGCGTCGACGGCGTGCTGGAAGTTGAAGCCGAGCTGCCCCAGCTGGTTCTTGGTCTGGTCCGGGTGGGTGTAGACCGCCTGGCGGCGGTTGAAGTAGAGGTCTTCGCTGAGCTGGCCTTCGTCGAGGGTGTAGGCCGGCAGCAGGCCGTTGCCGACCAGCTTGCTGCGGCCGAGCAGCAGGCCGACGCTCCAGCTCGTGGTCCCGTCGTCGTGGCCGAACTTGCCGAGGAACTGGCCCAGCCGGCCGTCGGAGAAGTCGCGCCAGCCCTGCTCGTCGAAGGCGGTGGCGGCGACGTACTGGTGCCAGCCGCTGTCGTCGCTGTGGCCCCAGCTCAGGTCGATGCGCTTGCGGCCGAAGCTGCCGCCGGAGAGCTCGCCGCGCAGGCCAGGGGCGCTGCGGCCGTCGTGCGTCGTGTAGGACAGTGCACCACCCAGCGAATTGAGGCCGAAGGCGGGATTGGCCCCCGGCACCAGCGCGATGCTGCTGACCGCGAACTCGGGAATCAGGTCGAAGTTGACGACGTCGCCGAAGGGCTCGTTGATGCGCACGCCGTCGAGGTAGACCGACAGGCCCTGGCCCGCGCCGATCAGCGGCGAGGCGCGAAAGCCGCGGTAGGTCAGGTCGCCCTGGAAAGGGCTGCCCTGGATGTCGTTGACCTGGACGCCCGGCACGCGGCGGTTCAGGTAGTCGACCTGGTTCTGCGCCTGCGCGTCGTCGATGCGGTCGCGCTTGATGAGCTGAGTCGAGTACGGCAGCAGGTTGCGGTCGATGCCCTGGCCGGGCAGCGGGGACACGCCGATGATCTCGACACGCTCGAGTTGCTGCGCCGGCGCTGTCTGTGCCGCCACACCGCCGTGCAGGGCGATCAGGGGAAGCCCTAGCGTGCCGATCGCGTGCACGGCGCGCGCCAGCGGCGATAGTGCGGGTCCCGCGAGCCGCGGGCGCCGCGGGTCCCCAGCGGCGAGCGATCGTGCAGAGCCAGTCATCCCGAGTCTCCTCATTCTTTTGATGAACCTTGCGCCATGAAGCTCGCAGAGGGCGCCGATTCTGTTGCGATGGACGTGCCAGTCCCGGCGGGAAAAACTCCCGACCTGAGCGCATCGACCTTTGCGGCGGGCGCGCCGATGGACCTGCCGCGCCTGGTGATGCGCGGCGCGCTGGTCGTGGTGGCGCTGGGCCTGCTGCTGGCGCTGCTGCTGGGGCTGTGGCGCGCCCGCGAGGACATGCGCGACGAGCTGGCCGGCGCGCTGGCGCAGGCGCAGACCAACGCCCTGCTCGCTGCGGCGCCCCTGCGCGGCGACGACGAGCTGCTGGCCGCGTTGCGCGCCGTCGGGCACGAGGACGGCCTGCGCCACCTCGATCTGCGCCTGCTGGACGGCGAGGGCCGCGTGCGCATCGAGCCGCCCGCCAAGCCGCCCGCCTCGTGGCCGCTGCGCGTGCTGGTGGCGCTCAATGGCGTGCTGTTCGCGCCGCCGGCCGATCGCACCGTCAGCGTCGCGCTGTCGCGGCCCAGCGGGCCGCCGTGGCAGGCGCAGTGGATCGCCTCCCACGACGCCGAGCAGCGCGAGGCGCTGTCGCAGCTGCTGGAGGTGCTGCTGCTGGTCGGCGGGTGCGCCCTGCTGCTGCTGCTGGTGATGCGCTGGCACCTGAAGCGCTCGTTCCGGCCGCTGGCCCCGCTGCTGTCGGCCATCGCGCGCGTCGAGCAGCAGGACGTGTCGGCCGTGCGCGCGCTGCCGGCGATGCCGATCCGCGAGCTCGACGCGATCGCCAACGCGCTGCGCCACCTCGCGGGCGCGCTGGAGCAGGCCGAGGCGCAGCGTCGCCAGCTGGGCGCCCAGGTGCTGACGCTGCAGGAGGACGAGCGCCACCGCATCGCACGCGAACTGCACGACGAGTTCGGCCAGCACCTGACCGCCTTGCGCGTCGATGCCGCGTGGCTGCAGCGCCGGCTGGTCGATCAGCCCGAGCTGGCCGCGGTGGTGGCCGGCATGAGCCGGCAGTGCGAACGCATCCAGCAGGAGGTGCGTGCGCTGCTGACGCGCCTGCGGCCACTGGCCGGCACGCCCGACGACGAGGCGGGGCACGATGCCGAGGACGTCGGGCGCCTGCGCGGCCTGCTGGACACCCTGGTCCGGGCCTGGGCTCAGTCGCCGGGGCAGAGCACGCGCTACCGCCTGCAGTTCGACACCGCCGGCCTGGACGCCGCTGCCCGGCTGCCCCGCGAGCTGGTGCTGGCGGTCTACCGCATCAGCCAGGAGGCATTGACCAACGTGGCGCGCCACGCGCGTGCCGCCGAGGCGACGCTGCGCGTGCACATCCAGCCGGTCGATGGCGGGGGCATGCTGCACTGGTCGGTCGAGGACGACGGCTGCGGCCTCGACCATCCCGGCGTCTGGCAGCGCGGCAACGGCCTGGCCGGCATCAAGGAGCGCGTGTGGGCGGCCGGTGGCGACCTCGACTGCCAGGCGTTGCACCCGCAGCGCCCCGCATCCCCCGGGCTGCGCCTGCAGGCCCTGTTGCGCTACAACACACCGTCAGGACCCTGATGAACACGATGACCGCGCTGCGTGCGCCGATTCGCGTCGCGCTGGCCGACGACCACGCCGTGGTGCGGGCCGGCTACCGCCGGCTGCTCGAACTCGAGGCCGACATGGCGGTGGTGGCCGAGTACGGCGACGCCGACAGCGCCTACAGCGCGCTGTGCAACGGCGGCGCGTCGCTCGATCCGCCCGACCTGCTGGTGCTGGACCTGTCGATGCCTGGCCGCAGCGGCCTGGAGCTGCTGCGCCGCCTGACGCTGCGACGGCCCGAGCTGCCGGTGCTGGTCTTCACGATGCACGAGAGCGCCGCGATGCTGGACCAGTGCCTGCGCGCCGGCGCGGCCGGCTTCGTGACCAAGAGCAGCGCGCCCGAGGTGCTGGTCGACGCCGTGCGTCGCGCGGCGCGCGGCGAGCGCGCGCTGTCGCCCGACATGCTGGCGCTGCAGGCCGCACAGGGTAGCGGCGGACCGCCGCATGTGCGCTTGTCGAGCCGCGAGTTCGACATCCTCACGCAGCTGCTGGCCGGCCAGAGCGTCGACGAGATCGCGCAGACCCTGAGGCTGTCGGTCAAGACCGTCGCCAACTACCAGACGCGCATCCGCCAGACGCTCGGCGTCGCGACCGCCGTGGACCTGCTGCGCTACGGGCGCGAGCACGGGCTGAGCGGGCCCTGAGGCTGCGACGTAAGCCTGCTAGGGGACGAAGGGCGTGAACAGCGGCGGCAGGCGGACCTCGATGCCGTCGCGCGCGCCGCGCTCCTGCAGGTCGGCCATCGTCGTCGCGAAATCATCCAGCAGCAGCGGCATCGCCGCCAGCGGCGCGTCCAGCGGCCGCCAGAAGTCGTCCCAGTGCACGGGGATCACGCGCCGGGCGCCGACGGCGCGGACCGTCTCGCTCCAGTAGGCCTCGCGGTAGGCCTGGGTCTTGCGGCCCAGCGTGCCGACGCCGAGGAAGACCGTGTCGGCGCGCCGCCCGGCCAGGGCGCCCGGCACGAAGCCGGAGCTGCCCAGCACCAGCAGGCGTCGGCCCGAGGCGTGCTCGACGAGCAGGCTCCACACCTCGCCCTCGCGCCAGGCGCCGGCGCGGGCGGGCGGCGTCAGCGCGGCGTCGAGCGTCTCGGCGGTGACGCCGTCGCTCCACGGGGTCGGGCTGTGGCGCGACGCCAGGAAGCGCAGCTTGAAGCGGCCGAGTTCGACCACGTCGCCGGCCTTCACTGGGCGCATCTGCGCTTCGCCCAGTCCCAGCCCGCGACCGAGGTTGAGCGTCGAGGCGCCGCCGACCAGCAGGGCGCCGCTGCGCTGCGCGACCAGCGGTGCGTCCATCGCGTGGTCGTAGTGCGAGTGCAGCGGCACGACCGCCGCCAGCTTCGTGATGCCCAGGCTCTGCAAGCCGCGCTCCACCGCGGCCGGGTCGGGGGCGATGCGGGTCAGCAGCGTCGCTGCCTTGCCCGGGCGCGAGAAGAAGCCGTCGGTGATCCAGGCCGTCTCGCCGTCGTCGAACAGCAGCGTCGAGACGCCGGCGAAGCGCACGCGCAGCGGCGCGTCCGGCGCGGCGGCGGGCAGCAGCAGGGCGCGGTAGGGCTCCAGCGGCGGGCGCCGCAGCGTCTGCAGCACAACGAAGCCGCTGCCGGCCATCGCCAGCGCCAGCAGCACCAGGCCGGCGCCCCGCAGCAGCGGGTGGCGCATCAGGTGGCCGGCCGGGCCAGGTCGCGCAGCTGGGTCGGACCGACGCGCCGTTCGATCTCGGCCAGCAGGGGCCGGCCCCAACCCAGCGCGAACAGCCATTCGCCCACCACGAACATCGGGCCGACCAGCAGGCCGACCAGGTCGTCGACGAAGGCCGGCTTGCGGCCCTCGTAGTAGTGGCCGACGAACTGGATCACCCAGCCGAGGGCGAAGCTGCCGATCGCGATCGCGAGCCAGGTGCCGGTGGGGGCCTCGGCGGCGCGGTGGCCGGCGGCCACCAGCAGGCCGACCACGACGGTCGTCGCGAGGCCGAGCCCGAGGTTGCCGCGCGTCAGGTACCAGGCGGCGGCGGCGAGGAAGCCGAGGCCACCCGGCGTGACGTCGATGCCGCCGAGGCTGAACGCCGGCCGCGCCAGCAAGGCGCCGACCCCGAACACGATCAGCGGCACGCCGACGAAGTGGGTGACGATGTTGCGGCGATCGCGGTGGTAGGCGGCGTACTGCACCATCAGTTCGGTGGCCTGGCGCATGGGCGTCTCCGGTCGGGCGATGGGCCGATGCTAGCCAGCCGCAGGCCGCCCGCCAAGCCGGCGTGCCCCGGGGCGCTGCCTACAATCCGGGCACCTCCCCGGGAACCGAGATGAGCATCAAGAGCGACAAGTGGATCCGCCGCATGGCCGAGCAGCACGGCATGATCGAGCCCTTCGAGCCCGGCCAGGTGCGCCACGCCGCCGATGGCCACAAGATCGTCAGCTACGGCACCAGCAGCTACGGCTACGACATCCGCTGCGCGCCCGAGTTCAAGGTCTTCACCAACATCTACAGCACGGTGGTGGACCCCAAGAACTTCGACGAGCGCAGCTTCGTCGACATGGACGCCGACGTCTGCATCATCCCGCCCAACAGCTTCGCGCTGGCGCGCACGGTCGAGTACTTCCGCATCCCGCGCAACGTGCTGACCATCTGCCTGGGCAAGAGCACCTATGCGCGTTGCGGGATCATCGTCAACGTGACGCCCTTCGAGCCCGAGTGGGAAGGCTACGTGACGCTGGAGTTCAGCAACACGACGCCGCTGCCGGCCAAGATCTACGCGGGCGAGGGCTGCGCCCAGGTGCTGTTCT
>CAZTTC010000050.1:0-16809 GCA_964616015.1 uncultured Methylibium sp. | reverse complement strand
TCGCGCAGTTCACGATGTACACGACCTGGGTGCTGTACACGAGCTTCAAGTTCGGATGGGGCCCGGCGGAGAACGGCTGGTCGATGTTCGCGGTCGGCGTGATGTCGGCGCTGGTGCAGGGCGTGCTGCTCGGCCGCCTGCTCAAGCGCTTCAGTGCGCAGCGGCTCGCGCTGCTCGGCCTGTTGTCGTCGACGTGCGCCTACCTCGCCTGGGGCCTGGCCGCCGACGGTTGGGTGATGATCGCGGTGGTGTTCGTCAACGTGCTGGGCTTCACCGTCACGGCGGCATTGCAGAGCATCGTCTCGAGCGCCGCCGATGCCAGCATCCAGGGCCGCACCATGGGCTCGGTCAGCTCCCTCAACAGCCTGATGGCGGTGGCCGCACCGGCCATCGGCGCGCCGCTGCTGGGCCTGGTCTCGCACCTGCCGCAGGGCGACTGGCGCCTCGGCGCGCCGTTCTACTTCTGCGCCCTGCTGCAGGGCGTGGCGCTGCTGCTGGCGTGGCGGCATTTCCGCCCGGACCGCAGCGCGCCACTGCACGCCCCGACGGCCGCCGGCTCGGGCGGCCTGACTTCCTGAACGCCTGCCACCCATGCACGACAAGATCCTCATCCTCGACTTCGGCTCCCAGGTCACGCAACTGATCGCACGGCGTGTGCGCGAGGCGCATGTCTACTGCGAGATCCATCCGAATGACGTGTCGGACGATTTCATCCGCGAGCTCGCGCGGGACGGGCTGAAAGGCATCATCCTCAGCGGCAGCCACGCCAGCACCTACGAGGCGCAGGACCTGCGGGCGCCGCAGGCGGTGTGGGATCTGGGGATTCCCGTCCTCGGCATCTGCTACGGCATGTTCACGATGACGGTGCAGCAGGGCGGCGAGGTCGAGGCCAGCACGCACCGCGAGTTCGGCTACGCGGAGGTGAGGGCCCACGGCCACACCGCGTTGCTCAAGGGCATCGAGGACTTCGCCACGGCCGAGGGTCACGGCATGCTGAAGGTCTGGATGAGCCATGGCGACAAGGTGACGAAGCTGCCGCCGGGCTTCAAGCTGATGGCTTCGACGCCCTCGTGCCCGATCGCCGGCATGGCCGACGAGTCGCGCGGCTACTACGGCGTGCAGTTCCATCCCGAGGTCACGCACACCGTGCAGGGTCGGGCGCTGCTGAACCGCTTCGTGCTCGACATCGCGAAAGCGCGGCCCGACTGGGTGATGGGCGACTACATCGGCGAGGCCGTCGCGCGCATCCGCGAGCAGGTCGGCGACGAGGAGGTGATCCTCGGTCTGTCCGGTGGCGTCGATTCCAGCGTGGCGGCGGCACTGATCCACCGCGCGATCGGCGACCAGCTCACCTGCGTGTTCGTCGACCATGGCCTGCTGCGCCTGAACGAAGGGGCGATGGTGATGGAGATGTTCGCGGGCCGGCTGCATGCGAAGGTGGTGCATGTCGATGCGAGCGAGCAGTTTCTCGGCCAGCTGAAGGGCGTGTCGGACCCCGAAGCCAAGCGCAAGATCATCGGCCGCGAGTTCGTCGAGGTCTTCCAGCGCGAGGCGGGCAAGTTGAAGCAGGCCAAGTGGCTGGCCCAGGGCACGATCTACCCGGACGTCATCGAGTCCGGCGGCGCCAAGACGAAGAAGGCGACCTCGATCAAGAGTCATCACAACGTCGGCGGCCTGCCCGAGACGCTGGGGCTGAAGCTGCTGGAGCCGCTGCGCGAGCTGTTCAAGGACGAGGTGCGCGAGCTGGGCGTGGCGCTCGGCCTGCCGCCGGAGATGGTCTACCGCCATCCCTTCCCGGGGCCTGGGCTGGGCGTGCGCATCCTGGGCGAAGTCAAGAAGGAGTATGCGGATCTGCTGCGGCGCGCCGACGCGATCTTCATCGAGGAACTGCGCAACACCGTCGACCCGGCCACGGGGAAGTCCTGGTACGAGCTGACCAGCCAGGCCTTCGCCGTCTTCCTGCCGGTCAAGAGTGTCGGCGTGATGGGCGACGGCCGGACCTACGACCACGTCGTCGCGCTGCGTGCCGTCCAGACCAGCGATTTCATGACCGCCGACTGGGCCGAACTGCCCTACGGCCTGCTGAAGCGGACGAGCGGTCGCATCATCAACGAGGTGCGCGGCATCAACCGCGTAACCTATGACGTATCGTCCAAGCCACCTGCCACGATCGAGTGGGAATAGTTCAAGATCGTCCCACGGTGTCTCCGGCCATCCCAGAACAATCCGATTTCGCTGTAGGGACAAGGACTTAGCGTCCAAAGTCGTCCCACGCGATCCAGCGATATCCCAGGCGTCCTGACGGTTGATTTGACGGTATCCGAGCACCTACGCTTGCAGGCCTGCGGCGATACCGTCAGACCCCATGACGGTATCCCGGTCCTGCGACAGGCAGTGGATCGGAGATCTCATGGACACCTCGGTAGATCGGGCTCGCGGCGGGCCAACAAGCTCGAAGACGCGACAGGTTTTGACGGACGCCAAGCTGCGCGACCTGCCGCCCCGCGAGCGTACGTACAAGGTCAGCGACGGAGGCAATGGCCTCTACGTCGTCATCGCGCCCAGCGGCAGTAGGTCCTTCCGCTACGACTACCGGCTTGGTGGCCGGCGCGAGACCCTGACCATCGGTCGCCATGAGCCGGTGGCGCGCCATGCCCAGCGATCACATCTGGCCTACGGCATGGACGTGACGCTGGAGGAGGCGCGCCTTTTGCTGGCCCGGGCGCGTGTCGATGTCAGCTCAGGGCGGTCGCCGGCACGGGCCAAGGTCGAGCAGCGCAGCGAGATCGCCGACGCCATGAGCTTCGGGCGATGGGCGACGCGGTACTTCGAGTTCAAGTCAGACGTCAAGAGCGGAGCCGAGAGGCTGGCCGACAGCACACTGTCTTTGCGGCGTTCGATCTACAACCGCATCCTGGCGGGTCCGTTCAGCAAGCTGAACCTCGACGAGATCAAGCCGGTCGCGCTGGGTGAGTTGCTCGATCACGTGAAGACTGAACGAGGGCCCGGTCCGGCCGTGCACGCCAGGGAACTGGTCTTGCAGGTCTACCGCTTCGCTGCTGGCAAAGGCGTAGAGGTCGACAACCCGGCCGAAGCGCTCGCGCGCAAGGCCTACGCAACCTTCGTTCCCCGCGAGCGCAATCTCAGTCGCCACGAGATTAAGGCTTTGCTGGATGGACTTGAGCAGACCGGTACCGCGCCGACGTTGCGATTGTCTGTCCGGTTCATGCTGCTGACGGGTGTTCGCAAAGGCGAGTTCATCGGCGCCACCTGGTCGGAAGTGGACTGGGAACGGGCGCAGTGGTCGATCCCTGCCGAGCGGATGAAGGCGGGCAAGCCGCACACGGTCTACCTCGCGGAGCAGGCGCTCGACATCCTGACGACGCTCAGAACCTGCTTTCCGTCGAGCAAGTACGTTCACCCGAGCCGCTATGACTCGGCCGAGCCTCTGAGCCCGGCCACGCTGAACAGGACGATCGCTGCTGCCGTGGACCGAATCAATGAGGATCGAAAGCCAGACCAGGAGCCGTTTCTACCGGTCTCCGTCCACGATCTGCGCCGGACGTTCTCGTCAAGGCTCAACGACGCGCTCTTTCCGGAAGCCCTGGTTGAATCGTGCCTCGCGCATCAGAAGAAGGACCAGGTGGCCGCGGCCTACAACCATGCGCGCTTGTCCGGGCCGCGTCGGGCTCTCATGCAAGCGTGGGCGGACATGCTGGACTGCTGGATGCGAGGCGAGACCGCCAGGGAGGCCATCGTTAGCGGCAAGGTGAAGATCGATGCGGCCGCGCACGACGCGGAAGGCATGAATCTGTAGGCCGAGGAGGGCGCTCTTCAGCCGCGTCATGCCCCTTTCGCATGCGCACCCTCCGGAAACAGGCGCCAACGATCGCCTTCCACCTGGCGCGAGTCGATCTGCCGGGCCTCAGAGCCAGCGCAGCAGTTGATGCACGCTGAGAAATATATATTCCACATGAAGTAGCGTATGCTTCTCACATGTGGAGTGTGCTTTTCCTGACCTTGCCCACCCAGCCAAACGCTGTGCGCCTGCGTGTGTGGCGAGCCCTGAAGGCGCTCGGCTGTGGCTCGATGCGTGATGGCGTCTATGTCCTGCCCCAAGCCCAGACGGCCTTGTTTGATCCGCTGGTGACCGAGGTCCGCGCTCACGGCGGCCAGGCCAGCGTGCTCGAGCTGTCAACGCGCGACGAGGATCAGCTTGCCGAAGTGGTTTCGCTATTCGACCGCACCGGGGCCTACAGCCAGTGGCGCGAGGACGCTCAGGCATTGGCCGCCGCGCTGCCCGCACTGGAAGAGACCGAGGCCCGGCGGCGCTGGCGCAGCACTGCTGAGGCACTGCAGACCCTTCGGCACATCGACTACTACCCAGGTGCTGCCGCGGAGCAGGCGCAGGCCGAACTCGACACGCTGCGCCAGGCGCTCGATGCGCGCTTCTCGCGCGGTGAGCCGGTGGCGCAGGCACCGCATGGGATTGCGCGTCTGGACCCGCGCAAGTTCCAGGGCAAGCGCTGGGCGACGCGGGCGCGGCCGTGGGTGGATCGGCTGGCCTGCGCATGGCTGATCCGCCGCTTCATCGATCACGAGGCGCACTTCGTCTGGCTGGCCGATCCTGCAGGAGCGACCCCCGCGCCCCGCGGCGCACTGGGCTTCGACTACGACGGCGCGCGATTCACGCATGTCGGCTCGCGGGTGAGCTTCGAAGTGATTGCGGCCAGTTTCGATCTGGATGCGGATTCCCGGTTGCAGCGCATCGCGCGGGCCGTGCACTTCCTGGACATCGGCGGCATACCAGTGCCGGAAGCGGCGGGGCTGGAGGCCGTGCTGTCAGGCCTGCGCGAAGTGCACAGCAACGACGACCAACTGACCCTGGCCGCTTCGACCGTCTTTGATGCGCTGTACGCAGCACCGGGGGCGTCGGCATGACCAACGCTTCCACGAACCCTGCCGAAAGTCCGGCCGCAGCCCCTGCCACACCGGTTGCGGTGAGCTTCGCCGAGGCCTTCCGCTTCTGGCTGAAGCTGGGCTTCATCAGTTTTGGCGGCCCGGCAGGCCAGATCGCCATCATGCACAGCGAGCTGGTCGAGCGGCGGCGCTGGATCAGCGAGCAGCGGTTCCTGCACGCGCTCAACTACTGCATGCTGCTGCCTGGTCCGGAGGCGCAGCAGCTCGCCACCTACATCGGCTGGTTGATGCACCGCACCTGGGGCGGCATCGTGGCTGGCGCGCTGTTCGTGCTGCCGTCGCTGTTCATCCTGATCGCGCTGTCGTGGATCTACCTGCGCTTCGGCGATGTGCCGTTGGTGGCCGGCATCTTTTTCGGCCTCAAGCCTGCGGTCACCGCACTTGTTTTGCATGCGGCGCACCGCATCGGCACCCGGGCGCTGAAGAACCGCTGGATGTGGGCCATCGCTGCCGCGTCCTTCGTGGCGATCTTCGCTTTCGACACGCCGTTCCCGGCCATCGTGCTGGCGGCTGCGCTGATCGGCCACTTCGGCGCACGCCGCTGGCCGCAGGTGTTTGCGCTGGGCGGCGGGCATGGCAGCGCCAAGGCCAGCTACGGGCCTGCGCTGATCGACGACGACACGCCGACACCCATGCACGCCCGCTTCTCACGCAGCCACATGGCCAAGGTGCTGGGCTTTGGACTCGGGCTGTGGGTGCTGGCGATGGCGACACTGGTGGCGCTCAATGGCCTGCAGGGCACGCTCACGCAGATGGGCTGGTTCTTCACCAAGGCCGCCTTGCTGACCTTCGGCGGTGCCTACGCGGTGCTGCCTTACGTGTACCAGGGTGCGGTCGAAACGCACCAGTGGCTCAGCGGCCCGCAGATGATCGACGGCCTGGCCCTGGGCGAGACGACACCCGGCCCGCTGATCATGGTGGTCGCCTTCGTCGGTTTCGTCGGCGGCTGGCTCAAGCAGGTGTTCGGTCCTGAGGCGCTGTTCCTCGGCGGCGCCGTGGCCGCCGCGGTGGTCACCTTCTTCACCTTCCTGCCGTCCTTCGTGTTCATCCTGGCGGGCGGGCCGGTGGTCGAGGCCACGCACGGCAAGCTGGGCTTCACGGCGCCGCTGTCGGCCATCACGGCGGCCGTCGTCGGGGTGATCCTGAACCTGGCGATGTTCTTTGCGTACCACGTGCTCTGGCCCCAGGGCTTCGGCGGGCGCTTCGATGCACTTTCGGCCGTCATCGCCGTCGCCGCCGCGGTGGCGCTGTTCCGATTCAAGGTCGGGGTACTTCCGTTGCTCGGTGCCTGCGCAGGCATCGGCCTGTTGTCGACCTGGCTGTTGCCCCTGATCCGTTGAAGGAGTTTCCATGACTGCACGCCTGCAAGACCTGCCGTTCGACCCGGCCGCACTGAACCGTCTGTCGCCCGCACTGATCACCAGCCACCACCAGAACAACTACGGAGGCGCGGTGAAGCGGCTCAACGCCATCCGCAAGGACCTCGCGGCGATGCCTTTCGCCACGGCGCCCGGCTTCCAGCTGAACGGCTTGAAGCGCGAAGAGTTGATCGCGACGAACTCGATGCTGTTGCATGAGCTGTACTTCGCCAGCCTGGGCGGCGACGGCGTGACGATGGAGCCGGCCGCGAAGCTGATGCTGGAAGCCAGCTTCGGCAGCGTCGAACGCTGGCGCGAAGAGTTCATGGCCATGGGCAAGGCCCTGGGCGGCGGCTCGGGCTGGGTGCTGCTGGTGTTCCAGCCGCGCGAGGGCACGCTGGTCAACCAGTGGGCGGCCGATCACACGCACGTGGTGGCGGGCGGCGTGTCGATCCTGGCGCTCGACATGTACGAACATGCCTATCACATGGACTTCGGCGCGGCGGCGGGCGCCTATGTGGATGCCTTCATGGGCAACATCGACTGGGCCTCAGTCTATGGGCGGTACCAGCGGGCGGTGCATGCGGCTGGCGAGCCCTTGGGCGCGAACCAGGACCAGGTGGGTGACGCGCTGGTGTTCGACGTGCGTCGCGCAGGTGTGTTCGAGAAAGCGCGCACGATGATCCCCGGCGCACGCTGGTGCGACCCTGCCGATGTGCCCAACTGGGCCGCAGATCTGCCGGCAGACCGCGAACTGCTGGTGTACTGCGTCTATGGGCACGAAGTGAGCCGCGTCACGGCCCTGCGGCTGCAGGCCGCGGGTTTGAAGGCCCGCTACCTGGTCGGGGGCATCGACGCATGGCAGGCTGCGGGCAGGCCCCTGGTGGACAAGCCCGGGAGCCCTGCGTCATGACCGGTGCCCGCGCCGCCAGCGTCGCCCTGATGTATCCCGGCGACCGGGCCGCTCGCGACCGCGCAGACCCTGCGGCGAGCCGCTTTGCGGCCTTGTTCGAAGCGCTGTCGGCCGCCGGCGTGAGCGCCGAGCCGGTGCTCTATCACGACGACTTCGCCGACGAGGTGGCGGCGCAGCTGCGCCGCGTGCAGGCCGTGCTCGTGTGGTGCAACCCGATCGAGGATGGCCGCCGCCGCGACCGGCTGGATGCGCTGTTGCGCGACGTGGCGCAGGCGGGTGTGCTCGTCAGTGCGCACCCTGACGCGATCCTGCGCCTGGGCACCAAGGACGTGCTGTTCGAGACCCGCGACCTGCCGTTCGGCAGTGACGTTCACCGCATCGACAGCCTGGCGCAGCTGGAGTCTGAACTGCCGCAGCGGCTGCGGCAGGGTGCGCGCGTGCTCAAGCAGCACCGCGGCCACAGTGGTATCGGCGTTTGGCGCGTCGAAGCGTCTGCCGACGGCGGGTTGGCCGTGCAGCACGCCCAGCGCGGCAGCACGCCGCAGCGCATGGACATGCCGGCGCTGAAGGCGACGCTGGCGCCTTACTTCGAGCCGGTGTGCGGCGGCCACATGATCGACCAGGCCTGGCAGGCGCGGCTGCCCGAAGGCATGGTGCGCGCATACCTGGTGGAGGACCGCGTCACAGGCTACGGCCTGCAGGCCGTGAACGCGCTTCACCCTGATGTACCCATGCCGGGGCCGCGTCTGTACCACGGCCCTGATCTGCCCGGCTTCCAAAACTTGAAGCAGCAACTGGAGTCGACCTGGATCACGCTGCTGCGCGAGCGCGTCGGCCTGGCTCACGAACAACTGCCGCTGCTGTGGGACTGCGACTTCATGCTGGGCGATGCGCTTGCCGACGGTGCGCAGCGCTACGTGCTCTGCGAAATCAACGTCAGCAGCGTGTCGCCGTTCCCGCCATCGGCTGTGGCGCCGCTGGTGGCCGCGACACTTCGCAGACTCGGACAGCGCAATCGGTGACGCGCGGTGGGCAGTGAGGCCTGCACCGACCCCCGATGGGTCAGCTCACGCCGCCTTCGGGCCAGTGCCGGCGGTTGATCGCGTAGCCTTCGACCTCTCCGCGGAAGGGCAGCATCAGCAGGCCCGGCAGCCGCGCCACTTCGTGCACATCGCGGTGGCCGTGGATGCCGATGGTCATCTCCACATGGCCGGCGCGCGGCTGAGCGCGGTAGGTACCGAACAGCCGGTCCCACCAGGGCAGGTTGAAGCCGAAGTTCGAGTTCGTCTCGTCGTCTTCCACCGAGTGGTGGACCCGGTGCATGTCGGGCGTGACGACGAACCAGCGCAGCAGACGATCCATGGTCGTGGGCAGCCGGATGTTGCCGTGGTTGAACATTGCGGTCGCGTTCAGCAGCGCCTCGAAGATCACCACTGCCAGCACCGGCGGCCCGAGCACGGTGATGGTGGCGAACTTGATCAACATCGACAGGCCGATCTCAATCGGGTGGAAGCGGGCACCGGTGGTCAGGTCGTAGTCGAGGTCGGCATGGTGCACCTGGTGCAGCCGCCACAGCACAGGCACGGCATGCACCATCACATGCTGCAGCCAGATCACGAGGTCCATCGCGATCACCGCCAGGGGCACCGCCAGCCAGAAGGGAACGTAAAAGTGATTCAGCAGCCCCCAGCCGTTGGCGGTGGCGAAGGCGGCCATGCCGACCGCCGCCAGCGGAAACAGCAGCCGCAACAGCACGGTGTTCAACGCAACCAGCCCGAGGTTGGCCGACCAGCGCATGCGCTTGGACACAGTCAACGCGCGCCGGGGCGCTGCGAGTTCCCACAATCCAACGACAGCGAATATCGCGATGAACGAGGCCAGCCTCAGGGCTGGCTCATAGGCGAGGATGAAGGCTTCGATGTCCATGTAGGCTCCCTCGCGGCAGGTGATGCAAGTCCTCGATGGGCTTTATTGCACACATTCGCAAGATCGTTAGAATGTACACCATGGATAACCGCGCGCTCAAGGATCTTCTCTACGAACAGGTCGCCCGTGTGGGCAAGGCATTGGGCAGTCCGAAGCGGCTGGAGATGCTGGAGATGCTGGCGCAAGGCGAGAAGTCGGTGGAAGCGGTTGCCGAGGCCGTGGCGGTCGACATCAAGCTGGCCAGCGCACACCTGAAGGCGCTGAAGGAAGCGCGTCTGGTGCAGAGCCGCCGCGACGGCAAGCGCATGCTCTACCGCCTGAGCGGGCAGGACGTGGCGCAGCTCGGCGTCACGCTGCGCCAGGTCGCCGAAGAGCACCTGGTCGAGCTGCGCCTGGCCGTGCAGCAGATGATGGCGGAGCCCGAGCAGCTGTCCAAGGTCGGCCGCAAGGAGCTGATGGCGCAAGCCAAGCGCGGCGAGGTCGTCGTTCTCGATGTACGGCCGCCACAGGAGTACGAGACGGCGCATCTGCCGTTTGCGCGCTCGATGCCGCTGGCCGAACTCGCGCAGCGACTGTCGGAACTACCGAAGGATGTCGAGATCGTCGCCTACTGCCGCGGCCCCTTCTGCCTGATGTCCGATGAGGCCGTGGCGTTGCTGAAGCGGCGCGGCTTCCGTGCGCGCAAGACATCCGACGGCGTCAGCGAATGGCAGGCGGCAGGACTGCCGCTGACGCGGCCGTAGTGGCGCACTGAATTCCTTGGCCATGTCGACCCATGCCGGACCCTACGCCGGCGTCCGACCCGTCGTTGGCATGGCCATCTCGCTGGCCCTTCATGCGCTGGTGATCTCACTGGCCTTCACGAACATGGCCGCGATCACGGACAAACGGGCCCAGCCGGCGCGCGAGCAACAGGTCACGGTGCTGATCCTCCGGCCGCCTCAGTCGGAGCAGTCCGTGCCAGAGCCCGAGCTCTCGATACGCGCCGCGGATGCTCCGCGCGTGCCGCTTCCGCCCCTGCCCGTGCCGGACGCCCCAATGGTGGCCGAGGCGGTCACGCCGCGCCAGCCTGCATCCATGGCTGCGCCATCGGCGCCCACGGCAGAAGAATGGGCCTTCGCCTCGACGTACAAGCTCAAGAACAGCAAGGGCTACCGCTACACCTGGGGACAGCAGATCCGCAGCATGATGGGAACGGCGGTCGAAGGCCCTGACCAGGGCATGGTCCGGTTCCGGATCGAAATCGCGCCCGATGGCAGCTTGACCCGGCTCGACACGCTGTGGTCCACGTCGGCTGTTGCCGAACGACTGGCCCGCCAGGCCATCGGGAGCATGCCGCAATGGCCGGTCACGCCGACCGGACAGCCCTTGATCTTCGAGAAGACCATCTCCTTCTCGCCGTTCGCGTCGGACGACCCCCCGCTTTACAAGGACGACTGCCTGCCCGACCCGCCGGTGTTCAGCAATCCGTTCGCCTGGGATGGAACCTCAGCCCGAGCGCCGGTGCGGGCCAAGCCACCCGACAAGCCGGACCCCCAGGCACTCGAGGATTGCCTCAAACACTTGCCGCAGGATTCGATAGAGGCAGAAAGCGCACGAGACCGACGTCTGATGGACCAATGGGGATGGGGATCCAGCAAAGCCGGTCGATGAGCGTGGGGCGCTGGTCAGGGCGCTGCCACCGGCGGGCACCGTGCCGGGTCGGCGCGTCGCCAGACCTGGGTCTGGCAGACGAACAGCACGCAGCCGCTGACGACCAGGGTCGAGTCCGAGCGCAGTTGCAGCGATCCCTTGTAGTCGCGGCCGTCCTCCGGGTTGTAGAGTCGCCCGCCGCGCCATTGGCCTGGCTCCGACGGCTTCATCTGGTCGATGACCGGCTTTCCGATCAAGGGTGTCTTGTCGGCAATGCCCTGGGGCTTGTCGTCCCACAGCCAGACGATGCGCCCGCACACCGCATCGGCGCCGCAGGCCTCGATGCGCACGCGGGCATTGAAGCCTGGCGTCCACCACTCGCCCTGCAGACCACGCCCCGGTTCGGCGGCGGATGAAGCTGTCGCCGCCAGGGCCAGCCAGAGCGGGGCCGCCTTCATGCTGCAGCCTCGCGGCGACCAGCAGCGGCGAATCGTTCGTCACCGTAACGCAGGTACTCCGGGTCTTCGGTCCCGCACCAGCGATCCCACCAAGTAAAGTACAGGCCATAGTTGCCGCGGTTGCGCGCATGGTGGAAGTGGTGGTGGCTGACCGGCGTGATCCAGCTGAGCCAGCCGCGTGGCGTCCAGCGCCAGGGGAACAGCTCATGCGCACAGTGGCCGATGGCGTTGCGCAGGATCATGTGCAGCAGGAAGATCCCGAGCACGCCGGCGTGCACCGGCACCACGAGCAGGAACAGCGGCAGGAACACGGCCTGCACCAGCGCCTCGACCGGATGGAAGGCATAGGCCGCCCATGGGGTCGGGTGCAGCGAGGCGTGGTGACGCCCGTGCACGGCGCGGAACCAGCGCCGGAAATGCAGCGCGCGGTGCGTCCAGTAGAACCAGGCGTCGTGGACGACGATGACCAGCACCAGGCTCGCCCACCACCAGGCCCAGCCGCGGCGTGACACGTCCGGATAGACCTCGACCGTGCCATTGGCGATCAGCAGCCAGAGCAACAGCCCGTTGGCCGCGAAGATCAACACCGTCGATAGCGAATAGGCGATCTCGCGCCGCACCTGGCCTGGCGCAGGCACGGCGTCCAGGATGCGCCGGCCGGCCAGGCGGCGGCGCAGCAGCACGTTGACGACGAGCCACACCGCACCCGCGGCGAGCGCATAGCGCAGGAAGTCGGACATCAGCACGGTCAGTGCCATGTGTGCCAGGGACGGTGGCAGCGGCGGGTCTTGCATGGGAGGCTCCGGTCGGATGGAAGAGCCTCATGCTCGGTGCCGGCGCGCCGGCGGTCTTGCCGATTCGTCGCGATGTCTGGCCGATTCGTCGCCAGACCGCGCCGAATCCCGTTCTGCCCTCAGCCCGGTGACCTGGGCTGCGCCAGGCGCATGCCGGCGCGGTACTCGGTGGGGGTCATGCCGAAGCGCTGGCGAAACGCCCGGTTGAACGGTCCGATCGACCCGTAGCCGCAGTCCAGCGCGATGCTCAGGATCGGCAGGTCTTCGCTGGCCAGCCGCGCCGCTGCCTCCTGCAGCCGGTGGTGGTGCAGGAAGTCGTTGAAGTTGCGGTAACCGAGTTGCTGGTTGATCAGGGCGCGCAGCGCCGCTTCGCCCATCCCCAGTTCGGCAGCCAGGGCCGCCACGCTCAGCCCCTCGCGGCGGTAGGCGTGCTGCTCGGTCATGGCCTGGCGCAGCCGCTTGAGGGCCGGGCTCTCTTCGGGCGCCACCTGCGGCGCCGGTGCCACGGTGGAGGGCGACTCCGCGGCGCGATCCGGGTCGACCACCTCAGGCGGCAGCCCGAGGACGGCGTCGAGCGACCGGCGCGCGACGAGCAGGGCCAGCGCCAGCGCCACCAGGCCGATGCCCGCCACGTGCATCGCCGGCAGCAGCAGGCCCACCGGACGATCGCGCACGGCCAGCTCGACGGCCAGCGCGATCGCGGCGTACAGGCCGATGCCCAGGGCGACCCAGCGCCGGGCCACGCGCCGAGGTTCAACCAGGTCGTCGCGCCAGCCGCGAAGCACCTCCCACACCGCTGCGGCAGTGAAGGCCACCATCGCCATGGCATGCGCAGCGGTCAACGACCCGGGGCCGGGGTCCGCGCCGCCGGCCAGCAGGGCCTCAAGGCGTGGCGCATTGGCGGACAGGCCCAGCGCGACCATGCCAGCGCCTGCTGCGAGGAATGGCCAGTCCCAGCGGAAGCGGTCGTCGAACAGTCCGCGGGCGGCCAGCCAGAGCCAGGCCGTCGAGCTGGTGCACAGGGCGAGCACGACCCAGACCAGTGGGCGGGGGACCTGGATCAGCAAGGCCGTGCGTTGGCAGAACAGGTAGGCCAGCAGTGACAGCGTGAAGACCCCCAACGCGGCGCGCGCGGCAGGCCGAGGCCCACGGCCCATCAGGTTTGCCGCATGGAACAGCAGCACGCCGCCCACGGCACCGCGCAGCAGCAGGTCCCAAGGCAAGACGTCTGTCACGGTCGTGGTTCGCCCGTGCGTTCGGCTGGTGCGGATGGCCGCCGGCGATACGCCTCACGGACTTCTCCCCGGCTCCGGACCCAGCGAAGACTCTGATCCTCATGCATGGCGAGACTGTATCTGGCGCCGCGAGGGGCACCGGCTGCGCGACCGGCATCCGGCTCCCATGGCGCCGGCTTGCACACGGTCGGCTGGCCTGATCCCTGTCGACCGACCCATACTGCCGGCTCGACCCACTGCTGCGAGTGCGACCATGGACACCGAGAACTTCGACGCCATCATCGTCGGTGCCGGCCAGGCCGGGCCGGCCATCGCCGCCCGCTGCAGCCGTGAAGGGCTGAAGACGGCCGTCATTGAGCGGCATCACTTCGGCGGCACCTGCGTCAACGTCGGTTGTGTCCCGACCAAGACGCTGGTGGCCAGCGCGCGCGCCATCCGGCTCGCGCAGCGCGGCGCCGAGTTCGGCTTCGACGTGGCGGACCTGCGCGTGGACATGGCTCGCGTGATGGCGCGCAAGGACGCGATCGTCGCGAAATCGCGCGAGGCCGTGGAATCCTGGATGCGCGGCTTGAATGGCACCGAGGTCGTCGTCGGCGACGCCTCGTTCGTCGGCCCGGGCACGCTGGCGGTGGCCGGGCGCCGCCTAAGCGCGCCGCGCATCTTCCTCAATGTCGGCGGGCGCGCGGTGCGCCCCGCGCTGCCGGGCATCGACACGGTGACGACGCTGGACAACGTGTCGGTGATGCAACTGGATGCGGTTCCCGAGCACCTGGTGGTCGTCGGCGGCAGCTACATCGGCCTGGAGTTCGCTCAGCTCATGCGCCGCCTCGGCGCCGCGGTGACAGTGGTGGAGCGGTCGGCGCGGCTGCTGCCGCGCGAGGACGCCGACGTGTCCGACGGGATCCGCGCGATCCTCGAGGCCGAAGGCGTGCGCTTCGAGCTGGGCGCCGAATGCCTGTCGCTCGCGCCGGCAAGCAATGGAATCGTCGTTGGCGCCGCCTGCGGTGGTGGTGATGGCATCACCGGCAGCCACGTGCTGCTGGCGGTCGGCCGCCAGCCCAACACCGACGGGCTCGGGCTCGAGCTTGCCGGCATCCGCACCGACGCCCGCGGCTCCATCGAGGTCGACGATCAGTGCCGTACTAGCGCCAACGGCGTGTGGGCCGTTGGGGACTGCAACGGACGGGGTGCGTTCACGCACACCTCATGGAACGACCACGAAATCGTGGTGGCGAACCTGTTCGACGGTGACCCGCGCCGCATCAGCGACCGCATCCCGTGCTACGCGCTCTTCATCGACCCCGCGCTCGGCCGCGTCGGCATGACGGAAACCGAAGCCCTGGCCAGCGGCAAGCGCGTGCTGCGCGCGAAGATGCCGATGCAGCGCGTCGGCCGCGCCCGCGAAGCCGGCGAGACCCAGGGTTTCATGAAGGTGCTGGTCGACGCCGAAACACAGCGCATCCTCGGTGCAGCCATCCTCGGCATGAATGGTGACGAGGTGGTGCATTCGCTGCTGGACATCATGGCTGCTGACCTGCCGTCCACCGTCATCTCGCGGGCCGTGCACATTCACCCGACGGTGAGCGAACTGCTGCCGACCTTGCTGCAGCAGCTCAAGCCGACCTGACGCGGGAGCACACGTACCGGCGTCGCAGAAGAACGGGTCTCGTCAGCATTGCTCTGGCCCATGCTGAACCACGCGACTGTGGGCAGCGCGACGCTCGGGCGCGAAGCGGTTGCGAAGTCGCCGTATTGGCGGACACAGCTTCCGGCGGGCGTGCCGCTCCAGCCCTCAGCACAGTTCACCCATGAATGGGACTTTGCGGGGCCAAGCACCCGCGCGTCACAGCAAAACGGAAGCCCTTCGGACCGGGCCCATGTCATGCGTTCACGGCCGGCCGGCGCAACATCGCAAGTCCGGTCGCCAGCAGCAGCAGCGCAGCGCCACTGAAGCGGTCGATCCAGATGCGCGATGATGCACCCTCGAGCCGTCGCGCAGCGCCCTCGCCAGCAGCGGCATAGATGGTCATCGTGGCCAGATCAAGCAAGCCGAAGATCGTTGCCAACACCACGTATTGCACAGCCTGTGGCCGTCCTGTGTCCACAAACTGCGGTAGCAGAGCGGCGAAGAAAAGATAGGCCTTCGGGTTGGTCGCGGCGACCATGAGGCTGCGAGTGAACATGGCACAGGCCGCAGGCGGACCCTCGCGCGCGTTTGCGGCATGCAGCGGTGGTGCCGCCGGTTGCGTCTGCAGCAGCCTCGCGCCGAGGTAGGCCAAGTAAGCCACCCCCACCCATTTGACGACTGCAAACGCCGACACCGATGCCGCTAGCAGCGTGCTCAACCCAGCGGCAGCTGCGGCTATCAGCAGGAAGTCTGAGGCCACCGCGCCGGCCATGCCGGGCAGCGCCGCACGCAAGCCGAAGCGCGAGCCATTGCTGAGGGCGAGCAGGGTGGTCGGGCCTGGTGTGGCGACGCACAGCAGCGCGACACCAGCGAAAGCAAGCAGGGTGGCCGACGACACGGTCAGTCTCCGGACACGAAGCGGATCTGCGTGACACGCCCTTCCCAGAACGGCAGGATCCGGCCGGCCGCCGCTCGTGCAATGACAAAGCGTCGGGGCAGCATCATGCCTTCCACCGCCTCGTAGTCGTCGCGCGATGCGTGCTCGCCCGAGCCGTGATACGACGTGCGCAGGTCGCCGTCCTCCTCGGCGTCAAAGCGCAGCAGACGCCCGTCGCTGCCGAAGGTGGCCACCATGGATGCACTGTCGGTGCCCAGTGTCACGGTGGCCCGCGCGCGGTTGATGTCCATCGCCTCCCAGCGCACCGCACTACCGGGCAGCAGTGCCATCGGATACAGCGGGCTTTCCAGCAGCCAGCGCCGCAAGGAGATCCGGTTCAGCGTCGGCGAGGCGGGCTCGTCGACCACGGTGATGGCCGAGAGCAGCTTGGCCTTCATCTCCATCTGACCGCCAGCGTAGGCGTCGTAGGCACGCGCGGTCAGCGCCGGAACGCCGGGCAGCAGCGGCGTGGTCGCGGCAAACACCAACGCCGGTGTGTGGACCGCAATCGTCTGCTCTGCGCGCGTGGGTGTGAAGGTGTCGCTGCGCGGCCGCCTGAAGCGGCCCTCCATCGCGAGTTCCACGTGGCTGGCCTGCGGTGGAGGGGCGCCGCGGAAGGTGAAGGCGAAGTACCGCTGCACGGGCGCGGGCAGGGCCGCAAGAGCCGTGGCCGACGCGGCGGCCGGTGCCGCCTGTCGTGCCTGCACGACCACTCGCTCGCGGTGGGCAGCGATGTCGGCTTCGGTGCGCGATGCCAGCCACGCCAGCACCGCGCCGCCCGTGACTGCAAGTGCAGCCGCGACGATGGCGCTCCGTACGAAGAAGTCTCGGGTCTGCATGGTCGGCTCCTTGGCTGTGCACACGGGAGCCGACTGTGCGGCGCGGATCGATCCAGCGCCTTAACAAATGATCAGGGTGTGTCCGACATGCGCCTCAGGCGAGACAGCGA
>CAZTTC010000049.1:0-17481 GCA_964616015.1 uncultured Methylibium sp. | reverse complement strand
GCGCGGCCTTGGCCTCGCCCTTGCCGAACAGCTTCTCGCCGGCTTCCTTGATGAAACTCATCAGACCCATGGCATCGTCCTTTCGTGGTGAGCGGGGGGAGACGCCGGACTTTAAGCCCGCGGCGCGACCCGATGGTGACCGGATGCACCGCTGCGCCCCCCGGCCACGGCAGGCGCCGGACTCAAGTCCGCCGCGCCGGCGCCGATAGCGCGGTGAGACGCCCATCGACCCACCATGCCCGACCTCATCGGATCCGTCGCCAGCCTCACCGGCTACCACGACCGCGACCTGCTCGCCAGCACCCTCGTCGAGGTGCTGGCCGACTGGCTGCAGCCGGCCGGCCTGTGCATGTACCGCTGCGTCGGCGAGCCGGACCAGATGCGGCTGATGCTGCAGGCCGGCGTGGAACGTGGCGGCCTGCGGGCGCGGGGCGATCCGCCGTGGACACCGCTGGAAGCGCTGCCCGCCGTGGCCGACTGGCCCGTGCATCGGCAGGCGCTGGCCAACGGCCACCCGGTGCTGGGTCGGCGTGCCGGCAGCGGCGGTGCGCTGACGAGCGTCTTCCCGCTGACGCTCGACACCGAGCGCCATGGCCTCATCGAGGTGCGCAGCGATCAAGCGCTGAGCGTCGAGCAGCAAGGCCTGGTGGCCGGTGTTCTGAAGATCTACCGCAACCAGATCGGCCTGCTGGACTACAGCGAGCGCGACACGCTCACCGGCCTGCTCAACCGCAAGACCTTCGACGAGCAGTTCAACAAGTGCCTGCTCGAGGACACCGCCTGCCCGCCATCCACCCCGAGCGCCGCGCCGGTCCACGACGAGCGCCGCCGTGAGGGCAGCGCGATGCGCTACTGGATCGGCGTGATCGACATCGACCACTTCAAGCGCGTCAACGACAACTTCGGCCACCTGATCGGCGACGAAGTCCTGCTCCTGGTGGCGCGGCTGCTGCGCACGGCCCTGCGCCAGGGCGACCTGCTGTACCGCTTCGGCGGCGAAGAGTTCGTGGTGCTGCTGCGGGCCGACGGCCGTGCGGCCGCGGCCGTGGCCTTCGAGCGCTTGCGCGAGCAGATGCAAAGCCACCGCTTCCCGCAGGTCGGCGGCGTGACGATCAGCCTCGGCTTCAGCGCGCTGCGCGTGCACGACACGGCCAGCGCGGCCTTCGAGCGCGCCGACCAGGCGGTCTACTACGCCAAGCAACACGGCCGCAACCAGGTGCGCTGCCACGAGGCCCTGATCGAGTCGGGTGGCCTCGAGGTGAACGACAAGGTCGGCGCGATCGAGCTGTTCTAGGGCCAGTCCACGCCACCGGCGGGCCGTGCACCCTTGGGTCGCCCTCGGGCCGCGCTTGGGGATCAGCGCGCCTTGACCACCGCATAGCGCTCCAGCGTCCGGGCGCGCGCCAGCTCGTGCTGGACGATGGGCGCCGGGTAGTCGCGCCCGAGCGCGAATCCGGCCCCTGCCAGGTCGACCGGCCGCGTCGCCCAGGGCGCGTGGATCGCCGCATCGGGCAGGCCGCCCAGCTGCGGCAGGTAGCGGCGGATGAAGCGGCCCTGGGCGTCGAACTTCTCGCTCTGGCTCACCGGGTTGAAGATGCGGAAGTAGGGCTGGGCATCGCAGCCGGACGAACTGGCCCACTGCCAGCCGCCGTTGTTGGCGGCGAGGTCGAAGTCGATCAGCTTCTCGGCGAAGTAGCGCTCGCCCCAGCGCCAGTCCAGCCCCAGGTCCTTGCACAGGAAGCTGGCCACCACCATGCGCAGGCGGTTGTGCATGTAGCCGGTCTGGTTGATCTGGTGCATGGCCGCATCCACCAGCGGGTAGCCGGTGCGGCCGTCGCACCAGGCGGCGAAGAGGGCGTCCGCCGCCTTGCCGTGTTCCCACTGGATGCGGTCGTAGTCGGGCTTGAAGCTGCGCTCCACGACCTGCGGATGGTGGTGCAGCACTTGGTGGTAGAAGTCGCGCCAGATCAGCTCGGACAACCACACCTCGGCGCCGCGCGAGCCGGCCCGCATGCGGTCCCAGGCCAGCCGTGCCAGCGCGCGGATCGACACGGTGCCGAAGCGCAGGTGCACGCTCAGATAGCTGGGGCCCTTGACGGCGGGGAAGTCGCGCGTCCGGTCGTAGCGGTCGATGCGCTCGTCGGTGAAGTCGTCGACCAGTGCGCGCGCCCCGGCGCTGCCCGGCATCACCTTCAGCGCCGCCAGGTGGGTGGTCTCGAAGCCGATGTCGGCCAGCGTCGGCACGCCACCGGCCTCGCCCGCGGGCAGCGGCGCCAGGTGCGCCGCATGCCGCTCCACCGGATAGGCCTGCACGTAGAAGGGCGCCAGCTTCTTCAGCCAGGCGTTCTTGTAGGGCGTGAACACGCCATAGGGCTTGCCGGCGCCGGTGAGCAGCTCGTCGGTGTCGAAGACGACCTGGTCCTTGGACGCGTGGAAGGCGATGCCGGCCTCGGCCAGCGCGCCGCGCACGGCGGCGTCGCGCGCGACGGCAGCCGGCTCGTAGTCGGTGTTGGCGTAGACCGCCTGCACGTGCAACGCCGCCGCCAGGCGCGGGATGTCGTTCTGCGCGCGGCCGTGCCGCACGATCAGGCCGACGCCGTCGACGCCGTGCGCGCGGCCCAGCGCCCGCAGGGCCTCATCCAGGTCGACCAGGCTCTCGCGGATGAACTCGACCCGCCGGTCCGACCGCGGCAGCGGGTCCAGGATGTCGCGATCGAAGACGAAGACCACCCACACCTGGCGTGCCGCGCGCAGCGCGTGGTACAGCGCCGCGTGGTCGGCCGTCCGCAGGTCGCGGCGGCACCACACCAGGGCTGACGGCAGCGGCGTTTGCGGGATTTTGTGCATGCGGCGCAGTGTGCACCGTCACTACAATGGCCGCATGGGCTCAGGCTCCGCGTCCAACCTCACCAACCAGTTCCTGATTGCCATGCCAGGCATGGCGGACGACAACTTTGCCGGTTCCGTCGTCTACCTCTGCGAACACACCGAGAAGGGCGCGCTCGGCCTGGTGATCAACAAGCCCAGCGACATCAAGCTCGGCCGCCTGTTCGAGAAGATCGAACTCCCCCTCGACCGCGAGGAGCTGGCCGACCAGCCGGTCTTCATCGGCGGCCCGGTGCAGACCGAGCGCGGCTTCGTGCTCCACGAGCGCGGCGAGGACGATGCGGCCGACATCGAGGCCGACGGCGCCACCTACAACTCGTCATTGCGCATCCCCGGGGGCCTGGCGATGACCACCAGCAAGGACGTGCTCGAGGCCCTGGCCAGCGGCGCCGGCCCCAGGCGCGTGCTGGTGACCCTGGGCTACGCCGGCTGGAGCGCCGGCCAGCTGGAAGACGAGATCGCCCGCAACGGCTGGATCACCGTCGATGCGCGGCCCGACGTCATCTTCGAGACGCCGATCGAGCAGCGCTACGACAAGGCGCTGTCCTTGCTGGGCATCGACCCGCGGATGCTGAGCAGTGAAGCCGGGCATGCTTGAGGCGGCGCCTCCCGCCATCGCTCCCCGGACCCTGCTTGCTTTCGATTTCGGCCTCAAGCGCACCGGCGTCGCTGCCGGCAACACGCTGACCCGCAGCGCCGAGCCACTGCGCAGCATCGCCGCCGAGGGCGACGCGCGCTTCGAGCCCATCGCCCGTCTGATCGCCGAATGGCAGCCGGCGGCGCTGGTGGTCGGCATCCCGTTCCACCCCGACGGCGCGCCGCACGACAATACGCGCCGGGCGCAGCGCTTCGCCCGCCAGCTGCACGGCCGCTTCGGGCTGCCGGTGCACGAGGTGGACGAGCGCTGGTCGACCACCGAGGCCCTGGCTGCCGGGGCGTCGGACGCGGACGCAGCGGCGGCCGCGATCCTGCTGGAACAATACTTCAGGGAACATCCGTGACGACTCTGCACCTGGACGCCGAGGCGCTGTACGCCGACCTGCTGGCGCGCGTGCGGCCGCTGCTGGTGGCCGACAGTGTGCTGGTCGGCATCTGGTCCGGCGGCGCCTGGCTGGCCGAGCGCCTGCAGCGCGACCTGGGCCTGGCCGGCAAGCCCGGCGTCATCTCCAGCGCGCTGCACCGCGACGACTTCGGCTCGCGCGGCATGCGCGCCAGCGCCGACGCGACCGCGCTGCCGTTCGAGATCGACGGCCGCCACATCCTGCTGATCGACGACGTGCTCTACACCGGCCGCACCACGCGCGCCGTCATCAACGAACTGTTCGACTTCGGCCGCCCCGCGAGCGTCAAGCTCGCGGTCCTGGTCGACCGGGGCGGCCGCGAGCTGCCGATCGAGCCGGCGGTGTCGGCCGCGCGCGTCGTGCTGCCAGCGACGCAGAAGCTGGCCCTGACCCGCGACGCGAACGGCCGGTTCGACTTCGAGATCGAAGGCCGCTGAGATGCTTTCCCGCAAGAACCCCCAGCTCAACGCCCACGGCGAACTGATCCACCTGCTGTCGATCGAGGGCCTGCCGCGCGCGGTGCTGACGCAGATCCTCGACACCGCGGGCACCTTCCTCAGTGTCAACGACCGCGACGTGAAGAAGGTCCCGCTGCTGCGCGGCAAGAGCGTCTTCAACCTGTTCTTCGAGAACAGCACCCGCACCCGCACCACCTTCGAGATCGCGGCCAAGCGCCTGAGCGCCGACGTCATCAACCTCGACATCGCGCGCAGCTCCACCGCCAAGGGCGAGAGCCTGCTCGACACCATCGCGAACCTGTCCGCGATGCACGCCGACATGTTCATCGTGCGCCATGCCGAAAGCGGCGCGCCCTACCTGATCGCGCAGCACGTCGCGCCGCACGTGCACGTGGTCAACGCCGGCGACGGGCGCCATGCGCACCCGACGCAGGGCCTGCTCGACATGTACACGATCCGCCACTACAAGAAGGACTTCGCGAACCTCACGGTCGCGATCGTCGGCGACATCGTGCACTCGCGCGTCGCGCGCTCCGACATCCACGCGCTGACGACGCTGGGCGCTGCCGAAGTGCGCGCGGTCGGCCCGCGCACCCTGGTGCCGGGCGACCTCAGGGACATGGGCGTGCGCGTCTGCCACGACATGGCCGAGGGCATCAAGGACGCCGACGTGATCATCATGCTGCGGCTGCAGAACGAGCGCATGAGCGGCGCGATGCTGCCGAGCGCGGGCGAGTACTTCAAGAGCTTCGGCCTCACCGAAGAGAAGCTCGCGCTCGCCAAGCCCGACGCCATCGTCATGCACCCCGGCCCGATCAACCGCGGCGTCGAGATCGACTCGTCCGTCGCCGACGGCCGCCAGAGCGTGATCCTGCCGCAGGTGACCTTCGGGATCGCGGTGCGGATGGCGGTGATGTCCATCATCGCGGGCAACGACGCCTAGAGACGCATGAAGATCCTCATCACCAACGGCCGCGTCGTCGACCCGGCCTCGGGCCGCGACGAGCGGGCCGACATCGCCATCGCCGCGGGCCGCATCGTCAGCATCGGCAAGGCCTCCGCCGACTTCGGCGCCGACCGCAGCATCGATGCGAGCGGCCTGATCGTCGCCCCCGGCCTGGTCGATCTCGCTGCCCGGCTGCGCGAGCCGGGGCACGAGCACGAAGGCATGCTCGAGAGCGAGCTCGCCGCGGCCGCCGCGGGCGGCGTGACCAGCCTCGTCTGCCTGCCCGACACCGATC
Source organism: uncultured Methylibium sp. (assembly GCA_964616015.1). Lineage (GTDB taxonomy): Bacteria > Pseudomonadota > Gammaproteobacteria > Burkholderiales > Burkholderiaceae_C > Methylibium. The sequence continues at coordinate 11,835 of CAZTTC010000049.1, read as the reverse complement.
CCACGCTCGACGAGCCGGGGCTGGTGGAGATGCTCAAGTTCCGCGCCCGCAAGCTCAGCCGCTGCCGGCTGTTCCCGCTGGGCGCGCTGACGCGCGGCCTGGCCGGCGAGGTGCTGACCGAGATGGCCGAGCTGACCGAGGCCGGCTGCGTCGGCTTCTCGCAGGCCGACGTGGCGGTGCGCGACACCCAGGTGCTGGCGCGCGCGCTGCAGTACGCGGCGACCTTCGGCTACACGGTCTGGCTGCGGCCCAACGACCCCTGGCTGGGCGGCGGCGTCGCGGCCAGCGGCGCGGTGGCCACGCGGCTCGGCCTGTCCGGCGTGCCGGTCAGTGCCGAGACGATCGCGCTGCACACCATCTTCGAGCTGGTGCGCACGACCGGCGGCAAGGACGGCGCGCGCGTCCACCTGTGCCGCCTGTCCAGCGCGGCCGGCGTGGCACTGCTGCGCGCCGCCAAGGCCGAGGGCCTGCCGGTCACGGCCGACGTCAGCATCAACTCGCTGCACCTCACCGACCTGGACATCGGCTTCTTCAACCCGGCCATGCGCCTGATCCCGCCGCTGCGCCAGCAGCGCGACCGCGATGCGCTGCGCGCCGCGCTGGCCGACGGCACCATCGACGCGCTGGTGTCCGACCACACACCGGTCGATGCCGACGCCAAGACCCTGCCCTTCGCCGAGGCCGAGCCCGGCGCGACCGGGCTGGAGCTGTTGCTCGGTCTGGCGCTCCAGTGGGGCGCCGACAGCGAGGCCGGCCTGCGGCGCGCGCTCGCCACCGTGACCTGCGAGCCGGTGCGCGTGCTGGGGCCGGCGCTCGGCTCGCTGGCTGCCAGCGCCGGGCGGCTGGTCGAGGGCGGTGTCGCCGATGTCTGCCTCTTCGACCCCGACGCGCGCTGGGCCGTCACACCCGCCGCGCTGCGCAGCCAGGGCAAGCACACGCCCTTCGCCTTCGACATCAGCGGCTTCGAGCTGCCGGGCCGGGTGCGGCTGACGCTGGTGGCCGGCCAGGTGGCGCACGAAGCGCCGGCGTCCTCGTCCTGATGCGGCCGCTGCGTGCCGCGTGGCGCCTGTTGCGCGTGCTGTTGCACGTGCTGCACGGCGTGGCCATCGTGCTGCTGATGTTCCGCTGGCTCGACCTGCCGGGCCGCCGGCGTCGCGTGCAGTGGTGGGCCGCGAAGATGCTGCGCGTCGTCGGCGCCACGCTGCAGGGGCAGGGTGTGCCGCGACCCGGCGGCACGCTGCTGGTCATCAACCACATCTCCTGGCTGGACATCGTGGCGATCCACGCGCTGTGCCCGCAGGCGCGCTTCGTGTCCAAGGCCGACGTCAAGCGCTGGCCGGTGTTGAACCGGCTGGTCGACGCCGCCGGCACGCTGTACCTCGAGCGCGAACGCCGCCGCGACGCGATGCGCGTGGTGCACCACATGGGCGAGGCGCTGGCCGCCGGCGACACCGTCGCGGTCTTCCCCGAGGGCACAACCGGCCTGGGCCACGAGCTGCTGCCCTTCCACGCCAACCTGCTGCAGGCGGCGATTGCCACCGGCACGCCGGTGCAGCCGGTGGCGCTGCGCTTCAGCGACGACCACGACGCGGTCAGCCGGGCGGTGGCCTATGTCGGCGACACGACGCTGATGCAGAGCCTGTGGTGGGTGGCCTGCGCCGACGGGTTGCGCGCGAGCGTCAGCTTCCTGTCGCCGATCGGGTCCGAGCATGCGGACCGGCGGGCGCTGGCGGAGCGCCTGCGCGGCGAGATCGCCGCGACGCTGGCGACGGACGGCCGCTCGACATAGACCGCGGGCGCGCGGGCCGCCGGGCGTCCGCGGGCGCCTCACGCCACTCGTGCCGGCACCGGCAAGGTCGATGGATCACCACCCGCACGGCTGCGACTGACCCGAGGCGGCCGCGGCGATCATTCAAGGAGCGGCGGGCATGGCGAGGCGAGACAGCGTCCGCCCCGGCTTCGTTGCGGGCCGCGAACGCGAGCTTTCGGGCGTGTCGGGGCATGGCGGGGCGTACCGCGTCGTGCCGCCCTCAAGCCCACGCGCACTTGCGCACCGTGTCCAGCGTGCGCGTCGTGATGGTCTTGCCGAAGGTCCGCTCGAGCAGGCGCATGAACACGGGGCCCTGGGGGCCGGGGAGGTAGGCGCACAGGACCTCGGAGCCGCGGACCGCGAGGATGCTCGCCGTGTCCTGCGCGATCGGCAGCTCGAGCGCCCGCTCGACCGGGCTGCGCAGGAAGCTGACCACCTTCTTGGCCGAGGCCGGCAGTCGGAACCCGGCGTAAGGGTCGGACTCGATGAAGGCCTGCAGATGGTCGGCCGAGCGGACCGTCGCGCCGAAGCTGCGATCCAGCCCGGACTGCATCGCCTTCTCCGCGCGCCGCTCCAGCGCGGCCGGCGACGACGCGCGGGCGTTGAACACGACGTTCCCGCTGGACAGCAGCGTGCGGACCTCGGTGAAACCGGCGGACTCGAAGCACGCCTTCAGCGCCGGCATGCTGGCGTTCACCGGGCTGACTCCGCGAAGGAAGGCGACGTAGCGGGGCATGCGAGGCGGCGGCTCAGGCGAGGTCGACGATCATCAGCCGGTAATGGTGGCGCAGCTCGAGCGTGCGGAAGCCGCAGCGCTCGTAGAGGTGGCGCGCGGGATTCTCCGGGTGCACCGTCAGCGAGACCCGGGCATAGCCCGCCTCGCGCGCGGCGGCCAGGGCCGCCTGCATCAGCGCGCGGCCGAGCCCGCGATGCTGATAGGCCGGCTCGAGCGCGATGCCGAGCTGGGGCGTCGCGGCATCGACCGAGCCCAGGCCCACGCCCAGCGGCAGCAGCCGCACCCAGCAGGCGCCGGCATCGACCCCATCGGCCTGCGCCACAACACCGACGTCGCCCGGGCGGCCCCAGTCCTCGGCATAGATGCGCACGCCCGGCTGCTGCAGCACGGCCAGCGGCCGCGGCCCGGCGGGCGGCGGGTCCCACAGCGCGACGTGCAGCCAGTGCCAGAGACAGTCCTGGTCCGCCGCGACGAGCGGCCGGAACTGCAGGCGCTGGACCGCGGGCCGGTCCTGCAGCATGTACAGCGCCGGCCCGTCGGGCGTGACGATGCGGCGCACGGCGCGGAACCCCGCCTTCTCGTAGCAGCGGATCGCCCGCAGGTTGTGCGGTGCCGGGTCGGTCTGGATGCGCGTCACGGCCGGGTCGCGGAACAGCCGCTCGACCAGCGCACGGACCATCTGCGTGCCCAGGCCCTGGCCCAGCCGCGAGGCGTCGGCCAGCGACTGGTCGATGCCACGCACGCCGGGGTCGGTGACGTCCTCCCACCAGCCGCCGCCCGAGCCCATCGCGACGTAGGACTGCGCGTAGCCGATCGGCACATCGCCCCGCATCGCGATGTAGGGCGTGACGCCCTCCGCGGCCATCGCCTGCGGGTGGTAGTCGGCCCGCACCTCGGCGAGCGTCGGCCGCGCCGCCTCGCCGCCCCACCACTCGACGATGTGCGGGCGGTTCAGCCAGTCGTGCAGCATCGGGAGGTCGTGCTCGGTCAGGAGACGGAGGGTGACGGGCGTGGCACTGCTCGGCATGGGTGAGTGTCGGGTGGCGTGGCGGGTCCGGGCATCAGGGGCAACGGTGAACCTGCAGGAGCTGGCCGATCGCTTAGTCGATGGGGGTGTCAGCGCGCCACGTGCACGCCTTATGCGAGTCGAAGGAGTCCGATTCTTCGGCAACCAGAGTTGATGCCGCCGAGCCGGCAAGAGTAGGACGGGCGCCTGCCGTTCGCATCGCGTCGCGCTGATCAGCGGCAATTGAAGAACCAGTTGGACCATATGGCGTTCGCCGGAACGGCCTGATTCAGCTGCGCGGCCTTGCCATGCTTCGCACACTCCCGATCCGCCGCATTCTGGGCACCGCCGCCGTCCGCTGTATCGGTCGCGATAACGACCGTAGTCGGACTCGAGGAGACAACCTGGATCGAACGGCAGCCTGCAGTAAGTGCGACGAAAGTGAGAGCGCCCAGCGGCAAGCGCCTCGCTGATGACCGGCCGACATTCATGGAAAGCCCTCACCCCTCCGGCTGCGTCTGCGACACCGACGCCGCGTTCGCCGCCGCCTCGGCGCCGCCGAGGTAGTACTTCGACAGCGGCTTCAAGTTCGCGTCCAGCTCGTAGACCAGCGGCATGCCGTTGGGGATGTTGACGCCGACGATGTCGGTGTCGGAGATGCTGTTCAGGTGCTTCACCAGCGCGCGGATGCTGTTGCCGTGCGCCACGATGGCCAGGCGCTGGCCGGCGGCGATGGCGGGGGCCAGCGTGCCGTACCAGAAGGGCAGCACGCGCGCGACCGTGTCCTTCAGGCATTCGGTCAGCGGCACCTGGCCGGGCGCCAGCCTGGCGTAGCGCGGGTCCTTGCGCTCGCAGCGCGGGTCGTCGGCGTCCAGCGCCGGCGGCGGCACGTCGTAGCTGCGGCGCCAGAGCAGCACCTGCTCCTCGCCGAACTTGGCCGCCATGTCGGCCTTGTTCAGGCCCTGCAGCGCGCCGTAGTGGCGCTCGTTGAGGCGCCAGTCCTTGATGACCGGCAGCCAGGTGCGGTCCATGCCGTCCAGGCAATGCCAGCCGGTCCAGATCGCGCGCTTGAGCACCGAGGTGTAGACGGTGTCGAACTCGATGCCGGCCTCCTTGAGCATGCGTCCGGCCTGCTGGGCCTGGGCGACGCCGGTGGGTGTCAGGTCCACGTCGGTCCAGCCGGTGAATCGGTTCTCGAGGTTCCAGGTCGATTCGCCGTGGCGGATCAGCACGAGTCGGGTCATGGGCGCGGGTCGTGAGGAGGGGATGCGGGGCGGGGGAGCGTTGGATTCTAGAATTGCGCCCTTCCGCCTTCTTGGCCCGCGCCTGCGGTGCGTGCCCCGCCTCCCGTGAACTTTCTCCTCGAACATTGGTACCTCGTCCTCGCAGCCCTGACTTCGGGGGGGCTGCTGCTGTGGCCGTCACTGGCGCGCGGCGGAGGGGCGGGCCGCGTCTCCACGGCCGAGGCGGTGCAGCTCATCAACCGCGAGAAGGCGGTCCTCATCGACGTGTCCGAGCCGGCCGAATACGCCGCCGCCCACGCGCTGAACGCGAAGAACATCCCCTTCGGCAGCCTGGAGGGCGGTGCCAAGGGGCTGCCGGCCAACAAGGCCTTGCCGGTGCTGCTGATGTGCCCGACCGGCGCGCGCGCCGGTCGCGCGGTGGCCACGCTCAAGAAGCTGGGCTACGACAAGGCCAGCGCCGTCATCGGCGGCCTGGCGGCCTGGCGCGAGGCGCAGCTGCCGGTCGAGAAGTCGGTGGAGAAGTCGGCCGCCTGAGCCGGGGGCCGTGGCTATGCGCCCGATAGCCGGGCGCAGCCTCTAGAACGGCGCCAAACGCCGACCCACCGGGCCGCAAGGTCGTGACGCTTCGATGACACTGCGGGCACGAGCTTTGCAGCTGCGGTCGTTCACCATGCCCACCGTCAAGATGTACACCACCCAGGTCTGCCCGTTCTGCGTGCGGGCGAAGATGCTGCTCAAGCAGCGCGGGGTGGCGCAGATCGAGGAAGTCCGCGTCGATCTCGATCCCGCGCAGCGCGCCACCATGATGGAAATCACGGGCCGGCGCACGGTGCCGCAGATCTTCATCGGCGAGACCCACGTCGGCGGCTGCGACGACCTGATCGCGCTGGACCAGCGCGGCGCGCTGGCCCCGATGCTGCAAGGTTCGGGCGCCTGACGCGCCCTGTCAGCGGCGACCGGCCGTCCGGGGCCGCTGCGACATAATCCGTCCGCTCCACACGCGGCCCACCCCATCCGGGGCGGGCCCTTTGTTTTGCCCGTCGTCGGCCCTGCCGCGCGGGCCAGCCGCAGACGGACTCCATCATGGCCGAGCAAGACCTCACCCCCGTGTTCCAGATCCAGCGCGTGTACCTGAAGGACATGTCGCTCGAGCAGCCCAATTCGCCGCAGATCCTGCTCGAGCAGGGCCAGCCGCAGGTCGACATCAACCTCGGCGTCGGCGCCGAGGGCGTGGCCGAAGGCGTCTTCGAGGTCTCGGTCACCGCGACCGTCACCACCAAGGTCGGCGACAAGACGCTGTTCCTGGTCGAGGCCAAGCAGGCCGGCATCTTCGAGATCCGCAACCTGCCGGACGACCAGCTGCAACCGGTCATCGGCATCGCCTGCCCGGGCATCGTCTACCCCTACCTGCGCGCCAGCGTGGCCGACATCATCACGCGCGCCGGCTTCCCGCCGGTGCACCTGACCGAGGTCAACTTCCAGGCCATGTACGAGGCGCAGCAACAGCAGCAGGGCGCGGTCGCCAACGGCAACGGCAACGGCGGCTCGCCGATCATCACCAGCGCCTGACCGCCCACGGCGGGACGCAGCGGCGATGCGCATCTCGGTGCTCGGCGCGGGTGCCTGGGGCACGGCCCTCGCCGCCGCGGTGGCGACGCGCCACGAGACGCTGCTGTGGGCGCGCGACCCGCTGCAGGCGCAGCAGCTCGCGCAGACCCGCGTCAACCAGCGCTACCTGCCCGGCGTCGCGCTGCCCGAGGCGCTGCGCCACGGCGCCGACCTCGAGGCCGCGCTGGCGCATGCCGCGGGCGGCCTGGTCGTCATCGCCACGCCGATGTCGGGCCTGCGCGAGATGCTGACGCGCTGCGCTGCGGTCGATGCCGGCCTGTGGTGGCTGTGCAAGGGCTTCGAGGCCGGCAGCGGCGCGCTCGGCCACGAGGTCGCGCGCGAGGTCGCGCCGGCCGACCGGGTGGGCGCGCGGGTGGGTGTCCTCTCCGGCCCCAGCTTCGCGCTCGAGGTCGCCCGCGGGCAGCCGACCGCGCTGGTCGCCGCCAGCACCGACGTGGCCCTGCGCGAGCAGGCGGTCGAGGCCTTCCACGGCGACGCGCTGCGCATCTACACGTCCGACGACCCGGTCGGCGTGGAGGTCGGCGGCGCGGTCAAGAACGTGATCGCCATCGCCACGGGCATCTGCGACGGCATGGGCCTGGGCCTGAACGCGCGCGCCGCGCTCATCACCCGCGGCCTGGCCGAGATGACGCGCCTGGGCCTGGCGCTCGGCGCCCGCGCCGAGACCTTCATGGGGCTGTCAGGCCTGGGCGATCTGGTGCTCACCGCCACCGGCGACCTGTCGCGCAACCGCCAGGTCGGCCTGCAGCTCGCGCGCGGCCTCGCATTGCCCGAGGTGCTGCGCGCCCTCGGCCACGTGGCCGAGGGCGTCTACAGCGCCTCCACGGTGCTGGCGCGCGCCCGGGCGCTGGGCGTGGACATGCCGCTCACTGCCGCAGTCGTGGCGGTGCTCGACGGCCACCTCACACCGATGCAGGCGGTCGAACGCCTGATGCGGCGCGACGCGAAGGCGGAGACGCCGGAGGCCGGGTGACGCTGCGCATCGTGCGCCTCGGCAGCCCGCGCGGGCCCGACGAAGGCCTGCGCCTGGGCACGGTGCGGCGTCCGCCGCGCGGCGTGCCCAAGGCCGAGTTTGCGCGCCGCGACTTCTACGACCTGTGGCTGCCGCTGCTGTCGCCGAGCGCCGATCTGGTGCGGCAGGCGCGGGCCGCGCAGGACGCAGAGGCCGACCCGCGGGCCTGGGCGGCCTTCGCGCGGAAGTTCCGCGCCGAGATGGCCGCCGCCGCGCCGGGGCAGCTGCTCGACCTGCTGGCGGCGCTGTCGCGGCAGGCGAACTTCTCGCTCGGCTGCTACTGCGAGGACGAGGCGCATTGCCACCGCTCGGTGCTGCGCGCACTGCTCGCCGAAAGGGGCGCCCGGCTCGCGGACTGAAATGAACCCCCCCGTTGCGGCTGGCGGCCCGGCGAAGCCGGTCCGCGGCGGCTGCTGGGCTCGCCGGTTCATGCCGCAGGGGTCGCGCGAAGCGCGGTGGAGCCACTGAGACGACGGCCCCCAAGCCGCTGCGTGGCTGCCCCCGAGGGAGCGCTCAGCCCTCTTGGGGCGGCCCGGCGTGGGCTGAGGGCATCGCGCCGCGGCACACTGACGCGATGCAGCGACTCCTGATCCTCGCCGGCCTCGCGCTGGCGACGGCCGCCGCGGCCGCACCGCGCGACGACATGGCGCAACGCGTCAGGCCCTGCACGGCCTGCCACGGCCCCGAGGGCCGCGCCACCAACGACGGCTACTTCCCGCGCATCGCCGGCAAGCCGGCCGGCTACCTGCACCAGCAGCTGCTGGGCTTTCGCGACGGGCAGCGCCAGTACGGGCCGATGACGGCGCTGCTCGAGCACCTGTCCGACGACTACCTGCGCGAGATGGCCGACCACTTCGCGGCGCTGTCGCTGCCGTATCCGCCGCCGCAGCCGCCGCAGGGCACGCCGGCGCAACGCGAGCGCGGCCGGGTGCTGGTGCAGCAGGGCGACCCGGCACGTGAGCTGCCGGCCTGCGCGCAATGCCATGGCGCCGCGCTGACCGGCGTGGCCCCGGCCATCCCCGGCCTGCTGGGCCTGCCGCGCGACTACCTCAACAGCCAGATCGGGCTGTGGCGCCTGGGCGATCGCAAGGCCGTGGCGCCGGACTGCATGGCCGACGTGGCGAAGCGGCTCTCGGCCGAGGACATCGGCGCGGTCTCCGCCTGGCTGGCCGCGCAGCCGCTGCCTGCGGACACGCGGCCGGCGACCGCACGGCCCGCACCGCTGCCGCTGCCCTGCGGCAGCGTGACGCGCTGAGGGGCCGCGCATGAAGACGCCCGCGCGCATCGCGCTCGTCCTCGTCGCGGCCGCAGGCGGGCTGGCCATGCTGCTGGCCGTGCTGATCGCCGCGCTCGAGCTGCGCGGCGATGAGCCGCCCGACGGGGCGGCGCTGGCCATCACGCCGGCGCTCGTCGAGCGCGGCGCCTACCTCGCGCGCGCCGGCAACTGCATCGGCTGCCACACCGCACGCGGCGGCAGCGCCTACGCCGGAGGCCGCGCGATCGAGACGCCCTTCGGCAATGTCTACTCGTCCAACCTCACGCCCGACGCCACCGGCCTGGCCGGCTGGAGCGCGCACGATTTCCGGCGCGCGCTGCGCCACGGCCGCTCGAAGGACGGCCGGCGGCTGGTGCCGGCCTTCCCCTATCCCAACTACACCGAGTTGGCGCGCGACGATGCCGACGCGCTCTACGCTTATCTGCAGAGTCTGCCGCCGGTGGTGCAGGCGAATCGCCCGCACGACCTGCGCTTTCCCTATGACACGCAGATCGCGCTGGCGGTGTGGCGGGCCTTGTTCTTCGTGCCCGGCGCGTCGCCGCCCGACGCGGGCCGTTCGCCCGAGTGGCAGCGCGGCGCCTACCTGGTGCGCGGCCTGGGCCATTGCACTGCCTGCCACACGCCGCGCAACGCGCTCGGCGGCAGCCGCGCCGCGCGCGAGCTCGCCGGCGGACTGATCCCGGTGCAGAACTGGTACGCACCCTCGCTGCTGTCGCCCGACGAGGCCGGCGTCGCTTACTGGTCGGCCGACGAGGTGGTCGAGCTGCTGAAGACCGGCCGCAATGCGCGCGCCAGCGTCAGCGGGCCGATGGCCGAGGTGGTGGCGCGCAGCACGCAGCACCTGAGCGATGCCGATCTGCGCGCGATGGCGGTCTTCCTGCAGTCGCTGCCGCAGGTCGCCGCCCGGCGCGCCGAGGCGGCCCGGCCCGACGCAGCCACGCTGCAGCAGGGCGCCGCCCTCTACGAACGGCATTGCAGCGACTGCCACGGCGCCGCCGGCGAAGGCGCGCCCGGCATCGCGCCGGCGCTGGCGGGCAATCGCATGGTGACGATGGACTCGCCGGTCAACCTGCTGCGCAGCATCCTGGCCGGGGGCTACGCGCCATCGACGGCGGGCAACCCGCGCCCGCACGGCATGCCGCCGTTCGCGCAGGCGCTGGACGACACCGAGCTGGCGGCGCTGGCCAGCATGCTGCGTGCGTCCTGGGGCCACGCCGCCGAGCCGGTGACGGCGCGGCAGGCGCTGCAGGCGCGTCAGCGCAGCGCCCGTTGAGCGCGGCCTCGTCAGGCTGAGCCCGAGAACGAAGCGGACCCGATCGTCCCGCGTCTCGCCACGAGCTCAGGAGGGCCCCGTCGAAGGACCCGCTCAGCGGTGCGCCAGCGCCGCCTCCAGCTCCGCGAAGCTGCGCGACTTCAGGTCCTCGGCCAGCGAGGTGCCGAGCGCCTGGCCGACGCGGCTGGCGGAGAACAGCCCGCGCAGCCGCCACTGGCCGGCGACGCGCTCGCCGACCAGCAGGTAGCTGCGACCCTGGGCCTGCAGCGTCGCGACGATGTCGCCGACATGCGCCTTCGACACGGCCGCCAGCTCGACCAGCGGCCAGTCGGCGATGGCGCTCATCACGTCGGCGACCTTCAGGTCGTCGTGCGGGACGCCGGCCGCGAGCGCGCGCAGCACCGGCCGCTCGCCCTGCAGGTCGCCGGCGGTGATCAGGCCCTGCACGCTGCCGATGCCGTCGGCCGCGTCGCCGACGAAGGCCATGCGCACGCCGGCGCGCAGCATCAGGCGCAGGGTCTCGTCCAGGCCATCGCCGGCCGGCACGATGACGCAGGGGCCGCTGCGCAGGTCGGTGTAGACCTTCAGCGCCGCATCGCCCAGGCCGGCCGACAGGCGCTCGTGCGGGCGGGGCAATGGCAAGGCAGCGGCGCCGGCGGTGACGGACGGCAACACGTGGAACTCGCTCATGGGGACCTCCTTGCGAGTGAAACCTCCTCGTCGGACCATGGTGACGCGACCGCGGTTCCGGGCCTGGCCGGCGCGCCAGCCTGCCGTCAGTGCCGGGCTGTGCCGCTCAGTGCCGCAGGGCCTCGGCCAGTCGCTCCGCGCCGCTGCCGAAAGCATAGGCGTCCATCGCCAGACAGCCATAGGTGACGGCCGCGTGCAGCCGCAGCGCCGGCACGTCCAGCCCGCCGGCGCCGGCGGCGATGTAGAAAGGCAGCCAGTGCTCGTCGGTCGGATGCATCAGTGCGGCGTGCGGCGCCCGGGCCCGGTAGTCCAGCAGGGCCGCGCGGTCGCCGGCGGCGACGCGCGCCTCTACCCAGTCGCGGAAGGCACGGCTTTCGGGGATCTCGGCATCGTCCTCGGCGCCCAGCGCGTCCGGGCGCCGGCGGCCGAAGACCAACTGCAGGTTGTGCGTCAGGCTGCCCGAGCCGAGCACCAGCACGCCCTCGTCGCGCAGCGGGGCCAGGGCCTCGCCGATCGCCCACTGCCGCGACGGGTCCTGCTGCGGCGCCAGCGCGATCGGCAGCACCGGCACGTCGGCGCCGGGCCAGGCGAAGCGCAGCACCGACCACATGCCGTGGTCCAGCCCCGCGTCGTCGCTGCGGTCGTGGGCGATGCCGGCGGCGTCGAACAGCGCCCCGACGCGCCCGGCCAGCGCCGGCGCGCCGGGCGGCCCGTACTGCAGCTCGTACAGCGCCGGCGGGAAGCCGCCGAAGTCATGCACCGCATGGTGGGTCGCACTGCCCAGCAGCACCGGCGTGCGGGCCGCGGTGTGCGGCGACACGACGACGATCGCGCGCGGCGCCCCGAAGCTCGCGGCGAGCGCAGGCCCCAGGCGCTCGAAGAAGCGGCCGGTCGAGCCCGGCTCGAGCGCGAGCATCGGGGAGCCGTGGGAGACGAAGAGGGTGGGCAGGGCATCCATGGGCCGATTGCAGCACTGGCAGGGCGAGTCGGCGTTCAGGGGCTTTGGATGGACCGTTCGGGGTGGGCGGGTCGAAGCCTGCCCCGTGCTGCGTCGGAGGGGGCTTGCTCTGGCGTTTTTTTGGGGGTGCCCGCTGGCCGCGAGGCGCTGCGCCGGGTCTCGCCCCGGCGGGCGAGTCATTTTCTTTGCTGGCTCAAAGAA
>CAZTTC010000048.1:0-17629 GCA_964616015.1 uncultured Methylibium sp. | reverse complement strand
AGTCTGGACCGTGTCTCAGTTCCAGTGTGGCTGGTCGTCCTCTCAGACCAGCTACGGATCGTCGCCTTGGTGGGCCTTTACCCCACCAACTAGCTAATCCGACATCGGCCGCTCCAATAGCGCGAGGTCTTGCGATCCCCCGCTTTCACCCGTAGGTCGTATGCGGTATTAATCCGGCTTTCGCCGGGCTATCCCCCACTACTGGGCACGTTCCGATGCATTACTCACCCGTTCGCCACTCGTCGCCAGGTTACCCCGCGTTACCGTTCGACTTGCATGTGTAAGGCATGCCGCCAGCGTTCAATCTGAGCCAGGATCAAACTCTTCAGTTCGATCTTGAATGTTTGCTCAAAGAATTGAAGTGAACTTCACTTGCATGAATTTCAATTCAGTGAGCGTTTAAGGTCATGAGACCTTGGTCTTGCGACCTTGGCACTCGCCTTCAAACGCCCACGCTTATCGGCTGTTGTTTGTTAAAGAACACTGCCTTTCGGCATCGCTGATCGACATCAGCAGAGAGATGGGATTGTGCAGCACTTTAAACACTGCGTCAAGCTTTCCCGACTCTTTCCCCGCTTTGCCGTTGCATCGCCTTTCGGTGACGCCCCGACCTGCAGAGCCTCGCAGTCTAGCACCATTTTTGGCGCCAGCGCAAGTCCGCTGAGCCAGCACCTAGCGCGCCTAAGGCAGGCGGGCTGATGCGCTGGGGCATGCCAGCGCAAGTCTGCTGCGCCAGCACCTAGCGCGCCTGTCAGGCCACAGGCTGGAGATCGGGCGAATCCTCCCGCGCCTTGCGCGAGTCTGTCCGCAGGATCCTTTGCTTGATCGTGGCAATCTGAGCAGGGTGCATGGAGAAGCTCCTGAGTCCCATCGCCAGCAGAGGCGCCGTGAAGGCCGGGTCGCCGGCCATCTCTCCGCACACGCTGACCGGCTTGCCTCGGCTCCGGGCGGATCGAATCGTTCGATCGATCAGCTCCTGGACCGCAGGATGCCAGGGGTCGTAGAGGTGCGACACCGACTCGTCCGCGCGGTCGATCGCCAGGGTGTACTGGATGAGGTCGTTCGTACCGATGGAGACGAAGTCGAAAGACTCCAGGAAGCGATCGATCATCAATGCCGCGGCCGGCACTTCGATCATCGCACCCACGGGTACCTCGCCGAAGCTCCTGCCGCTTTCGCTCAACTGCTGCTTGGCGCGTGCGATGGCCTCGAAGGTGCCGCGGATCTCGGACAGGTGGGCCAGCATGGGGACCAGGAGCCTCACTTGGCCATGCGCGCTGGCCCGCAGGATTGCCCGCAGCTGCTGGCGAAACATGCTGGGCTCGGACAAGCTCCAGCGGATGGCGCGCCGACCGAGCGCCGGATTCAGTACGTGCTCATGTCGCAGCTCATGCAGCGACATGCGCTCCAAGGGCTTGTCGGCGCCGATGTCGACCGTGCGGATCGTGACCGGAAGACCATGCATGGCTTCGACGACGGCGCGATAGGCCTCGTACTGCTCGTCTTCGCCGGGCAGATCGCCACTGCTGCGGTTCATAAAGAGGAACTCGCTGCGGAACAGCCCCACGCCGACCGCACCAGCGTCCAGCGCCGCAGAGGCGTCCCCCGGCAGCTCGATGTTCGCCAGCAGTTCGACCCGCTCACCGTCGAGCGTTACCGCCGGCGTGTGGCGCAGCCGCGTGAGGCGCTCGCGCTCCAGATCGCTCTGCCGCTGCCTGAAGCGGTACTCCTCCAACACGATCGGCGAAGGATCGATGATCACGATGCCGACATCACCGTCGATCACTACCCAGTCGTCCTGCCGGATGACGCGGCTGGCCTCGCGGGCACCGACCACCGCGGGGATGTCGAGGCTGCGAGCCACGATCGCCGTGTGCGAGGTCCTTCCGCCGACGTCGGTCACGAAACCGGTGAAGACGCTGCGCTTGAACTGCAGCATGTCGGCAGGGGCAATGTCGTTGGCCACCAGGACCAGGGGATCCTCGCCGGCGAAGTCGCGCTGGTTCACGCCCAAGCCGGGCGCCGCGTCGCCACCCAGGTGCGCCAGCGCCCCCAGCAGCCGCTCGACCACCTGCTCGAGATCGGCCTTGCGCTCGCGCAGATAGTCGTTCTCCATCTCGTCGAACTGGCGCGCCAACACCTCGAGTTGCGCCGACAAGGCCCACTCGGCGTTGTAGTGACGCTCTCGGATCCATTGGCCCGTCGCCCCGGTGAGGGCCTCGTCATGCAGGAGCATCAAGTGCACGTCGAGCAGAGCCGACAGCTCCGACGGCGCGTCCGCAGGCATGTCGCGCTGCAAGCCACCCAGCTCCGCCGCGACGGCATCGCGCGCCGCCCGCAAGCGCTCGATCTCGGACTCGACCTGAGCCGGCTCGATGAAGTAGTGCGCCACATCCACGCGGCTCGAGGCGACCAGCACGGCCCGCCCGATCGCGACACCACGCGACACCGGGATTCCGAACATCTGCAGGCTCATGAACCGATCCTAGCAGCGCCCCCTGCGGCCGACTGTCACGACAGCTTCACGCCGACTACATCGGCACGTCATGCCTCTGCCTCATCCTCGTCTGCCATCCAAGATCAGGAGAGCTCATGAGAGACCTGCCGCTGCCGACGCTGCCGCTCCACGAGATCGCGGCCCCGGGCGCGGGCGCCGACCGGAGGTCACTTCGATGTCGGCCCCACGAGCCGCCCGCCTCGACCGAGCGGATTCGGCTGGGCGTGGCTTGGGCGCGCGATGAAGGCGAAGTTCGCGAAGCGCAGCGCCTAAGGCACCTCGTCTTCGCCGAGGAGATGGGCGCCCGCCTGTCGCCACCCCGGGGCACGCCGCCAGGGCACGACGTCGATGTGTTCGATGCCTACTGCGAGCACCTGCTGGTGCGGCTGCTCGGCCCGGACGATGAGCCCGGCCTGGTGATCGGTACCTACCGCGTGCTGACGCCGGCGGCGGCCCGGCGCGTCGGCGGGCTCTACAGCGAGACCGAGTTCGACCTGACGCGGCTGCGGCCGTTGCGCGCGAAGATGGTCGAGCTGGGTCGCTCCTGCGTCCATCCGGACCACCGCTCTGGCGGGGCCATCCTGGCCCTGTGGGGTGCGCTGGCCGAGTTCATGGTGCGCAACCAGCTCGACACGATGGTCGGCTGCGCCAGCATCAGCATGCGCGACGGCGGGCATGTCGCCGCCAGCCTGTGGGAGCAACTGCGCCACACCCACCTCGCACCGATCGAGTGGCAAGTGCGCCCGCGCCTGCCGCTCCCCGTCGAGGAACTGGACCGGCAACTCAGTGTCGAGCCGCCGCCGCTGATCCGCGGCTACCTGCGCTGCGGCGCCAAGGTGCTGGGCGCACCGGCCTGGGACCCGGATTTCAACACCGCCGACCTGCCGATGCTGATGCGGATCGACGACCTGCCCGCCAGGTACCGCCGTCACTTCCTCGGCCAGTGACACGCCGCGCCTACTCGCCCTCGCCGAACTTGTCGTTGATCAGCGCCAGCAGCGCGTCCATTGCCTGCTGCTCCTGATCGCCCGAGGTCTCGATCTCCACCTCGGTGCCGATGCCCGCAGCCAGCATCATCACGCCCATGATGCTTTTGGCGTTGACCCGGCGCGCACCCCGCGCCATGAACACGTCGCAAGGGTAGCTGCCGGCCAGCTTGGTCAGCTTGGCCGAAGCCCGGGCATGCAGGCCGAGCTTATTGCTGATGGTGACGCGCGTCGAGATCATCGCCGGGGCGGGCTCCTATGTTCTGGGTCTGGGTCTGAGGCCGCGCAGGTGCCACCTGCAGCACACCTTGCGTCGCGCCGGCCAGGGCTCGCGCGACGAGCATGTCCAGCGGTTCGTCGGCGTAGTTGATCGTGCGCCACAGCATCGGCACGTTCACGCCCGTCACGATCTTGACGCGCACGCCATCGGCCAGGCGTTGCGCCACGTTGCAGGGCGTGGCCCCGAACACGTCGGTCAGGATCAGCGCCCCGCGGTCGCCGTGCGTCGCCAGCAGTCGGTCGAGCAGCACGCGAGCCTGCGCCTCGATCTCGTCGGGGGCCAGCTGCGGGGTGACGTCCAGCGCCTCGACGGCCTGCATGGCATCGGGGAAGGCATGCCCGGCCGCGACCCGGAGCGCCGATGCGAGCGGGGCATGCGCGATGATGAACAGGCCAGCCATGTCCGGCGATTATGGGTTGAGCTTCAGACCGCCGAAGAAACTCCCGAGCGCCTCGTCCGGTGGATCGCCACCCAGTGCGGCGACGTGGAAGACGCGCGTGCCCCGCGCGAACAGCCAGGCCCGCTCGGTGATCGCGCTGCCGTCCGGCCGCCGCCCGGCGATGCGCAGACGAACCGCCTGCGGGTTCGGCGTCATGCCCGCCACCTCCAAGGGCCGCACCTCCAGCTCATGCCCGTCGAGGTTGCCGAGCCGGCTGGCGCGCAAGGCGGCGAGCGCCGTGGCGACGCGTGCCGGATCGGACATCTCCGCCGTCCCGAGGCCCCAGGTCACGCCGCCAGCGGAGCAGACCAGCACCTGCAACGACACACTCGCCCCGGCCAGCGAAATCGTCCGCTCCTGACGCTCGGGCTTGCAGGGGAACATCGCGACGATGCCTGCGCCATCCGGTCGCACCTCGCGCCAGTCCAGGGTCGGCGAGCACGCGCCGACCAGCAGCAGGGCGATGGCGGGCACGACCGATCGGGGCGGCATCGCTCGATTATCCAGAGCCTGCGGCGCAGAATCGCCGCATGGACAAGGTCCCGGTTCAGTCACTGGAAGGTCTGCGCGTGCTCGACCTGTCGCGCGTCCTGGCCGGGCCGTGGTGCACGCAGGTGCTGGGCGATCTCGGCGCCGACGTCGTCAAGGTCGAGCGGCCGGTCACCGGGGACGATACCCGCGCCTGGGGCCCGCCCTTCCTGAACGACGGACTGGGCGCAGAAAGCGACGAGTCGGCCTACTACTTGGGTACCAATCGCAACAAGCGCTCGATCACGGTCGACCTCGCCCACCGCGAGGGGCAGGCGCTGGTGCGCACGCTCGCACTGCAGGCCGACGTGCTGGTCGAGAACTACAAGGTCGGTGACATGGCCCGCTACGGGCTCGACTTCCCGACCTTGCACGCGCTCAACCCACAACTCGTCTACTGCTCGATCACCGGTTACGGTCAGACCGGCCCCTACCGCGATCGCGCCGGCTACGACTATGCGGTGCAAGGCCTGGGCGGCCTGATGAGCGTGACCGGCGAACGCGACGACCGGCCCGGCGGCGGCCCGCAGAAGGTCGGCGTCGCGGTCGCCGATCTCTTCACCGGGCTGTACGCCACCGTCGGCATCCTCGCGGCGCTCCGGCACCGCGACGCCGACGGATTCCGGCGTGGTCAGGGCCAGTATGTCGACATGGCCCTGCTGGACGTCCAGGTCGCGATGCTGGCCAACCTCGGGGCCAACTACCTCGTCAGCGGCCGCGCGCCGGCGCGCGCCGGCAACGCGCACCAGAACATCGTCCCCTACCAGGTCTTCGAGGTGGCCGACGGTCACCTCATCCTGGCGGTCGGCAACGATGCGCAGTTCGCCAGGTTCTGCGAGATCGCCGGCGAGCCGGAGCTCGCCGGCGACCCGCGCTTCGCCAAGAACGCCGACCGCGTGCGCCACCGGGAAGTGCTGGTGCCGCGGCTCGCCGCGCTGATGCGCCGGCGCCAGCGCGACGACTGGCTTGCCGCGCTCGAGGCTGCCAAAGTCCCTTGCGGGCCGATCAACGCTCTGGACCAGGTCTTCGCCGATCCCCAGGTCTGCGCACGCGAGATGACCGAGATCGTGCCGCACCCGCTCACCGACGGCCTGCGGCTGGTTGCCAGCCCGCTGAAGCTGTCCGCCACACCGCCGCGCACACGCCATGCGCCGCCGCTGCTGGGCCAGCACGAGGTGGAGGTGCTGGCCGACTGGCTGGGCTGGAGCCCCGAACGCGTCGCGGCGGCGCGCGCGGCCGGCGCGCTCGGCCCCTGATGCCGCGCCCCCGAATCGGGGGGAAACCGCGCCGGGGCGCGCTTGGCCTCGGGGAGGACGTCTCGAATCGTCACAGAATGTGACTCGCGCGGGAGAGCGGGTTTACCGACCCAGGCCGCGCCGCCCACGACTCCATGACCATGACTGCCCGCCCGCCACTGCCCGCCCCCGAGACCGACTCGGCCGACACCCAGGAGGCGTGGCGCGAGCTGACCGCCCAGATCGGCCGCGAGGTCGCCGAGCCGTTGAGCGCCGCGCTCGAGCGGGTGATTCAGCTCACGACCACCGGCGGCATCGACCGGGAAGGTTTGCGCGCGCTGCGCAACGAGATCGAGCGCGCCCGCCGGATCGGCGTGGTCAGCCAGCAGTTGTCGCGCTTCGCGTCCCGGCGCCTGCGGCAATCGCACGAGCGCCTGGACCTCGCACAGACCCTGCAATCGGTGCTGACCCATCGCGCCCGGGAGGCCACCGCCCGTGGCATCCAGGTTCGGCAGAGCACGCGACCGATCGAGGTGCTGGTCGATCCGGCGCTGCTGTTCAGTCTGCTCAACGCCGTGCTGGATTGGTCCATCGAGCAA
Source organism: uncultured Methylibium sp. (assembly GCA_964616015.1). Lineage (GTDB taxonomy): Bacteria > Pseudomonadota > Gammaproteobacteria > Burkholderiales > Burkholderiaceae_C > Methylibium. The sequence goes on along the minus strand of CAZTTC010000048.1, from coordinate 11,065 downwards.
GCCCGCTCGACCATCGACTTCCGCGTCGACCTGAAGGACTGGCCCGCGCATGGCCGTGTTCGCTGCAGCTTCGGTCACGAGCCCGACCGCTCCGCCGGCGCGGATGCCGCCGCGGGCGACTCCCTGAACTGGCACCTGCTGAGCCAGATCGCACGCACGATGGGGCTCGTCCTGCTGCGCGAGGCCGATGCCGCGCGGGTCTCGATGACCCTCGAGTTCCCGCTGACCGTCAACGAAGAGCTGGAAGGCATGACCGCCATCGAGCTCGACCATGGCGACTCCTCGACGCTCAACTCCAAGCCGCTGGCCGGCAGCCAGGTGCTGGTGCTCGCGGCGCGGCGCGAGGTTCGCGTGCAGGTGCGCGAGGCCCTCGCCAACATGGGCCTGCTGATCGATTTCGTCGGCTCGGTCGACGAGGCCGCCGACTTCTGTCGCGAGGGCCTGCCTCACGCCATCGTCTTCGAGGGCGTGCTGCGCGGCGAGCGGCTGGAGCAGCTGGCCGACAGCATCCGGGCCGAGTTGCCCGGGTTCTCGTTCATCGAGCTCGTCGAGGAAGGCAATGCCTTCGAGGTCTCCGGGTTCAACGGCATGAATCACGCCCGTGTCGGACGCGACGGGCTGCAGCAGGCGCTGCCCTCGGCCTTGGTCTTCGAGCTGTCGAAGCAGTTCTAGGAGCCCTGCGCGGCTTCTAGAGCGAGCCGAAGACCTTCTTCAGGATCGCGCTGCCGGTGCCCACCGGATCCTGGCGGATCTTCTTCTCTTCCTCGCCGATCACCAGGTACAGGCCGTCCAGCGTCTTGCCGGTCACGTACTGCTGCACGTTGGCGTCCTCCTTCTTGACGACGCCGAGGCCGACACCCTGGCCCACTACCGCGTTGTACTTGGACGCCAGCGAAACCTTCTCGGTGGCCCGCGTGACGATCGGCAGGAACTTCTCGCCCAGGGGCAGGCGCGTCTTGTCCGCGAAAAAGGTGGTGACCGAGGTGTCCCCGCCCTGGAGGATCTGCTTCGCATCGGTCACGGTCATCTGCTTGACCGCATTGCTCAGCAACTGCTTCGACTCCGGCACCGCCGATTCGGCGGCGCGGTTCATCGCCGTGACGAGTTCGTCGACCTTCTTGCCCTGACCCAGGCCGCGCATCAGCTTGGCAGCGCTTTCCAGCGCACCCGGCAAGGGGATGCGCACCTTGGGGTTGCCGAGGAAGCCGTCAGGTTTGCCCAGCAGTCCGACGGCCGCCGCCGCGCCACGCTCCAGGGCGGCCTTCAGGCCGGCGCTGGCGTCGGCATCGCTCAGCGACAGCGCACGCGCCTGCGCCGCCCAGATCAACAGGGCCATGCCGGACACCACCTGCCCCGTGAACTCACGTCGATCCATTGAACACCTCCATCCCATCGAAGCCTGATCTTGAGGTCGCGGCCGCGGTTTTGGCAATCGGCATCGTCGCCGTCAGCCAGCCCTCAGCAGCGAGCGCACCAGGTCGGTCTGCGTGACGATGCCGAGCAGCCGCGCGCCCTCGCCCACCACCGGCAGGTGGTGGTGGCCGGTGTCGGCGAACAAGGGCACCAGGTCGGCCAGCGGCCGGTCGGCGCTGACCACGCGCACCTGCCGCGTCATGATCTGACCCACGGCCTCGGCCTTGTCGGCGTGCGTCGCGCGGGTCCGGCGGATGAAGCCGCGCAGCCGGTCCGACCAGCCTGCGTGCAGGTCCAGATCGACCTGGCGCATGAAGTCGGCCAGCGTCACGATGCCGATCACGCGCCGCTGCCGGTCGACCACCGGCAGGGACTTGATGCGGCGCTGGCGCATCAGCGCCCAGGCTTCCTCGATCGGCGTGCCGAAGTCCACCGTCACGACATCGCGGGTCATCACATCGGTGCAACGCAGGGTGCCGAGACGGCGGCGGTAGCCCTCACCCTCGGCTGCATGCAACAGCGCCGCGAGGTCGTCGCGGCTGACGTCGAGCACCTGGTTGTATCGGGCCAGCACGGCGTCGAGGTCGGCCGCGTCGAAGCGCGCCGCATCGGTCGCGTGACCCGGCACTGCCGCGACCACGCCGTGCGGATAGCGGCGCCCGGTCGCGCGGTTGTAGGCGATGGCCACCACGACCAGCAGCGCCGAGTTGACGAAGGCCGGGAACCACGCGAAGCGCCAGCTGGCCACGCCGGCCAGCGCCGTCAGCAGCGCCATCGCGCCGCCCGGCGGGTGCAGGCAGCGCAAGGCGAACATGGCGCCGATTGCCAGCGCCACGGCCGCGGCCGCCGCCCAGGCCGGGTCGGGCAACCAGCGCGCACAGGCGATACCGATACAGGCCGAGACCGTGTTGCCGCCGATCACCGACCAGGGTTGCGCCAGCGGACTGGCCGGCACGCAGAACACCAGCACGGCACTGGCGCCGAGGGGCGCCACCAGCCAGGGCAGGCCGTCCGGCGACGCGCCGAGCCGGCTCAGCAGCCCGACCAGCAGCAGTCCGAGGCCCGCACCCAGCGCCGCGCGCCAGCGCTCGCCGGCGCTGACCCGCATGCGCTCGGGCCACAGCGCGCGCAGGGCCTCGGCGATCGACACGCCAAGCGTCAGACGCCCGTCGCCAGGCCGGCCGCGTGGGCTTGCTGGTCGGCGTGGTAGCTGGAGCGCACCATCGCGCCGACCGCAGCATGGCTGAAGCCCATCGCCTCGGCCTCGCGCCCGAACATCGCGAAGCCGTCCGGGTGGACATAGCGGCGCACGGGCAGGTGGTGGCCGCTCGGCGCCAGGTACTGGCCCAGCGTCAGCATGTCGATGCCGTGGGCGCGCATGTCGCGCATCACCGCGAGGATCTCCTCGTCGGTCTCGCCCAGGCCGACCATCAGCCCGCTCTTGGTCGGCACGCCAGGCGCGAAGTCCTTGAAGCGCTTCAGGAGGTCGAGGCTGAACTGGTAGTCCGATCCGGGCCGTGCTTCCTTGTACAGGCGCGGCACGGTCTCGAGGTTGTGGTTCATCACGTCGGGCGGCGCCGCCTTCAGGATGTCGAGTGCGCGGTCCATGCGGCCCCGGAAGTCGGGGGTCAGGATCTCGATCTGCGTGGCTGGCGACAGCTCACGGACCTTCTCGATGCAAGCCACGAAGTGCGCCGCGCCGCCGTCGCGCAGGTCGTCGCGGTCGACGCTGGTGATCACCACGTACTTCAGCTTGAGCGCCGCGATGGTCCTGGCCAGGTTCAGCGGCTCGTCGGCGTCCAGCGGGTCAGGCCGCCCGTGGCCGACGTCGCAGAACGGGCAGCGCCGCGTGCACTTGTCGCCCATGATCATGAAGGTGGCCGTGCCCTTGCCGAAGCATTCGCCGATGTTCGGGCAGGAGGCTTCCTCGCACACCGTGTGCAGCTTGTGCTCGCGCAGGATCTGCTTGATCTCGTAGAAGCGGGTGCTCGGCGAGCCGGCCTTGACGCGGATCCATTCGGGCTTCTTCAGTACCGCGCCGGCCGGCACCACCTTGATCGGGATGCGGGCGGTCTTGGCTTGCGACTTCTGCTTGGTCGTGGGGTCGTAGGCGGGAACGGCGGGTTGGGTCATGACGCGCTCACGGGCTCAGGTAGCTGCTCAGCCGGTCGCCGAGCGCACCGGCCGCTTCGTCCCAGTTGGTGATGACGCCGATTGTAGAAAGGTCGACCGGCGCCAGCCCGGCGTAGCCGCATGGGTCGATGCGTGCGTAGGGGCTCAGGTCCATCGCGACGTTGAGCGCCACCCCGTGGTAGGAGCAGTGCCGCGTGACCTTGATACCCAGCGCGGCAATCTTGCCGATGCCCCGCCAGGGGTCGCGCGGATCGCGCGGCGACGCCAGCGCCGCGTGACCGAAGGGGTCATCCAAGTTCACGTAGACGCCCGGCGCGCCGGCCACGCGATGACCGGCGACGCCATAGCCCTCCAGCGTCTTGAGCACCGCCTGCTCGAGGCGGAACACGTACTCCTTGACGTAGATGCCCAGCCGCCGCAGGTCCACCAGCGGATAGGCCACGACCTGGCCCGGCCCGTGATAGGTCACCTGGCCGCCGCGGTTCGTCTGCACCACCGGGATGTCGCCGGCGTCGTGAAGATGCTCGGGCCGGCCGGCCACGCCCTGTGTGAACACCGCGGGGTGCTCGCAGAGCCACAGCTCGTCTTCGGTGTCGGCGTCGCGCGCCTCGGTGAAGGACCGCATCGCGGCCACCGTCGCCGCACAGTCGGCGCGGCCGAGCAGGCGTCGCCTCAAAGCACGACCTTCACCATCGGGTGGGTCGACAGCGTGCGGTACAGCTCATCGAGCTGTGCGCGGCTCGTCGCGGTGACGGTGACCGTCAGTCCCAGGTAGTTGCCGGCCTTGCTGGGCCGTTGCTCGATGCTGGCGGCATCGAATCCGGGGTCGAACTGGGCAGCGACCGCGGCGATCGCCTCGACGAAGCCATCGACCTGCGCCCCCATCACCTTGATCGGGAAGCGGCTGGGGTACTCGATCAGCGACGGCTCGGGCGGGATGTCGGCCATGTCGGGCTCAGGTGCATTGGGTGGCCTTGGCGCGCTGGTAGGCCTCGTACAGACGCGCGTACACCGGACCGGGCTTGCCGCGCAGCGTGCCGTGGCCGACCAGTTCGCCATCGAGCCGCGTCACCGCCAGCACCTCCTTGGTCGACGAGCTGAGCAGCACCTCGTCGGCCGCGGCCACCTCGCCTTCGGCAACGGGCCGCAGGCTGTAGCCGACGCCGACGTCCTCGCACAGCTCGCGCAGCAGGTCGACGCGGATGCCTTCCAGGACATGCTCGCTCTTCGGCGGACCGATGAGCGCGCCGTCCTTGGCGATCCAGACGTTGGACGCCGAGGCCTCGGTCAGCCACCCGTCGCGGAACAGGACGGTCTCGACCGCGCCCTGGTCGGCCGAGATCTGCCGCGCCAGCACGTTGCCCAGCAGCGAGGTCGACTTGATGTCGCCGCGCTCCCAGCGGAAGTCGCGGGCGCTGACGCAGGCCACGCCGGCGTGGCGCTGCTCGGCCGTCGGCGGCCTCAGCGGCGTGGCCATCATGAACACCGTGGGGGCGATGTCCTTGGGCATCACGTGGTCGCGCGGCGCGACGCCGCGCGTGACCTGCAGGTAGACCAGCTGGTCGGCCGCCCCGGTCTGCGCATGCAGGGCCGCCATCAGGCGGCGCAGTCGCTCGAGCCACTGGGCTGGCGCATGCGGGTTGCCGATGCGCAGCTTGGACAGGCTGCGGTCCAGCCGCGCCATGTGCTCGTCGAAGCGGAAGACGCGGCGGCCGTAGACGGGCATCGCCTCGTAGATGCCGTCGCCGAAGATGAAGCCGCGGTCGAGCACGCTGACGCGCGCGTCGCCGAGGCGCTGGTACTCGCCGTTCAGGTAGCACAGCGAGTCGGCCAGGAGGTCGGGCAGGCCGTTCATGGTCGCAGGGTAGGACGGTCTCGGTCGATCGGCAAGCGCGGCCTGCGGGCTTACTTGATCCACAGCCGCAGCGAGTCCCAGGCGCGGCCCAGGAGGCCGGCGGTCTCGACGTTCTCGAGCACCGTCAGCGGCACCTCGGCCACCGGCGCACCGCCGGCACTGACCTTGATCGTGCCCACGACCTGCCCTTTGGCCAGCGGCGCGACCAGCGGGTCGGTGCGTGCGATGTCGGTCTTGAGCTTGTCGCCCTGGCCCTTGGGCACGTTGACGAACACGGCGGCAGCGCTGCCCAGCTTCGCATTGCGGCTCTTGCCCTTCCAGACCTCGGGGCTGACGACGGCCTGGTTGGCGTCGAAGAGCTTGACCGCGTCGAAGGCGCTGTAGCCCCAGTTCAGCAGCTTCTGGCTCTCGTTGGCACGGCTCTCCATCGAGGCGGCCCCGAGGACGACGCTGATCAGGCGCCGCGGGCCGTTGGGGAAGTCGCGCTTCGCGGTGGTGACCAGGCAGTAGCCGGCCGCGTCGGTGTAGCCCGTCTTCAGGCCGTCGACCGTCGGATCGCGGTAGAGCAGCAGGTTGCGATTGGGCTGCTTGATCTTGTTGTAAGTGAACTCCTTCATCGAGTAGTACGGCAGGTACTCGGGAAAGTCGCGCACCAGGCGCTCGGCGATGACCGCCAGCTCGCGTGCCGTGCTGGTGTGGCCGGGGGCGGTCAGGCCCTCGGGGTTCCTGAAGCTGGTCGACTTCAGGCCGAAGGCCTGGGCCTGCCGGTTCATCATCGCGACGAACTGCTCGTAGCTGCCGCCCACGCCCTCGGCCAGCACGACGGTCGCATCGTTGCCGCTCTGCACGATCATGCCCTTGAGCAGATCGTCGACCTTCACCTGGCTGTTCAGCGGCAGGAAGCTGCGCGAGGCGCCGGTCATGCCGGTGCGCCAGGCGCGCTCGGACACCGGCAGCGTCTGCTCCAGCGTCAGCCGCTTGTCCTTGAGCGCCTGAAAGACGATGTAGGCGCTCATCAGCTTGGTCAGCGACGCTGGCTCGACCGGCAGGTCCGCGTCCTTGGCGGCCAGCACCTGGTGCGTGTTGACGTCGAGCAGCAGCCAGGAGCGTGCCGCCACCTCGGGGGGCTGGGGCGCCTGGGCCAGGCTGGCGCCGGCGCCAAGGGCGAAGGACAGGAGAGCGAGCAGTCTTTTCATCGGGGATCCGGGGAGCGGAGAACTGGAACGGGGAGATCGCGGTGGCGCGACGATCACGGAGAGGCAGACCAGGCGTTCTGCACCAAGTTCCTGAGCAAGGCGAGCTGGCCGTGGAAGAAGTGCCCGCCACCGGGGACCACCACCACCGGCAGCACCTGGGGACGGGCCCAGTCCAGCGTGGCGGAGAGCGGCACCACGTCGTCGGCCTCGCCGTGGACCACCAGCGTGTCGGCGGGCACCGCCGGGAGCACCTGCTTCTGCGTCGACGGTGCGATCAACGCCAGCCGTTGTGGCCCCTGGCCACCGGCCGCGAGCCGGGCTGCGGCCGCCGCCGCGACGTAGCCGCCGAACGAGAAGCCGGCCAGCCACAAGGGCAGCGCCGGATCGCGACAGGCCGCGATCACGGCCAGGGCATCGTCGATCTCGCCGCGGCCCTCGTCCCAGTGCCCGGCCGAGTCGCCGACGCCGCGGAAGTCGAAGCGCACGCTGCGCGCCCCCAGTCGCAGGCCGGCACGCGACAGCGTCTGCACCACCTTGTTGTCCATCGTGCCGCCGTGCAGCGGGTGCGGGTGGCAGACCACCAGCACCGCGCGCGGCGGGCCGTCGGGCGCGTCGACCGCGCAGGCGATCACGCCGGCCGGGCCAGGCAGGCTCAGACGCTGCGTCTGGGCATTCATCAGCGGCGCGAGGTCCGGCGCGGCGCGATCGGGGCGCGTCAGCGACCCACGCTCTCGGGCAGCAGCAGCCGCTCGACGACCTGGCCGTTCTTCAGGTGCGACTCGACGATCTCGTCGATGTCATGCGCATCGACGTAGGTGTACCAGACCCCCTCCGGATAGACGACGGCCACCGGCCCACCCGCGCAACGATCCAGGCAGCCGGCCCGGTTGACGCGCAGCTTGCCGGCGCCCATCAGCCCGGCCGCCTTGGCCTGGGCCTTGCAACGGGCGAAACCCGCTTCGGCATCGTGATCGGCGCAGGCCGCTTCGCCGTCGCGCTGGTTGAGGCAGAAGAAGATGTGGCGCTGGTAGTAGCTCATCGAGGCGATTCTAGGTTTGCGCCTCAATCGTCCCTTTGCACGACCCGGCCCAGCAGGTAAGCGAGTGTGGCCCAGGGCCAGAGCCAGCCGATCCATTGCGTGAGCCCGTGGAAGCGGATGAAGCGCCCCTGCTCCCAGGCCTGGAGGCTGGCCGCGTAGTAGGCGTCCGCAGGCGCCGCGTTGACGAGCGCGACGCCGAAGCTGATCACCAGCAGCGCCACCGCGGCCGCGCTGCGCGGCCGGACCCAGGCCAGCAGCACGGCAACGCCGAGCACCACGCCCATCGCCGGCAGCACCGGCGGCGTCAGCCAGGTGAGGGCGTGCTCGGGGCCGAAGTTGAGCGCCGTCGACAGGGTCGTCACCGCGACGCCCAGTGCCAGCGCACCCAACGGCAGTGCCAGCCGGCGCAGCCCTGGGCGGGTCAGCGCGTAGGCCAGCAGGCAAGGCGCCAGCAAGCCGGCGGCGATGGCCAGCAACTCGACGCCGGGCGCCAGCGGCGTGGTCGGTGGCGGCCCGGGGCGCAGCCAGCCGTCCCAGGCCGTGCCTGCCAGGACGTCGATCAGCAGCTCGCGGGCCCGCAGCAGCACCTGCCCCAGGCCGAACGGCAGCGGGGGCGGAAACAGCAGCCCGAAGGGCCACAGCAGCAGCAGCGTCAGCCCGACCCCGCGACCGCGCAGCAGCCAGCGCTCGCGCCAACGCTGCCAGCCGTCCAGGGCACCGACCGCATGCAGCAGCAGCATCGCCAGCGCCCCGAGCGCCGCGCCGGCACTGTTGAGTCCCCAGTCGATCAGCGAGGGCACGCGCAGCGGCAACCAGTGCTGCAGCGTCTCGAGGCCGTAGCTCAAGGCGCTGCCCATCAGCAGCGTCGTGACGAACGCGGCTGCGTAGGTCCGCTGCGCGCGCAGCAGCCCGCCCGCGACCAGCAGGCCCAGCGGCAGGTAGGCCAGCAGGTTGACAGCCAGGTCGAAGCGGGTGGCGTAGTGCGGCTTCGGTATGCCCAGCCGCCACCAGTCGACTTCGGGCCGCGGCGGCTCCCAGCCCGCGAACGGATGCAGGCTCGCGTAGACGATCACGCAGGCGCAGGCCGCGGCCAGCGGCCAGGCCGAGCTGCGGTACGCCGCCATCAGAACGGCTTCACGACCACCAGCACCACGATGGCGGCGAACAGCAGCACGGCCGACTCGTTGAAGACGCGGAACCAGCGGTCGCTGCGCCGGTTGGCCGACTGTTCGAAGTCGCGCAGCAGCGCCCGGCAGACATGGTGGTAGCCGATCACCGCGACGACCAGCGCCAGCTTGGCATGCAGCCAGCCCCCCCCGATGCCGTAGCCCAGCCACAGCCAGACACCCAGCAGCAGCGCGGGGATCATCAGCAGGCTGCTGAACCGATAGAGCTTGCGCGCCATCAGCAGCAGGCGCTCGCGTTCGGCGTGGCTGTCGGCCGGCACCAGCGCGAGGTTGACAAACAGCCGCGGCAGGTAGAACAGGCCCGCGAACCAGCTGGCGACGAAGACGATGTGGAAGGCCTTGACCCAGAGGTAGCCGCTGTTCATCGGGCCATTATCCCCATCGCCCCGGCGCAGCCGGCCCAGACAACGGCAGCCGGCGGTTGCCTTGCAGGCCGACTTCGCGCAGCGAAGTCAAGACGCGCAGCGCCGGCCGGGAAGAAAAAAGCCCCGGCAGAGCCGGGGCTGGAAAGCCTTTGCGCTGTCACACGTTCAGGCTCCTGCTCAGGGAGGAAAAGCAGGGAATGAACGCCTTGCGACGTATCATTCGCCAGCCAGTTTAGCAGTGCAACGCTTGCTCCGGACTGTCTGTGACACCCCTGCAAATCGGTGCCCGGCGACCGTGCAGCCAACCTCCCCCAGGCCGCCCTTGACCTCCTACTTCCAACGCTTTCCGGCCACCCGCGCGCGGCGTCTGCGGCGCGACGAGTTCACCCGCCATCTCGTGCGCGAGCACGCGCTGAGCCCGTCGGACCTGATCCTGCCGGTGTTCGTGCTCGAAGGCAGCGGCCAGGTGCAGGACGTGGCCTCGATGCCCGGCGTGCAGCGCCTGAGCCTGGACCGCCTGCTGCCGGTCGCGGAGGCCTGCGTGCGCGAGCGCATCCCGGTGATGGCGCTGTTCCCGGTGATCGACGCGGGCCGCAAGACCGAGGACGGCCGCGAAGCCACCAACCCCGAAGGCCTGGTCCCGACCGTCGTGCGCGAACTCAAGCGCCGCTTCCCCGAGCTCGGCCTGCTGACCGACGTCGCGCTCGACCCTTTCACGACCCACGGACAGGACGGCTTGCTCGACGCCACCGGCTACATCGTCAACGACGAAACGGTGGCGGTGCTGACCCAGCAGGCGCTGGTCCAGGCCGAGGCCGGCGTCGACATCGTGGCGCCCAGCGACATGATGGACGGCCGCATCGGCGCGATCCGGGCGGCGCTCGAGTCGCGCGGTGCGATCCACACGCGCATCATGGCCTACAGCGCCAAGTACGCGAGCGCCTTCTACGGTCCCTTCCGCGACGCGGTCGGCTCGGCCGGCAACCTCGGCAAGGGCAACAAGAAGGTCTACCAGATGGACCCGGGCAACACCGACGAGGCGCTGCGCGAGGTCGCGATGGACATCGCCGAGGGCGCCGACATGGTGATGGTCAAGCCCGGCATGCCCTACCTCGACATCGTGCGGCGCGTGAAGGACGAGTTCCGCGTGCCGACCTTCGCCTACCAGGTCAGCGGCGAGTACGCGATGCTGAAGGCCGCGGCCGCCAACGGCTGGCTGGACGGCGATGCAGTGATGATGGAGTCGCTGCTGGCCTTCAAGCGCGCCGGCGCCGACGGCGTGCTGAGCTACTTCGCGCTCGACGCGGCGCGCACGCTGAACCAGGCCCGCTGAGCCGCGCGATGCGGGTGTTCCACGTCACGCCCGAGCAGTTCGTCGAACTGGGCGACGCGCTGCCCGAGCAACTGCCCGCCACGGGCTACCTGTGGATCGGCAGCGCGCGCCGCGAATTCGAGGTCGGCGTGCCGGCGCTGCAGGCTGCCCTGCAGCGCTGGACCGGCGGCCAGCTGGTCGACCTGCACGTCGCCGACCTGCTGAACAACCAGCTGCCCTCCCACTACGACTACACGTCCTGGTACGACGTCATGGTCTTCCGCCGCCTGGCGGCCAGCGGCAGCAGCAGCAGCCTGTTCGTCGACGACCAGCACGGCACGCTGGCCGGTGCCAAGCGTGCGCTGGAGTCGATCGACACCAGCCCGGTCGGCTTCGCGGTCTTCGACCGGGTGCTGCTGACCGTGCACCCGACCGACTGCCAGGTCCGCGAGTACTTCGCCCAGCGGCTCCAGCAGGCCGGCCAGGGCGGTGAATCGCGCAGCGGCACGACGCGCATGCCGGCCAGCCCGGCCGACCTGATGCTGCGCATGGTCAACCACATGGT
>CAZTTC010000047.1:0-17634 GCA_964616015.1 uncultured Methylibium sp. | reverse complement strand
GACTGGGACGCGCTGCGCGCGCGCATCGCGCAGCACGGCATGCGCAACAGCAACTGTGTGGCGATCGCGCCGACGGCGACGATCTCCAACATCATCGGTGTCGACGCTTCGATCGAGCCGTCGTTCAGCAACCTGTCAGTGAAGAACAACCTGTCGGGCGACTTCACCGTCATCAACGAATACCTGGTCCGCGATCTGAAGAAGCTCGGGTTGTGGGACGACGTGATGGTGATGGATCTGAAGCACTTCGACGGATCCCTGCGCCGCATCGACCGCGTGCCCGAGGAACTGAAGTCGTTGTATGCGACGGCCTTCGAGGTCGAGCCGGTGTGGCTGGTCGAGGCCGCGTCGCGCCGCCAGAAGTGGATCGACCAGGCACAGAGCCTCAACATCTACATGGCCGGTGCCTCGGGCAAGAAGCTGGACGACACCTACAAGCTGGCCTGGCAGCGCGGCCTCAAGACGACCTACTACCTGCGCACCATGGGCGCGACGCACGCGGAGAAGTCGACGGTCACGGCGGGCCAGCTCAATGCGGTCGATCGCGGCGGCAATGGCGGGGGCGTCGATGCGGCAGCGGCGGCGGCACGCGCGCAGATCGCTGCGGCGAGCAGCGCGCCGGCGACCGACATGAAGTTCTGCGCGATCGACGATCCGACCTGCGAAGCCTGTCAGTGATGACGACGCGATGCGCCTGAAGCGGTCCTGCGTGCGAGGTCGAGCGATGCACGATCGCAACAACTTCAGCGCATCGATGTCAACAAGTGCTTGGTGTTTGAACACAACAATCCGATAATTCAATCGACAGGACGTACACCATGCTGGTTTGGGAAGACGACTCTCGTTCAACCGCCACTGCGACGCATCACCTTCCGCCCTCATCGCTGCGCGATGCACGGGCCACAGAATCGTCACCCCTGATTTCGAGCCTGTCGGTCGCGAGCGCGACGCCCTTCGATGCACCGCTGCCGGTCCGGCAGGCCGAGTTGCCGCCGAAGGCGCCGATCTCGTCCACGACCAGCGCGCGCCGTGTCAACGTCGCCGACAAGCGCATCATCAACGGCCAGACCGACGTCAACCAGCTGGTGCCGTTCAAGTACAAGTGGGCCTGGGAGAAGTACCTCGCCACCTGCGCCAACCACTGGATGCCGCAGGAAGTGAACATGTCGCGCGACATCGCGACCTGGAAGGACCCCAACGGCCTGTCCGAAGACGAGCGCCGCATCGTCAAGCGCAACCTCGGCTTCTTCGTCACCGCCGATTCGCTGGCCGCCAACAACATCGTGCTGGGGACCTACCGGCACATCACCGCTCCCGAGTGCCGCCAGTTCCTGCTGCGTCAGGCCTTCGAGGAGGCGATCCACACGCACGCCTACCAGTACATCGTCGAATCGCTCGGCATCGACGAGAGCGAGATCTTCAACGCCTACCACGAGGTGCAGTCGATCCGCGACAAGGACGAGTTCCTGATCCCCTTCATCGAGGCGATCATGGACCCGAACTTCCGCACCGGCACGCCCGAGACCGACCAGACCCTGCTCAAGAGCCTGATCGTCTTCGCCTGCCTGATGGAGGGTCTGTTCTTCTACGTCGGCTTCACGCAGATCCTGGCGCTGGGCCGCCAAAACAAGATGACGGGCGCCTCGACGCAGTATCAGTACATCCTGCGCGACGAGTCGATGCACTGCAACTTCGGCATCGACCTGATCAACCAGTTGAAGCTGGAGAACCCGCACCTGTGGACGCCCGAGTTCCGCGCCGAGATCAAGGCGCTGTTCCTGAAGGCCGTCGAACTGGAGTACCGCTACGCCGAGGACACCATGCCGCGCGGCGTGCTGGGTCTGAACGCGAGCATGTTCAAGGGCTACCTGCGCTACATCGCGAACCGGCGCGCGGTGCAGATCGGCCTGGAAGCGCTCTTCCCGAACGAGGAGAACCCTTTCCCGTGGATGAGCGAGATGATCGACCTGAAGAAGGAGACCAATTTCTTCGAGGGTCGGGTGACCGAGTATCAGTCGGGCGGTGCGCTCGACTGGAATGAGTGAAGAAGACGAATCAAGATCTGTGGGTGAGACGGCTGGCGACGCCAGAAGCGCCATCGCATTTGCCCACGAACCCATTCACCGCACCGGAGCGTCTCTCCAAGGCAGCCCCATGGGCGGTGAATCGCTGTAGCGCTCGAGCGTTGCAGTGCTCTTTGCAACTTGATCAAGGAGAATCGTGATGGCAACTGCGAAGAAGGCGGCCAAGAAGGCCCCGGCGAAGAAGAAGGCTCCGGCCAAGAAGGCGGCGGCGAAGAAGGCCCCGGCCAAGAAGGCGGCGGCGAAGAAGGCTCCGGCCAAGAAGAAGGCTCCGGCTAAGAAGGCCGCGGCCAAGAAGGCGCCGGCGAAGAAGGCGGCGGCCAAGAAGGCGCCTGCCAAGAAGAAGGCAGCCAAGAAGGTCGCCAAGAAGCCTGCGGCCAAGAAGGCTGCTGCCAAGAAGGCCAAGAAGCCTGCTGCCAAGAAGGCCAAGAAGCCTGCGGCGAAGAAAGCAGCGAAGAAGCCGGCTGCGAAAAAGGCCGCTGCAGCTCCGGCTGCGCCGGCGGCTCCCGCAGCGAAGACCACGCTCAGCCCCCAGGCTGCGTGGCCGTTCCCGACGGGCACCAAGCCCTGAGAGCGGACTTCCTGAGCTTGAAAGCCCGGCCTCGGCCGGGCTTTTTCCTTATCGGCTTCGTTGTCGGGTCAGCGCGCCAGGGTCGCCGGCGGCACCGACAGCGGCTGCGTGTCGGCGAAGCCGTTGGCCGGTGCGCGCGGTGTGGCCGCCTGGTCGAGCGCAGCTTCGAGCGCCTGCTTGCGCGCCGCTGCCTCGGCGGCTTCGTCGCGCACGGCGCGCTGAGACTTGCTCAGCGGCGGGCGCTCCGCCAGTTCTTTCTGCAGCATCGCGATCTGGTGTCGTGACGCGGCTGACTGCTGGTTGGCGGCGTGTCGGACCTTGTCCAGCCGCTGCTGCAGGTCGACGAGCTTGCGCCCGTACCACCAGGCCGAAGCGAACCAGGCCAGCGCGGCCAGCGCCAGTGCCGAACAGATCAGCAGCAACCACGTCGTGATGTTCATCTTGTCCTCCTCGTTCGCTCAGGCCGCAGCCCGGCGCCTCGCCTCTTTCTCCACGATAGCGCGCGGCGATGCACCGTGGGCGTGAATCCATCGCGCCGCGCGGCGTCTTTGGGGGGCCAGAGCCGCCGCCAGGGCGTGCTTTGTGCACGCCGGCCGCGACTTCAGAGATCGAGCGAGGCGCGATCGATGCGATGGTTCTGCGGGCCCGCACGGGCGATCTTCAGCGCCCCGACGCGGTTGCCGAGCGCCGCGCAGCGCGCCAGCGACCAACCGCGCTCCAGGCCGTAGAGCAAGGCGCCGCGGAAAGCGTCGCCGCAGCCCGTGGGGTCGACGACGGCCTCGGCCTTGACCCCCGGCACGCGCTGCGCGCGCCCCTGCTCCCAGACCTCGCAGCCTTCGGCCCCGAGGGTCACGATCACGCCACGCAAGTGCGAGCGCGACAACTGCTCGAGGCTCGAGCCGGTCCGCTCGCACAGCATGCGGGCCTCGTAGTCGTTGAGGGCGACCCAGCTGGCCTGCTCGACGAAGCGCCGCAGCTCCGCGCCGTCGAACATCGGCAGGCCCTGGCCGGGATCGAAGACGAAGGGGATACCGGCCGCAGCGAGTTGCGCGGCGTGTTCGATCATCGCGTCGCGCCCATCGGGGGCGACGATGGCCAGCGCCAGGTCCGGCCGTGCCGGTACCGCCGTGCGCTGCGCGAACTGCATCGCGCCGGGGTGGAAGGCAGTGATCTGGTTGTTGTCCTGGTCAGTGATGATGATCGCCTGCGCGGTGTAGCTCTCGTCGATGCGCTTCACCAGGCCCGTCTCCACGCCCCAGGCGGCCAGCCGCTCCAGGTAGCCGTCGCCGTCGGCGCCCACCGTGGCCATGACCACCGGCGTGCCGCCGAGCTGCTGCAGCGTGTAGGCGATGTTGCCGGCGCAGCCGCCGAACTCGCGCTTGAGTGTCGGCACCAGGAAAGACACGTTCAGGATGTGGATCTGCTCCGGCAGGATCTGCTGGGCAAAGCGTCCGGGGAAGGTGGTGATGGTGTCGAAGGCGAGCGAACCGCAGATCAGGGCAGGCATGGGAACTCCGGGCATGAAGGACGCCGGGCCAGCGGTGTGACCCCGGACGACGGGTCTCAGGGGTAGAAAAGCTCGACGGTGTAGCCGCTGATGCGCAGGCCACGCGCGCTCAGCAAGGCTTGCAGCTGGGTCTCCGAACTGGCCGCCAGCACCGCGGCGGGCGGTGCCTGGCCCGGCAGCGCGCGAAAGTCGCCCGGCACGAGGGCGCGCCGCGAGATCAGCGCGCCGGTCGCATCGGTGAGGCTCAGTTCCACGGCCGGCAGCGCGATCGGTACGGCGCTGCGGTTGTGCAGCGTGACGTTGAGCCGGTAGGCCTCGCTGCCCTCGACCTGCGTCAGGCCGCTGGCTTCGACCGTCACCGCCGACAGGCGGCGCAGGGGCTCGATGCGGCAGTCGAGCAGTTCGCACAGCGTCTCCAACGTCGGGCGCGACTCGGGCCACTGGGTCGCGAAGGCGTCGCGGAACTGCACGGCGATCTGCGTCAGCAGCACGCCCAGCAGCAGCGCACCCAGCACGACCAGTGAGAAGCGCACGCGCGGTCGCTGCCAGCGCGCCTCGGCCTCCGCCTGGCGCAGGAAGCCCGGCGCTCCTGGCGGTAGCGGTGCTGCCGACGCGGGCGTGGCCGAGCGGGCGGCCTGGGTCTCGCCCAACGTCGGCTCCTGCGGCGAGGCGGCGGCGTGTCGCGCCGCACGCTTGTCGCGCCAGCGCTGCAGCAGTGGCGTGGGCGCTTCAGACTCCGGCGCCGGCGCTTCGAGTCCGAGGTCGATGCCGGCCTGCGGCTCGTCGGCAGCATCGAGCGGCAGTTCGCTCGGAAAGCGCGCATCGGCGAAGTCGGGCTGCGAGTCGCCACTGCGCCGGGCGGCGACGCCGAGCTCTCCACTGCCGCTGGGTGCGGCCAGAAAGCGCGACTCGATGGCGTCGCCTTCGTCGGTGGCGGGGAAGGGCTGCTGGCTGTCCTCGCCGGGGCGCGGCGGGTGGCTGGCAACGAACTCCGCCATGCCCTGCGCGACCAGCTGCGTTGCGCTGAGCTTGCGCTGCGGCGGCGCCTCGCGCTCGAGGTCGAACAGGCCCTCGAGCGCGTTGAAGACCTCCTGGCAGCGGCCGCAGCGCACCCAGCCTTCCGAGACCTTGAGCTGGTCCTGCACGACCCGAAAAATCGTGCCGCAGGAGGTGCAGCGGGTGGCCAGGCTCATGCGTCGGATGATGCCATCGGGGTGGGGCGCTTCAGTGTGCGCGGCGGGCCGTCATCAGGATCCAGCCGTCCTCTTCGTCGGCCACCTGCAGCGCGAGCTGCGGCGCATAGGCGGCTTGCAACTCCTGCGCCTGCCGCGCCAGGATGCCGGCCAGGACGAGGTGGCCGCCGGGTGCGACATGCGCGGCGAGCAGCGGTGCCAGCAGCTTGAGCGGCGTCGCCAGAATGTTGGCCAGCACCAGCGCGTAGCCGCCGGCCGGGGCGCCCGCCGCATCCGGCGATCCCACGGCGAAGACGACGCCGTTGGCCGCGGCGTTGTCGCGCGTGGACTGCAGCGCGGCCGGATCGATGTCGACGGCCACGACGTCTACCGCGCCGAAGCGCGTCGCTCCGATCGCCAGGATGCCGGAGCCGCAGCCGTAGTCCAGCACGCGCACGCCATGGACCGCCGGCTCGTGCGCCGCGATCCAGCGCAGGCACATGCGCGTCGTCGGGTGGGTCCCGGTCCCGAAGGCCAGGCCCGGATCGAGGCGGATCACCTGCGCTGCCGCGGCCGGCGCCTCGTGCCACGAAGGCACGATCCAGAACGTCGGCGTGATCTGGACCGGCGCGAACTGCGACTGCGTGATCCGCACCCAGTCCTGTTCGGGCACCGTCTCGATCCCCTGCAGCGCGACGTCCGCTGCCCAGTCCTGGCTCAGCAGCAGCGTGGCCGCCTCGGTGGCCGTGGCCTCGTCGGCGAACAGCGCGCGCAGCGTGGACTGCTGCCAGCCGGGCGCCGGCGCCGGCATGCCCGGCTCGCCGAACAGCGCCTGCTCGGCCGGCGTGCCGGCGTCGGCGTCCTCGACCGAGACCGACAGCGCGTCCAGCTCCATCAGCGCGTCGGACAACGTCTCTACGGCGTCTTCCGGGGCGCGCAGCACGAGTTCGTGCATGGCCTAGAGGCGACCGATGCGAGAGTCCACCCGGCAGCCGCCGAGGAGCCGGCTGCGCCGGTCCGCCAACGGCGCCCCCTGGGGACAGCGGCGAAGCCGCAACGGGGGGGTCATCGCTTCCTCTGCGCCATCCAGCCTTCGAGGTAGTGGATGCTGGTGCCGCCCTCGACGAACTTGGCATCCACCATCAGCTCGCGGTGCAGCGGGATGTTGGTCTGGATGCCCTCGACCACCGTCTCGAGCAGCGCGGTGCGCATGCGCGCCAGCGCCTGGTTGCGGTTGTCGCCGTGGGTGATGATCTTGCCGATCATCGAGTCGTAGTTCGGCGGCACGAAGTAGTTCGTGTAGGCGTGCGAGTCCACGCGCACGCCCGGGCCGCCCGGCGGGTGCCACATCGTGATGCGACCCGGCGAGGGCGTGAACTTGTACGGGTCCTCGGCATTGATGCGGCACTCGACCGCGTGGCCGTTCAGCTCGATCTGGCGCTGCGTGAACGGCAGCTTCTCGCCCGCGGCGATCAGGATCTGCATCTGCACGATGTCGATGCCGGTCACGAGCTCGGTCACCGGATGCTCGACCTGCACGCGGGTGTTCATCTCGATGAAGTAGAACTCGCCGTTCTCGTACAGGAACTCGAAGGTGCCGGCACCGCGGTAGCCGATCTTCTTGCAGGCGGCCACGCAGCGCTCGCCGATGCGCTCGATCACGCGGCGCGGGATGCCCGGCGCCGGCGCTTCCTCGATGATCTTCTGATGACGGCGCTGCATCGAGCAGTCACGCTCGCCCAGCCACACCGCGTTGCGGTGCGTGTCGGCCAGCACCTGGATCTCGATGTGGCGCGGGTTCTCGAGGAACTTCTCCATGTAGACGGCCGGATTGCCGAAGGCCGCACCCGCCTCGGCCCGCGTCGTCTGCACCGCATGCACGAGCGCCGCCTCGGTGTGCACCACGCGCATGCCGCGCCCGCCGCCGCCGCCGGCCGCCTTGATGATGACCGGGTAGCCGATGGCGCGGGCCTGCCGGATGATCTCCTTCGGGTCGTCGGGCAGCGCGCCTTCGGCGCCGGGCACGGTGGGCACGCCCGCGCGGATCATCGCCTGCTTGGCCGCGACCTTGTCACCCATCACGCGGATCGCTTCCGGCGTCGGGCCGATGAAGACGAAGCCGCTCTGCTGGACGCGCTCGGCGAAGTCGGCGTTCTCGGACAGGAAGCCGTAGCCGGGGTGGATGGCCTCGGCGTCGGTCACCTCGGCCGCCGCGATGATCGCCGGCATGCTGAGGTAGCTCAGGGCCGACGCCGCCGGGCCGATGCAGACGGCCTCGTCGGCCAGCTTCACGTACTTGGCATCGCGGTCCGCTTCCGAATAGACGATGACGGCGCGGATGCCGAGCTCGCGGCAGGCGCGCTGGACACGGAGGGCGATTTCGCCGCGGTTGGCGATCAGGATCTTCTTGAACATTCGGTTCTCCGCGGCTCAATCGCCCTGCACGCTGCGCGTGCCGGGCCATGCGCCGCCGCCGCTGCGCAGACCTGCGGCCTGCTGGTCGCCGCGGTTCGCGATCAGGATCTTCTTGAGCATCGAGGGGCTTCCTGAAACGTCACTCGATGACGAACAGCGGCTGTCCGAACTCCACCGCCTGGCCGTTCTCGCACAGGATCTTGGTGACCGTGCCGGACTTGTCGGCCTCGATCTCGTTCATGATCTTCATCGCCTCGATGATGCAGATCGGCTCGCCTTCCTTGATCTCGCTGCCGACCTCGACGAAGGCCTTGGCGCCCGGGCTGGCGGATCGGTAGAAGGTGCCCACCATGGGCGACTTGACGGCATGACCTTCCGGGGCCGCGGGCTCGGCCGCCGGCGCGACGGCCGGCGCCGCGGCGGGGGCGCTCGCGGCCGGGGCCGCCGGGGCGACGACCGGCGCCACGACGGCCGGTGCAGCCACCGGCAGCACTGCGACCGGGGCGCTCTTGACGATGCGGACCTTGCCGTCGGCCTCGGTGATCTCGAGTTCGGAAACGTTGGATTCCGACACGAGGTCGATCAGCGTCTTGAGCTTGCGCAGGTCCATGGGTTCTCTCCAACGGTTGTTATTGGTGGGAAGACCGGCCGCCCGCGGGATCGCCGCGAGACCGGGTTCAGCGCCCGCTCGCGCTCAGGCGCTCGAGCGCGAAGTCGAGCGCCAGCCGGTAGCCGCTGGCGCCCAGGCCGGCGATCACGCCTTCGGCCAGGTCCGAGAAGTAGGAATGGTGGCGAAAGGCCTCGCGCCGGTGCACGTTGGACAGGTGCACCTCGACGAAGGGAATCGCCACCGCCGCCAGCGCGTCGCGCAGCGCCACGCTGGTGTGGGTCAGGGCTGCCGGATTGATCAGGATGAAACGGACCCCATCGCGGCCGGCGGCCTGGACCCGATCCACCAAAGCGCCTTCGTGGTTGCTCTGGAAGCAGTCCAACCCGACGCCGGCCTCGCCGGCGCGCCTTTGCAGCATCGCGTCGATCTCGGCCAGCGTCGTGGCGCCGTAGACCGAGGGCTCGCGGCTACCGAGCAGGTTCAGGTTGGGTCCGTGCAGGACGAGGATTTCCATCAGAAGCGGCGAGGATGCCGGCAGATCGGCCGGCGAAGGCGCGACTTTACGCGCAAAAAACGCCGGGGTCGATCCGGCCGGCCGCGCGGATCAGGTCATCGCGCGGGCCCAGCCGGCCAGTTCCTCGTAGCTCGTCTCGCCCAGCTTGCGCTGGACGGGGTCGCCCTGGGCATTGAAGGCGACGCTGAAGGGCAGCCCGCCGCGGTCGTTGCCCAACTGACGTGACAACTCGCTGCCTTCCAGGCCTGCCAGAGCGACCGGGAAGGGGAGTGGCAGCTTGTCCAGGAACTCGCGCACCGGGGTCGGGCTATCAACCGCCAATGCCAGAACTTGCCAGCCGTTGGGGCTGAAATCGCGGTAGAAGCGACCGATCTGTGGCAGCTCGCGAACACATGGCGCGCACCAGGTGGCCCAGAAGTTGATGAGCAGCGGCTTGCCACGCAGGCTGGCCATGGCCAAGGGCGTGCCGCCCGGGGTGTCGAAGGTGAGCGACCACAGCGCCGCTTCGCTGGCCTTTCCGACGGTCGGCGCCTGACCGCGCAGGGCCACCCAGGCGCCGGCACCGACGCCGACGACGGCTGCCCCGGCGATCAAGAGGCGGCGGTTCGGGCTGGGACGGGGCTGGTTGTCGGTCACGGTCTCGGTCATGCGGGGTTCTCCATCGTCATCAGTCGGCGCAGCGCCGCGGCGTCGCCGCGCGGCGCCCGGCCGCGGGCGTCGGGCTTGAGCGCGCCGCGCAGGTCGTCGTGGTCCAGGATGCTGAGGTGGACGACGACGCGTTCGCCGAGATCCCGGTTCGTTTGGGCCAGGCTCAGCACGTCGACCTGGCGGCCGTCGGCGGCGCGGGCGCTGCCCACCTCGTAGGCGACGCCGGCATCCAGCAGCGCGATCTCGGCCGACTTCGAGTCGTCGCAGTAGAGCTGCAGGTGCACGTCGCTCAGCCGGGTGGCGGTGCCGCGCCAGACGGCGCCGGTCAGGTGGGGGCGAAAGGCCGCGAGGCGGTCCATCCAAAGCAGCGCCGTCTGCCGCAGCGCTGCCAGCTCGGCCGGCTGGGTGTCGGCGCAGAACAGCGCCAGGTAGCTGCGGACCTCGTCCTCCAGCTGTTCGTTGTCGGGCAGGTCGCCAGGGGGCAGGCCGCGCCTGCCGAGGATCTTCAGGGCACGCTGCTTGGCCGGGCCGTACTCGAGCCCCTCCTCGACCACCAGCCGGGCGGCGGTGGCGGCGATCTCGGCGCTCTGGGTCGAAGCGGACATGCGGCTTGGAGTGTCCGGAGCGGCCCGGCGTTCAGGGCAGCTCGACCGCGCCCATGCGCGCGGCGATGGTGGCGGCGCGGCCGGCGATGTAGGGCGAGCCCGGGCGCTTCTCGAAGCGCTTGGGCGCGGGCAGCATCACCGCCAGTCGCGCCGCCTGCATCGGCGCCAGGCGGTCGGCGTCGACGCGGAAGTAGTGGCGGGCCGCGGCCTGCGCGCCGAAAAGGCCCTCGCCCCACTCGACGTTGTTCAGGTAGATCTCGAGGATGCGCTGCTTCGTCAGCAGCGCTTCCAGCGCGTGGGTGATGACGAACTCCTGGCCCTTGCGCGCCAGGCTGCGCTCGCCGGACAGGAAGAGGTTCTTCGCCAGCTGCTGCGTGATCGTCGATCCGCCGACCACCCTGGGCGGCGCGGCGGTCCGCGGCGTGCCGTTCTTCGGGCGCTGGGCCTCCAGCCGCGACTGCACGCGCTCGGCGCGGGCTTCGGCGCGCTGGTTACGCTCCCAGGCCTTCTCGATCGCTTCCCAGTCGACGCCACCGTGGTCGGTGAAGCTCGCATCCTCGGCTGCGATGACGGCGCGCTTGAGCGGCTCGCCGATGCCGGGGTAGGGCCGCCATGCCTGGCTCCAGAGCACCTCGTGGCGTTCGGTCGCCAGGCGCCAGATCTCGCTGCGCTGGAAGGTGGTCGACTGCGGGTCGATCAGCGCCATCATCGCGATGCGCAGCACGAACATCAGCTGCAGCGCGACCGCACTGAGCAGCAGCAGCACCAGGCCGCGCGCCAGCCACCTCATGCCGACTCCCGCGCGACCGCGCGCTGCAGTTCGGCCAGCACCTCGACCGTCGGCGGGCGGACGCCGCGCCAGAAGGCGAAGGCCTCCGCCGCCTGCTCGACCAGCATGCCCAGTCCGTCGCGCCCGTGGGCGCCGTGCTCGGCGGCCCAGGCGAGGAAGGGGCGGGCGGCCGCGCCGTACATCATGTCCAGGGCCAGCGCGCCGCGTCGCAACACGCGCGCGGAGACCGGCACGCCAGCGCCGGCCAGGCTGGCCGCGGTGGCGTTGACGACGATGTCGAAGGCGCTGCCGACCTGGTCCAGCGGCGCGGCGCGAAGCTCGACGCCGCCCCGCACGGCCAGCGAGGCGTGGCGTTGCACCAGCGCCCGCGCCTTGTCGACGCTGCGGTTGGCCAGGACCAGCGCCGCCGGTCTGGCCTCGAGCAGCGGACCCAGCACGCCGGCGGCCGCGCCGCCGGCGCCGACCAGCAGCAGCCGCGCCCCCTGCAGCGGCACGCCCGCGTGGACGGTGATGTCGCGCACCAGGCCGGCGCCGTCGGTGTTGTCGGCCTGCCAGCCCCGGCCGTCCGGACCGCCGTCGAAGCGCAGCGTGTTGGCGGCCTGGGCCAGCGCGGCGCGCGGCGTGAGCCGGTCCGCCAGCGCCGGTGCCTCGAACTTGAACGGCACCGTGACATTGCAGCCGCGCGCCGGACCGAAGCCGGCTTCGCTCGACGCGGCGAAGCCGCGCACCGTTGCCGCGAAGGCGTCCGGTGCGCAGGGCAGCCGGCCATAGGCCAGCGGCTGCGCCGTCAGCTCGGCGAAGCGCGCGTGGATGAAGGGCGAGCGGCTGTGCTCGACCGGGTGCCCGGCCACGGCATACCGGTCCTTCATTGCTGGGGCGCCTGCAGCAGCCGGGTCTCGAGGCCTTCTTCGCGCGTGAAGCGGAAGCGCGACACGACGGCGATCTGATCGGCCTGCGCGCGCATCGCATCGCTGAAGGGGCCGAAGGGCGCCGCGGCGCGCACGATGGCCTGCGCACGGCGGTCGAGCACGCGCTGGCCCGAGCCCTGCACGATCTCGGTCTCGAGCACGCGGCCGGCCGCGTCGACCCAGATCATCATCACCAGCTCGCCGTAGAGCTTGCGACCCTTGTCCTCGGGAAAGCTCCTGGTGCCGCGTTCCTCGATGCGGCGCTTGAGCACGTCGTAGTAGACGGCATAGACCGCCTCGCTGGTCGACGGGCTGACGTAGCGCTTCCTCGGGCGCGAGTTCTCGGTGTTGATGCGCTTCTCGATCTCGGCCAGCATCTCCACCAGCTGGCGGCGCTGTTCGGCCTGGGCGCGCGCCTCGGGCGTGCCCTGGTCGCGCTGCGGGTCGGGCGGCGGCAGTCGCGCCAGCTCGCGGCGGATCTGCGCGAGCATCTGCATCTGCTGTTCCTGCAGCTGCTGGATCTGCTTGCGGGCGTCCTCGAGCGAATCCCCCACCTCGGTCAGGGCCGACGGCGGCAGCGGCGAGGTCGCGCGGCCGGCCTGGGCCTCGCCGCCGCCGGCCAGCGCCGCCTGCGCGATCGCCTGGGCCTTGAGCGGCGGCTCGGTCGAGCGCGCGTTGACCAGGATCACTTCCAGCGGCGTGTCCTTGAAGACGCGGTTGAAGCCCTCGGGATCGACGAAGCGCACGGTCAGCAGCGCGGCGTGCACGCCGACGGAGATCAGCAGCGCCAACTGCAGCGTGCTCAGCCGTCGCAGCCCGGACAACCCGCCGTGGTTCGATGGCTTCTTCATGGGAGGTCAGCTCGCGGTGCCGGCGTCGACCGGCTCGACGGCATTGTCGCCATCCTGCAGGTCGATCGCCAGCGCCAGGGGCGCGGCGGCGGCGGCTTCGTCCTCGCCGTCCTCGCCGTCCGCGCCCTCGTCGGTCGCGGCCGCGGCGGGTTGGTCGAGACGGCCTGCCAGGCTGGCGTGCAGGTCCAGCGTCAGCAGGTCGGTGCCGGTGATGCGCACGCGCACGCGCGTGCCGCGCGGCAGGCTCTCGCAGCCGAGGGCGCGGAACACCAGCGGCAGCGCTTCGGCGCGCACCAGGCCGTCCTTCATCACGGCGGCGTCGAGTTCGGCGATGCCGGCCTGCTCGAGGTGGCGCAGGGTCCAGTAGCGCTCCAGGCCGTTCTGGAACTGGTTGTAGGCCGCGTAGGCCGCATCGAAGCCCGAGATCACCGAGAACAGCGCCGCGTCCTTGGGCTTGAAGGGCGCTGCCAGCGCCGCAGTGCGGCCATGGCGGGCGCAGGCGACGATCTGCCACTGGTTGACCAGGTCCACGTAGCGCCGCAGCGGCGATGTCGACCAGGCGTACTGCTTCACGCCCATGCCGGCGTGCGGCGCCGGCCTCACCCCCATGCGCACCTTGATGCCCGGTGCCATGCTGGCCTGGCTGCGGTAGATCGCCGGCACGCCGCATTCGGCCACCCAGCCGCCCCAGTGGCTGTTGGCGAGGATCATCGCCTCGGCGACGATCAGGTCGAGCGGCGAGCCGCGCTTGCGCTCGCTGATCGTGACGGTCTCGCTGCCGTCGGGCTCGGGGCCCTGCACGCCGTCGAGCTTGAAGCTGTAGTCCGGGCGGTTGAAGTTCTCGGGCTTGCCGCGCGCCACCTCACGCTGGGCCTTGAGGTGCCGGGCCAGGCGGAAGGCGAAGGCCAGCTCGCCAGCATGCGCGTAGTCGGCCGGGGCCTCGCCGGTCAGCGTCGCCTCGGTGATCACCGCATCGAGCTGGTCGTGGCGCAGGTTGGCGGCGATGGGCACGCGCTCCACTCGCGTCTCGGCCTGCCTGAGCGCCAGCGTCGTCGCATCGAAGCTGAAGTAGACCGACACCGCCGGGCAGTCGCGGCCCTCGACCAACGTGTAGGCCTGCACCACCTCGTCGGGCAGCATCGTCAGCTTGTGGCCGGGCATGTAGACCGTGGACCAGCGCGTGCGCGCCACCTGGTCGACCGCCGAACCGGGCGCGATGGCCAGGGCCGGCGCGGCGATGTGCACGCCGAAGGTGACGGTGTCCGTCCCGAGGCCCTGCACCGACAGCGCGTCGTCGATCTCGGTCGTCGACGAGTCGTCGATCGAGAACGCCGGCACCGCGGCCAGCGGCAGCTCCTCCTTGATCTGCGGCGCCGCCAGCGGCGGGAAGGCCGTGCCCTTGGGGAAGAACTCGAACAGGAAGCGCTTCCAGTGGAACTGGTAGGGGCTGGTGATGGCCCCGGCCGCCTTCAGCAGGTCCAGCGGCGCCTGGTGCGAGCGCTTCGAGGCCTCGACGACGGCCCTGTACTCGGGGCCGTTCTTGTCGGGTTTGAACAGGATCTTGTACAGCTGGTCGCGGATCGGCGCCGGGCAGTCGCCGGCCGCGAGCTGCTCGGCCCACTCGTCGATCTGGCGCGCCTGCTGGGCCTTGCGCTCGATCGCCAGCAGCGCCTGCTTGAGCACGTCCTCCGGCGCCTTGCGGAAGCGCCCCTTGCCGCGGCGGTGGAAGTAGTGCGGTGCGTCGAACAGCCGCAACAGCGTCGCGGCGCGCTGCGGCGCATCGGCATTGGCGTTGAAGTACTCGCGGGCGATCTCGTCGAAGCCGAACTCCTCGTCGGGTGCCGCCTCCCAGACCAGGTCGAGGTCGATCTCGCCGGACAGGGCCTGCGCCTGCGCCAGCAGCTCGGCCGGGGCCGGCTTGGCGAAGCGCAGCAGCGCATTGGCGCTCTTCACCTTGACCCGCTTGCCGGAGTCGAGCTCGACCTGCAGCGAGCTCTCGGCCTCGGACATCACCCGGCCGGCCAGGAACTTGCCGGCTTCTTCGAACAGCGCATACATCCGGCTATTGTCGCCTCGGGTCCCAGGGCCCCGCGCTCAGGCCGGCCGATCGAGGCCGAGGAAGCCCAGGACGTCGGGCAGGTGCCGGTCGAAGTCCGTCAGCGCGTGATCGCTGCCCTCGAGCAGCTTCACGTGCGCGCCGGCGTAACGCGCCTGCATCTCGCGCCAGTCGAGCAGCTCGTCGCCCTTGGCGATCACGGCGAAATAGCGCGCTGCGTCGACGATCTCGTCGGGCCGCATCTCGCGCAGTTCCTCGACGTGGGCGGCGGTGAACTCGAAGCGCAGCGCGGCGTCGTGCCAGGCGCTCAGCTCACCGATGTGGCGCGCCAGGTCGCGCGCCGGCTCGACCGCAGGGTTCAGCAGCACGGCGCGGCAGCCGCGACGTTCGGCCAGCACGGTGGCGTAGAAGCCGCCGAGCGAACTGCCGATCACCGCCATGTGCTCGGTCGGCCAGGATGCGGCCAGCGCGTCGATCAGCTCGCGGGCCTCGGCCGGCGAGGGCGGCAGCTGCGGGCAGACCCAGTCGATGTCGATGCCCCGGCCTTGCAGCGACGCGATCTCCGTGGCCATGCGCCGTGCCTTGGTCGAACCCGGCGACGAGCGAAAGCCGTGCAGGTAGAGCAGGTGGCGGACGGCCTGTCGGCCCGCGCTCGGCCCGCTGGGCATCATCGCGGGCGCGTCACTGCGCCAGCGCCGCCAGCAGCTTGGCGTGGATGCCACCGAAGCCGCCGTTGCTCATGCACAGCACATGGTCGCCCGGCCGCGCGGCCTGGACGATGCGCCGCACCAGCGCCTCGATCGTGTCGGCGATGACGGCGCGCTCGCCCATCGGCGCCAGCGCCTCGTGGGCATCCCAGCCCAGGCCGCCGCCATGGCAGAACGCGAGGTCGGCCTCCTCGAGTGCCCACGGCAGCTGGGCCTTCATCGTGCCCAGCTTCATCGTGTTGGAGCGCGGCTCGAACACCGCCAGGATGCGCGGGCCCTCGCCCAGCGGGCCGACGCGGCGGCGCAGCCCGTCGATGGTCGTGCGGATCGCCGTCGGGTGGTGGGCGAAGTCGTCGTACACCTTCACGCCGGCGACCTCGCCGCGCAGCTCGAGGCGGCGCTTGACGTTCGCGAAGCGCTCCAGCGCCCGGGCCGCGTCGCCGGGGGCGACGCCGGCGTGCTCGGCCGCGGCGATCGCCGCCAGCGCGTTGAGCTGGTTGTGCTCGCCCAGCAGCGGCCACTCGACGCGACCGACCTTGACGCCGGACTTCAGCACGTCGAAGGCATGCGGCTCGCCGCGCGCGCGCCAGCCCGGCACGTCGCCGCGCACGCCGAAGCGCACCACGTCGCTCCAGCAGCCGCGCTCGAGCACGCGGCCCAGGCTGTCCTCGCGCGCGTTGACGACCACGCGGCCGCTGGCCGGCACGGTGCGCAGCAGGTGATGGAACTGGGTCTCGATCGTCGCCAGGTCCGCAAAGATGTCGGCGTGGTCGAACTCGAGGTTGTTCAGCACGGCCGTGCGCGGCCGGTAGTGCACGAACTTGCTGCGCTTGTCGAAGAAGGCGGTGTCGTACTCGTCGGCCTCGATGACGAAGGGCTGGCCGGTGCCCAGTCGGGCACTCACGCCAAAGTTCTGCGGCACCCCGCCGACCAGGAAGCCGGGCCGCTGGCCCGCGGCCTCGAGGATCCAGGCCAGCATCGAGGTCGTCGTGGTCTTGCCGTGCGTGCCCGCCACCGCCAGCACGTGGCGGCCCGGCAGCACGTGCTCGGACAGCCACTGCGGGCCGCTCGTGTACGGGGCGCCGGCGTCGAGGATCCCTTCCATCAGCGCGTTGCCGCGCGAGACCACGTTGCCGATGACGAAGAGGTCGGGCTCGAGCGCCAGCTGGTCGGCGCCCCAGCCCTCGACCAGCTCGATGCCCTGGGCGCGCAGCTGGTCGCTCATCGGCGGGTAGACGCCGGCATCGCAGCCGGTCACGCGGTGACCGGCCTCCAGCGCCAGCGCAGCCAGCCCGCCCATGAAGCTGCCGCAGATGCCCAGGATGTGAAGGTGCATGGGCGGATTCTAGGAGTCGCCTCGTGACGGTCTCGATGTATGGTCCGCCGCATGCAGGATCGCGCCGACTTCACCGCCTTCGCGTGGATCGCCAGCCACCCCTGGCTCTACCCGCTGCTCGAGTCGCTGCATGTGGTCGGCATCGCGCTGCTGCTGGGCAGCCTGACGGTGTTCGAGCTGCGCGTCTGGGGCCTGGGCGCGGCCTTGCCCGTGCAGGCGCTGGCGCGGCTGGCGCTGCCTTTGACGCTGGCCGGTTTTTGCCTGGCCGCATCGACGGGCCTGCTGATGTTCGCCAGCCAGGCCGCCGAGCTGCTGGGCAACCGCGTCTTCGTGCTGAAGATGAGCCTGCTGATGATCGCTGGCCTCAACGCGGCAGCCTTCCACTCGCGCGGCAGCCTCGACAAGCTGGACCGCGTGGCGCGCGCCCAGACCTTCGCTTCGCTGGGTCTTTGGCTGGCGGTCATCATCTGTGGGCGCTGGATCGCCTACGCCTGAAGGCGGCCGGTTCACCCCTCGTCGACAACGGAAGGAGACCCCGATGCAACGCCGATTCCTCCTGCTGGCCGCCGCGGCGCTGCCGCTGCGGCCCGCGCTCGCGCACCACGGCTGGAGCAGCTTCGATCAGGGGCGGCCGGTCTACCTGGCGGGCGCGGTCCGCAAGGTCGCGTGGCGCAATCCGCACGTCGAGTTCGACCTGGAAGTCGCGCCCGATCTCAAGCTGCCGCCCGACCTGGCGCGTCGACCGGTGCCGGCGCAGTCGTCGCCGGTCGACGGCGCGGGTCTGCTGGCGCGCGCCGAGCTGCCGCGCCGCAAGGACAAGGTCTGGCACATCGAGTGCGCGCCGCTGACGCGCATGGAGGCCT
>CAZTTC010000046.1:0-17718 GCA_964616015.1 uncultured Methylibium sp. | reverse complement strand
ACCGGGCAGGCCTTGATGCACAGCGTGCAGCCGATGCACCAGGCCTCGTCGATGACGGCGAGCTTCAGCGGCCCTTCGACGCCGTGCACCGGGTTCAGCGGCACGACCGGCCGGCCGGTGATCGCCGCGAGTCGCGCGATGCCCTCGGCCCCGCCCGGCGGGCACTGGTCGATGCCGGCGCGGCCGGCGGCGATGGCTTCGGCGTAGCGGCGGCAGTCCGGCTCGCCGCAGCGCGTGCACTGCGTCTGCGGCAGCGCGGCGTCGATCGCATCGATCGCATCGCCCCGTGGCTCGATGCCGCCGCTCGTCATCTCGGGACCCACGTCGCTGGACGCCCTCTGCGACGCACGAGCCGACCTAAGTCAGCCGCCGCCGCGGATCCGGCTCCGCCGGTCCGCCAGCGGCGCCCCCTGGAGGGGGAGCGGCGAAGCCGCAACGGGGGTGTTTCACGTCTGGTGCTTGAGGATGAAGTCGCGGATCTCGGGGTAGGCGAACTCGCGCCAGCGGCGGCCCGAGAAGATGCCGTAGTGGCCGGCGCCGGCGACCTCGTAGTGGCGCTTGCGGGTCTTGGGGATGCCCTTGCAAAGCCCCAGTGCCGCGGCGGTCTGGCCGCTGCCGGAGATGTCGTCGAGCTCGCCCTCGACCGTCAGCAGCGCCGTGGTCTTGATGTCCTGGGGACGCACCGGCTCGCCGCCGACCGTCCAGCTGCCGTTGACCAGCGCGAAGTCCTGGAACACGACCTGGATGGTCTCGAGGTAGTACTCGGCCGGCATGTCGAGCACGGCGTTGTATTCGTCGTAGAACTGGCGGTGCGACTCGGCGCTGTCGTCGTCGCCGCGCACCAGGTCGAGGAAGTAGTCGTAGTGGGCCGACAGGTGGCGGTCCGGGTTCATCGCGACGAAGCCGGTGTGCTGCAGGAAGCCGGGGTAGACCGCACGGCCGGCGCCCGGGTAGTTGGGCGGCACGCGGTAGATGACGTTGTTCTCGAACCACTCGAGGCTCTTGTTCATCGCCAGGTTGTTGACCGCGGTCGGCGACTTGCGGGCATCGATCGGGCCGCCCATCATCACCATCGTGCGCGGGGTCTTCTCGCCGCCGCTGGCCAGCAGCGACACCGCGGCCAGCACCGGCACCGTCGGCTGGCAGACCGAGATCACGTTGACGTCGGGGCCGACGTGGCGGATGAACTCCTGCACGTAGTGCACGTAGTCGTCCAGGTGGAAGGGTCCCGCCTCGGTGGGCACCATGCGGGCGTCGACCCAGTCGGTGATGTAGACCTTGTGGTCCTGCAGCAGCATGCGCACGGTGTCGCGCAGCAGCGTGGAGTGGTGGCCCGACAGCGGGGCCACGACCAGCACGCTGGGCTGGTCGCGCATCTTGCCCAGCAGCCGGGCGTCGTCGGTGAAGCGCTTGAAGCGCAGCAGCTTGCAGAAGGGCTTGTCGATGGCGGTCTGCTGCTGCACGACGACGTCGATGCCGCCGACCTCGATGTTGGTGATGCCGAACGCGGGCTTCTCGTATTCCTTGGTGAGCCGGTGCATCAGCTCGAAGCCGGCCGACACGCGCTGCGCGCCGGGCGCCTGCGCAAAGGGCGACAGCGGGTGGCTGTAGAGCTTGGCCGACGCGGTGGCGAACTCGGCAAAGGGGCTGAGCATGGCCCGCTGGGTTTCGTAAAGCTGGTAGAGCATGCGGACTTTCGTTGAGCTGGGGGCCCCCCGCGGTGCCTGCAAGCCTCACGTCGGGGTCTCGCGCATCGGTAAAGCACCGATGCTGTGCTGCAGCAGTGTAGGTGACCAGCGGCTGCTTGCGCATCGTGGGGCCGACCGGCCGGGCCGCAAGCCCGGAACAACGCCACCGCAGGCGTGCTTACGGCGTGATTCAGCGGCCGGGCGGCCCGCGGCGCCTCATCTGACGAGCCGCGTGTCGGGGTAGGCGGCGTACCAGCCGAACCAGAAGGCGCGGTGGGCGGCCAGTCGCGCCAGGCGCCGTCCGTCCGGCCCGCTGAGCTGGCTCTCCTCGACCCGCCAGCGTCCGGCTTGGGTGTCGCGCGCGCTTTGCAGGCCGTCCCAGCTCGCAAAGCGCACGCCCTGCGCGTCATAGACGCGGTTGGCGCCGCTGGCGTCTGTCAGCACGACCAGCTCCTGCGCGCCGAGCCGGTCGTGGTAGACACGGTGCAGGCGCAGGTAGTCGGCCGCGATGGCGAGCGTTTCGCCCGGCGCCTGGGCGAGGCGCAGCGCCAACACCTCGGCCTTGTTCGGCAGTCGGCCGTCGAGCCTGGGCACGTTGAACATCAGTCGGTCGTGCGAGTAGTAGTCGCGGTAGGCTGCCCCCTCGGCGTAGTCGCGCTGGTGGCCCGTGGCCAGCGACAGCACCCGGCTGGCGGGGTGACGCTCGCGCCAGGCGCCCCAGGTGGTCGTCACCACGTGCAAGGGCTGCAGTTCGATGCCCTGGCCCACCAGCGGTCCGACCACCGGCGTGCCGGTCAGGGTGGACCACAGCGACTTGGTGGCCTGGTCGTACATCAGCTTGTTGGACCGGTAGAGGAAGCCGCTGGTGCCCAGCTCGTGGTGCTCGCCGCCAGCCCAGCTGTCGTAGAGGATCATCGAGCCGCACAAGGTGCAATAGACGCCCGTCAGTTCGCGCCCGGCGATGCGGTCCTTGAACATCTCGTGCCAGGCCAGGATGCGCTTGGGGTAGGCGCGCACGTCGCCGTCGATGGCGATGCCGAACACCACATGGTCGGCCGACAGCCAGCCAGCGCGGCGCGCATCGACCATCGTCGGGTTCTGCAGCGGCGGGATGCCGTCGCGTACCACCCCGCCCCAACGGATCTCGTCGAGCCGGATGCTGGTCTTGCGGCCGGTGGCGAAGTACTCGCGAAAGCGCGGGTCGATCTGTTCGTAGAGTCTGGCCTTGAACTCGGCGTACTCGGGGTGCGGGGCCGGTTTGGCCGCCCACAGCCACTCGTAGCGCCGGTTGATGTCGTTGCCCATGGGCTGGCCTGCGGCCTTGTCCAGGAGAGCGAGCACGCCTTGCTGAACCTCGCGCTCGGACAGGAAACCCACCAGATCGAGCAGCGGTGCGGCGTAGCCGTCCTGCCACTCGCTGCCGATGCGCTGCAGCGCATCCAGCGCCCGCGCGCGATCGTCGTCGAACAGCGTGTAGAACACGCGCAGCGGTAGCGGGTCGCGACGGTCGGCCGCCCCGGCAGCCCAGGCCGCGGCCGCCAGCCAGGGCAGTGCCAGCAGCGACCGCCGGGTCGCCCCTGCGGTCGAGGATTCGGGCATCGAGCTCATGTCGCCTCCCGTCCACCGGGCCACCGAGGCACGGCTCGTGGAGCCCAGGTCGGGTCGAGCGTGGCTTTCCTTACCTACGGGATCCGAGCGCCTGCGCGCGTTCGGTCATCAGGCTGCGCGCAGCAGGATCGTCACCTGCGTGCCGGCCCCGACGCGGCTGGCCACTTCGACCCGGCCGCCATGCAGCTCGGCGATGCGCTTGACGATCGCCAGTCCGAGCCCGCGCCCGCCTTCGCCGGTGGCCGGTGCCACGCTGCGGCGGCTCTGGTAGTAGCGGTCGAACAGGTGCGGCACGTCGTCGGCCGGGATGCCGACCCCGGTGTCGGTGACGCTGACCGCCACGTCGCCCTCGCGCGGGTGCGCCGCCAAGGTGATCAGTCCGCCAGCGCGGCTGAACTTGAGCGCGTTGTCGATCAGGTTGGCGACCGCGCGCTCGAACAGCCCCACGTCGAGCTCGACCGCCGGCACCACCGCGACGGGTGCGGGATCGGTCTGCAGTCGCACGCCCTGCTCGCTGGCGCGGGCGGCGAAGCGCAACGCGATGTCGTCGAGCAGCTCACCGGCATCGATGCGCTCGGTGCGCAATTTGAACTCGGGCTCGTCGAGCTGCGCCAGCTCCCCCAACGATTGCACCAGCCGCGCGGCGTTGCGGGTGTTGCGCAGCGCGACCTGCACGAGCCGGGCATCGTCGGCCCGTGCCGGGTCGCAGTCCCAGCGCGCCTCCAGGGTCTCGAGGCAGGTTGTCGTGGCGGTGAGCGGGGAGCGCAGGTCGTGCGACAGGTTGCTGACGCCTTCGCGCCGGAAGTGGTCGAGCCGTCGCAGCGTCTCCCACTGCGAGCGCAAGCGCTGCAGCATGACGCGAAAGCCCTGCGCGAGCTGGCCGAACTCGTCGCTGGCGTGGGCGGGCGCAGGCAGCAGCACGGCGCCGTCCGAGGCCGTGCCCGCCAGGCCATCACGCGCTGCCGCGGCCACGGCGTCGCCGAGCCGCTGCAGCGGCCGCGTCACGGACGCGATGATCCAGGCAGCCAGCAGCGTGGCCAGCGCCACCACGCCGAAAACGGTCGCCAGCGCCGGGCGCCACAGCGAGTCGCCCAGCGCTTCGAGCCGGCCGGCGGGCAAGCGGTCGCGATGCACCACGAGGTAGAGGTAGCCGGCCGGCGCCGTGCGTGCGTCGGTCGCCGGGCGTTGCACCGGTCGGGCAGCGATCACTGCGGCGCTGTGCATGCGCTGCGGGTCGTCGCCCATCACGTAGGGGGCCCGCGTCTGGGTCACGGCCTGCATGACCGGCGCGAGTGCCACCTTGAGTCCGGGCGCCGCCAGCATCGGCGTGCTGGAGGCGAGCACTCGACCGTCGCCGTCCAGCAGGTAGAGCTGGGTCTCGGGCTCGAGCAGCACCAGCCGCCGCAGCAAGGCGTCGAAGGCGACCGGGTCGCGCGCCTGCTGTTCGGTCAGGTCGTCGTACATGCCGACCACACGGCCCAGGAAAGCGTCGCCGCGGCGGTAGGCGGTCTCGTGCTCGTAGCGCTCGAAAGCACTCAGCACCGTCGCGATCACGCCGAGCGCCGTCAGCGCCCCGGTGACGAAGACCGTCAGCGCGAGCTTGAAGCGCACCTTCATGGCGACTGCGATGGCGCTTCACGCATCCTGTAGCCGGCGCCGCGCACCGTGAGGATGATCTGCGGGTGCAAGGCGTCGGCCTCGATCTTGGCGCGCACGCGGTTGATGTGGGTCGTGACGGTGTGCTCGTAGCCGTCGTGGCTGTAGCCCCACACCGCGTCGAGCAACTGGGCACGCGAGAACACGTGACCCGGGTGACGCGCGAAGTGGAGCAACAGGTCGAACTCCAGCGCGGTGAAGTCGAGCGCCGCGCCGCGACAGCGCACCAGGCGCTTGGCGGCCACGATCTCCAGCTCGCCGTTGCGCAGTGTCGGTGGCAGCGCCGGCGTGCTGTTCTGGGCCTGGCGCAGCAGGTCGGCGCGGCGCAGCAACGCCCTGACGCGCGCCAGCAGCTCGGCCAGCGAGAACGGTTTGGTCAGGTAGTCGTCGGCGCCCAGCTCCAGGCCGAGCACGCGGTCGAGTTCGGTGGCCTTGGCGGTCAGCATCAGGATCGGCGTGCCGTGGCCGCGCGCGCGCAGCGTCTTGCACAACTCCAGGCCGTCCAGGCCCGGCATCATGCGGTCCAGGATCAGCAGATCGCTGGGGCGCTCGCTCTCGCTGGCCAGCGCGGCGAGGCCATCGCCGACCGCTGCGACCTGGTAGCCGGCCTGGCGCAGGTTCAGCGCGATCAGGTCGCGGATGTCGGCCTGGTCTTCGGCGATGAGGAGTCGGGCAGCCATGGCGGCGTGGGTCGGGGCGGGAGCGGATGGCTTACCGGGATTGTGCGGCCGCGTGGCGGCGCGCCCACCACTCGGCCGCGCGATGTGATCTGGCTGTGAGGTGGCGTGAGCTTGCCGAGACCTGCGGGCTCGACAGTCCGGCCGAACCCGACGCCAGGAGCCTTCATGCCGGACCCCCACTGCCTTCATCCGAGCCCGTCGGCAGCGCAGCCTGCGCTGCCCTGGCATGAGGTGCTGGCGCATCGCCGCGACCTGCTGCGCTACGCCCGGCGCCGCCTGCAGGACCCGGCGCTGGCCGAAGATGCGGTGCACGACGTGTTCATGGCCGTCCTCGACGGCCGGGCGAGGTATGCAGGCCGCTCGACGCTGCGCTCGTGGCTGATCGGCGTGCTGCGCCACAAGATTGTCGATCTGATCCGCACGCGCAGCGGTCACGACAGCCTGGACGCCCTCGGCGACGACGACGATGCCGCCGGCGAGTTGATCTGCACGCGGGGCCGGCCCGACGAACTGGCCGAACAGCGCGAGCGCCTGGCCCGCACGCTCGAGGACATCGAGTCGCTGGCGCTGCCGCTTCGGCGCGCGATGCAGTTGCGCGTGCTGCAGGACGGGGCGGTCGACGAGGTTTGCCGCAGTCTCGCCATCACCGCGGACACCTTGCACGTCCGCCTGCATCGCGCGCGCCGGCGGCTGATCGGCGTGGCGGCTTGACGCCGCTGCGGCGATCGTCGTTGACCCTTCCGGTAAGTCGGGAACGGTGAGAACCCGACCCAGCCTCGCGTCGCCCTGCCGGCCCTCCGGCTGCCCGAGGCGCACGCCCATGCCATCCAGGAGATCACCATGAACCGCCAGCGTGTCCTACTGTCCCTGTTGTGCGCTGCCGCCGTGCTCGCGCTGCCCGGTGTGGCGAGAGCCACCGACGACGACGACGAGCGCAGCGATCCGGTCAAGCGCAGTTTCCAGGTCAGCATCACCAACCTCACGCAGGGCCAGCAGTTCACGCCGCTGCTGCTCGTCACGCATCGCCCGCCGCTGGCTCTGTTCACGCTGGGCCAGCCGGTGAGCCCTGAGCTGCGCATCCTGGCCGAGGAAGGCAACGTCGCGCCGCTGGCGATGCGGCTGTCGGAGGCGCCCGAGGTCAGCCGCATCGTCAGCGGAGCCGGGCTGACGAATCCGGGCCAGACGGTCAGCTTCACGATCGAGACCACCCGGCGCAACGACCGCCTGAGTCTGGCGGCGATGCTGATCCCAACCAACGACGCATTCACCGCGCTCGACGGCGTGGCGTTGCCGAAACCAGGCCGCAGCCTGAGCTACTTCGCGCGCGCCTACGACGCGGGCAGCGAGCGCAATGACGAGCTGTGTGCGTCGATTCCCGGCCCCTTCTTCGCTGAGTGTGGCGGGTCGGGCGGCGGTGCTCGGGTCGGCGGTGGCGAGGGCTTCGCGCATGTCCACAACGGGATCCACGGGACCGGCAGCCTGCCGGCGGCCCTGCGCGACTGGCGCAATCCGGTGGCGTTGGTGACGATCAGGGGCCTGTGATCGGGCCGGGTGGTGGCGCGCCGCTGAAGGCTGTCGGCAGCACCACCGATGCAGCCGGATGAGCTCACCAGCACCCACGGGCTGGCTCGGCGCGGACGGACTTGCACCGCTCCAGCCGGCCGCCGAGCGCGGCGACCTCGACCGGCTGCGTGCGCGACATCGCCGGCACGCTGCCGAACGACATCGCGGACCCGCGCGCCCGCCTGGCACACCCCGTCAACGCCGACAACGCGCTGTCGATGCTCAAGCTGATCGAGCGCGGCGCCCGCCGGCGGGGTGAGCCGCGAGTGCAGCTCGCGCTCGAGCGCTTGGCCTGGCCCTGCCCGTGGCTGCAGCGCACCCGTTCACGGCGGCCGGGCTTGAGGGCGGACTGGCGCGCGAGACCATGGTGTTCTTTGCGCGTGTCGAGGTGTTTGGCGTCGACGCTGCGGCCCGCACGGTGTGGCTCAGCGAGCGCCTTGACTTCGATGCCGAGGACTTCGCGCCGGTGCACGGCGGCAGCCTGATCGACGATGCCCATCGCCACGCGCCACGCGCCACGCGCCGCACCGCTCGACCACCGTGTGCGCTTCACACCCGAGGACGGGACCGTGAGCAACTCGCGGCGCGGCTGAGCGACCCGGAGGTGACGCCGCTGGCCACGTCAGCGCTCGCGTTCGCGCTTGCCGGCGGCCGGGCCCTGACCCTGGCCTGGGCCGTCTCCCGGCGGCCGGCGTTGCTCGGACCGGTCTTGTTGGCGCTCGTAGCGCTCGGGCGTGCGCGGCTGGGGCGGCATCGCCCCCTGCTGCGGCCCGGGCACCGGCACCGGGCGAGACATCACCTGGGGCGACGGCATCACCTGGGGCACCGGCACCGGGCGCGGGATGAGTTGCGGTGCCGGCGTGACCTGGGGCAGGGCGAGCTGCGGTGCCGGCGTCGGCACGCGTGCCGGTTCGGGGGTCTGGCGCGGCTGGGGACGGTCGCCGCGCCATTGCGGTTCGCCGCGGTTCTCGGCGGCCCGGCCGTTGTGGCGCCAGTCGCCGCGCTCGTCGTCGTGGCGACGCATCATCCGGTCCGGTTCCTGCCCGCGCGGCGACTCCACGACCGCCGGGCTGGTCGGCTGCACGGCGCCGCCGCCGTGGCGGTCGGGTCCGCGCGGCAGCATCGGCACACCGGCGGGTGGCTGAGGCTGGGTGCCGGGCTGGGCGTCGACGAACGGCCCCACGGCGCGCGGGCGCTCGGCTTCGAAGCGCGGCCGTTCGACGCGCGGGTCGCGAAAGCCCCGGCGCGGCTCGTCGGCGCGGGCATCGCGCTGCGGCGGCGCGGGCGGCAGCGCGGCGGTGGGCAAGCCTCCCGGCGCCGGACCCGCGGCAGCAGGGCGGCCGCCGACGCTGGCGACCACCGGCTGTAACTGCGCGGCCTGCTGCGCACTGAGCTCGATGCGGTCGCGGCCGATGCGGCGGGCGTTGCGGAACTGGTCCTCGCGCACGATCGTCACGGCCTCGGGGCGCTGCGCATAGCGATAGGCCGGCACCGGCGGCTGCGGGCGCGTCACCGCACGGTCGCCGGACGGGGCGACGTTGACGACGTTGGTCACGTTGATGATGTTGACCTGGCGCGCGTAGCGCGGCGAATACCGATACGGCGGGTGGTAGACCTCGCGCGGGCCGAGCGGGAACCAGCCGACCGGCCGGCCACCGCCGATGCCGATGCTGACGCCGCCGCCGCCGCCGACATAGCCGACATAGCCGACCAGCGCCGGCGCCCACACCGGCCGCGTGACGATCGGGCCCGGCACCCAGCCCCAGGCGCTGCCGATCAGCGCCCAGCGGCCGTAGTGGAAGGGCGCGAAGCCCCAGGGCGCGTCGTCGACCCAGGTCCAGCCCCAGGGACGCACGTAGGCCCAGCGGCCGTAGCGGTAGGGCGCCCAGCCATAGGGCAGGGCGCGCGGGTACCAGACGGCGCCGTATTCGGTCACGGTGTCCCAGCGGCCGTGCTCGTCGAGCGCCTCGATGCCGGTCGTCTCGGGCGAGACGTAGCGGGCTGCGGCGAGGCGGTCCTGGTCGCGGTCGCGCGCCTCGGCCCACTGGTCGAAGTCGTCGCGCTGGCCCATGGCGCGCAGTTGCAGCGTCTCGCCGCCGCGCTCGACCAGGGCTTCCTGTCCGGTGCCCAGCGTGAAGCTGTTGTTCGGCGTCACCAGGCGCAGCCGGCCGGCGAGCGCACGCAGCGTGTAGGCGCGGCGGTCGGGGTCGTACTCGACGCGGTAGTCGCCGGGGCCGTCGGCCTCGGCGCGCACGCCGTCGGCGCTGAGCGAGAAGCGGTCGCCGGTCGGCAGGTTGCGCACGCGGGCGCGCACCGTGCCCTGGGCGACGTCGATGGAGACGCCGTGGTCGTCGATCTGCGAGAACACCGCCTGGGTGTTGCCGTCCAGGCGCACGGAGCTGCTGCCGATGCGGACCTCGGCCTGGCTGCCCGGCGGTGCCCACAGCGCGGTCTGGCTGGTGACCGGCTGATTGATCTGGGCCGGCTCCCAGGCGCCGCCGGCCTCGGTCGAGGTGTCGACCGGGCCGCGCAGCGCACTGATGCTGCCGACGCGGGCTGGCGGATCGACGATGTCGTGGCCGGGTTCGTTCTCGGCATGGGCCGGGCTGGCGCAACCCGACACCAGCAGGCCGGCGCAGAGCAGGGCGAACAGGCTGCCGCTGCGGGGCGGGAAGAAGCGGATGGCGTTCATGGCATCACCTCGGGTCGCGGGTCGACCGGTGACGGATTAACGCAGCAGCCGGCGCATCGGTGCATCGCCGCAGGCCCCGAGCTTGCAAAGAATTGCAAACCCGGCGCGGCGGCGGGACTCAGGCCACCGCGGCGATGGCCTTGGCGACGGCGTCCAGGTTGTGCTCGTTCAGCGCCGCGACGCAGATGCGACCCGAATCGACGCCGTAGACGCCGAATTCGCTGCGCAGCCGCTGCATCTGGGCCGCGTTCAGCCCCGAGTAGCTGAACATGCCCTGCTGGGTGGTGATGTAGCTCAGGTCGCCCTTGACGCCCGCGGTCTGAAGTCGCGCCACCAGCGCGACGCGCATGGCCTTGATGCGCAGGCGCATGCCGGCCAGTTCCTCTTCCCACAGCGCGCGCAGCGCCGGCGTCGTCAGCACCGTGGCGACGACGGTCGCGCCGTGCGTCGGCGGGTTGGAGTAGTTGGTGCGGATCACGATCTTGAGCTGGCTCAGCACGCGCGCCGCCTCGTCCTTGCTGGCGCAGACGACGCTGAGCGCGCCGACGCGCTCGCCGTACAGCGAGAAGCTCTTGGAGAAGCTGGTCGAGACGAAGAAGTCCAGGCCCGCGCCCAGGAACTGCTGCACCACCGCGCCGTCCTCGGCGATGCCCTGGCCGAAGCCCTGGTAAGCCATGTCGAGGAAGGGCACCAGCTTCCTGGCGCGGACCGTGGCGATGACCTGCTGCCACTGGCCGGCGTCGAGGTCGTAGCCGGTCGGGTTGTGGCAGCAGGCGTGCAGCACGACGATCGTGCCGGCCGGGGCGCCGTTCAGCGCGGTGAGCAAGCCGTCGATGTCGATGCCACGCTTGCCGGCGTCGTAGTACGGGTAGCTCTCGACCTGGAAGCCGGCGTTGGTGAAGAGCGCGCGGTGGTTCTCCCAGCTCGGGTCGCTGATCAGCACCTTGGCCTCGGGCGACAGGCGCTTGAGGAAGTCGGCGCCGATCTTCAGTCCGCCGGTGCCGCCCAGGCCCTGCACGGTGGCGATGCGGCCGCTGGCCGAGGCGGCGTCGCCGAACACCAGGCCCTGCACCGCCTTGTCGTAGGCGGCGATGCCGTCGATCGGCAGGTAGCCGCGCGCCTTGGGCGCCGCGGCCATCTGCGCTTCGGCGGCGGACACGCACTTCAGCAGCGGCAGCTTGCCGTACTCGTCGGTGTAGACGCCGACGCCGAGGTTGACCTTGTTCGGGTTCGGGTCGGCGTTGAACTGCTCGTTCAGACCCAGGATCGGGTCGCGGGGAGCCATCTCGACGGAGGCAAACAGGGCGGACATGGTGGCGGCTTCGCTGGGCAGTGGATGTCGGTGGCAGGGGCGAAGCGATTCGGCTACGCTGGCGGATTGCCCTGCTCCAAGGGATAACCCGCATTCTAGCGAGCCCGCTCATGGCCGTTCTGACCGAGACCGCTGCCCCCGTCGTTGCCGAAGCCGATGTGCCAGCGGGCGAATTCGCGAGCTTTCCCGACTCGCCCTTCCAGCTCTTCATGCCCTACCCGCCGGCCGGCGACCAACCGACGGCGATTGCCGGGCTGGTCGAGGGCCTTGAGGACGGCGAGGTGTTTCAGACCCTGCTCGGCGTCACCGGCTCGGGCAAGACCTTCACGATGGCCAACGTCATCGCGCGCATGGGCCGGCCGGCCATCGTGTTCGCGCCCAACAAGACGCTGGCCGCGCAGCTGTACAGCGAGTTCCGCGAGTTCTTCCCCAAGAACGCGGTCGAGTACTTCGTCAGCTACTACGACTACTACCAGCCCGAGGCCTACGTGCCGCAGCGCGACCTCTTCATCGAGAAGGACAGCGCGATCAACGAGCACATCGAGCAGATGCGCCTGTCGGCCACCAAGAGCCTGCTCGAGCGCCGCGACGTCATCATCGTCGCCAGCGTCTCGGCGATCTACGGCATCGGCAAGCCCGACGACTACCTCGAGATGCGGCTGATCCTGCGCAGCGGCAACAAGCTGGGCCAGCGCGACCTGATCGCGCAGCTGATCCGCATGCAGTACCAGCGCAACGAGACCGACTTCTCGCGCGGAACCTTGCGCGTGCGTGGCGACACCATCGACATCTTCCCGGCCGAGCACTCCGAGCTCGCGATCCGCGTCGAGCTGTTCGACGACGAGATCGAGGCGCTGAGCCTGTTCGACCCGCTGAGCGGCCGCATCCGCCAGAAGGTGCCGCGCTTCGTGGTCTACCCGTCCAGCCACTACGTGACGCCGCGCGAGCAGGTGCTGCGCGCGATCGACGGGATCAAGGAAGAACTGCGCGTGCGTCTCGACGAGTTCGTCAAGGCCGGCAAGCTGGTGGAAGCGCAGCGCATCGAGCAGCGCACCCGCTTCGACCTGGAGATGCTGCAGGAGATCGGCCACTGCAAGGGCATCGAGAACTACACACGCCACCTCAGCGGTGCCGCCCCCGGCGATCCGCCGCCGACGCTGGTGGACTACCTGCCGGCCGATGCGCTGATGTTCCTGGACGAGAGCCACGTGCTGATCGGCCAGCTCGGCGGCATGTACAACGGCGACCGCGCGCGCAAGCAGACGCTGGTCGACTACGGCTTCCGGCTGCCGAGCGCGCTGGACAACCGGCCGCTGAAGTTCGAGGAGTTCGAACGCAAGATCCGCCAGGTCGTCTTCGTCTCGGCCACGCCGGCCGACTACGAGAAGCAGCACGCCGGCCACGTCGTCGAGCAGCTGGTGCGCCCGACCGGCCTGGTCGATCCGCTCGTCGAGGTCCGCCCGGCCACCCACCAGGTCGACGACCTGCTCCAGGAGATCCGCGAGCGCGTCGATATCCACGAGCGCGTGTTGGTGACCACGCTCACCAAGCGCATGGCCGAGCAGCTGACCGACTACCTGGCGGACAACGGCGTCAAGGTGCGCTGGCTGCACAGCGACGTCGACACCGTCGAGCGCGTCGAGATCCTGCGCGACCTGCGGCTGGGCAGCTTCGACGTGCTGGTGGGCATCAACCTGCTGCGCGAGGGACTGGACATCCCGGAGGTGTCGCTGGTCGCGATCCTCGATGCCGACAAGGAGGGCTTCCTGCGCTCCGAGCGCAGCCTGATCCAGACCATCGGCCGCGCGGCGCGCAACCTCAACGGCAAGGCCATCCTCTATGCCGACGTGATGACCGACTCGATGAAGCGCGCGCTCGACGAGACCGAGCGCCGCCGCGCGCGCCAGATCGCCTTCAACGAGGCCAACGGCATCGTGCCGCGCAGCGTCAAGAAGGAAGTGCGCGACCTGATCGATGGTGTCTATTCCGAGAAGAGCCGTGGCGACGACCTGAAGGCCGCGCAGGCCGCGGCCGAGCTCGAGGCGATGAGCGAGAAGGACCTCGGCAAGCGCATCAAGCAGCTGGAAAAGCAGATGCTCGAGCACGCGAAGAGCCTCGAGTTCGAGAAGGCCGCCCGCGTGCGCGACCAGCTGGCCCTGCTGCGCGAGCAGGCCTTCGGCGGGGCCGGGCACGACAACGTCGTGCCGATCGTCGGGGGTGGCGCGGCAGCTTGATGCTGTCTTGCGCCCGATCCCCCCTTTGCTTGACTGCGCCGGGCACGCATCGCCCTCGACGATCCACCAGCGGGGCGTTCTCGACCGTTCGACCGTTCGACCGTTCGACCGCCACGGCGCAGTACAGCGCCTCAGCCGGTTTCGCGGTCGCGCGGCTCGATCACGCGCAAACCCGACGGGAGTCCTTGAGTGCAGGCCGGCGGGGCCGGCTCAACGCAGTGGCAGCTCGGGCCGCACCGCCTCGCTCGCCTGCAGGATGCCGTCCAGCAGGCGGGGCAGCTCGAAGACGGCCCGGTTCTCGATGCGCCGCGTGTTGGCACGCAGCTCGTCCAGCCGCGCGATGACCTCGGCCACGGCCGGCGCGATGCGCGCGAAGCCGGGCAGCACGAGGCCGAGGCCGTTCTCGCGCACCCACTGCGCGTTGTAGCGCTCCTGCGGCAGGGTCCAGGCATTGCGCGCCACGATGACGGGCAGGCCGAGTTGCACCGCCTCGCTCAGGCTGCCCGGCCCCGGCTTGCCGATGAAGAAGTCGGCCAGCTGCATCACGTGCGGCAGGTCCGGCGTGAAGCCCAGCACCAGGCGCGGTGCCGCGGCGGGCAGCGCGCGCAGCCTGGCCGCCAGCGCCTCGTTGTGGCCGCAGACCAGGATCAGCGGCGTGTCGGCCAGCTGCTTCGCGATGCCGATCATTGCCTTCGACCCCTGTCCGCCGAAGGACACCAGCCCGGTCGGGCGCGACGGATCGAGGCCCAGCGCTGCCCGTTCGGCCGCGCGATCGGCCATCGGAGGTCGGTAGAAGTCGGGCCGGATGATCATGCCGGAGCTGGCGTGCAGCGTCGCCGCCGGATGCGCCGTCGCGCGCGCCTGC
Organism: uncultured Methylibium sp.; assembly: GCA_964616015.1. Lineage (GTDB taxonomy): Bacteria > Pseudomonadota > Gammaproteobacteria > Burkholderiales > Burkholderiaceae_C > Methylibium. The sequence goes on along the minus strand of CAZTTC010000046.1, from coordinate 3,420 downwards.
GCCATCGCCCGCGGCGTGCCGCAGACGAAGTGCTGGGGCTGGTCGGCCTCGATCCAGAAGTGCGGCGGATGGTCGGCCAGGTCGGTCAGCACGGTCACGTAGGGCACGCCCGGCAGGGCCGAGGCCAGGCTCTGGCAGAGCGCGCGGTTGAAGTTGGGGATCAGCGAGACCACGAGGTCCGGCTCGGTCTTCAGCCAGTGCTGCTGCAGCTGCCGCACCAGGGTCGGGTGCGCGAGGCGGATCAGTCCCTGCAGCAGCTTGAGTTCCTGCGCCAGGCCCAGCGTCCAGCCGCGTGCCAGGCGCTGGTTGTAGATCGCCTCGGGCGCGAAGCCGGTGAACTTGCGGAACAGATCCTGCGGGTCCAGCACTTCCAGCAGGTTGACCAGGCGCACCTGCCAGGGACGGCCCGGCTCGCGGATCGCGGCCTGCAGCGCAGTGGCCGACGCGCGATGGCCGCCGCCGGCGTTGAAGTACACGAGGTCGACGGTGCGACGCGGTGCCGCGGCCGGCGCGGCTGGAGCGGCTGGAGCGGCTGGAAGGGCGTCGTCGAGTCTGGGTGCGACCGTCATCGGTGCGCGATGCTGCGCAGCGCACGTGACGGTGTGGTGACAGCGGCGCGGCGACCGCGGCCTGCGCGAAGCACCCCGCGACGCCGTGCGCGTGCTCAGCGTCGGGCCAGGCGTTCCAGCTCGGCGCGGATCTGCGCGGCGGTGTGCGGGTGGGCGAAGTACTCGGTGTGGAAGACCGGCGAGGCGTCGTGCGCGTGATCGCCATGCTTGGCCGAGTCGAGCGGGATCATGCCGTCGCCGTCGGCCTCGAAGCCGGCGAAGCCTTCGATGAGCCGGTGCCACATCTCGGGGCGCCAGTCGGCAGCGACCTCGGCGCGCCACTGCGAGCCCCAGGTGACGATCTGCCCCTCGGGCCAGGGGTAGCGCTCGGCGCGCTCCAACACGTTGGCCGGCAGCAGGTCGCGAAAGCCGGGGGGGATGTCGCCGGCCATGCCGCGCTCGAGGTTCTTCAGCCTGGCCAGGGTGCTGCGGCTGCCGACTTCGCGCAGGGCGCTGGACAGCAGCCCGACCGCGCCGGCCAGGCCCACCCAGCGCTGGCCGAGGCGCTCGAACACGTCGGTGCCGAGGTGAGGGCTGCCGGCTGTCAGGGCCTGGAAATCCCAACCGGGCCAGCGGTCTTTCAGCTCGGGCAGCGCGAAGCGGGCGACCACGCCCCCGCGCGAATGCGCCAGCAGCACGAGGCGGCCCTCGCGGCGGCGGCCGATGACCTGCGTCTGCAGGGCCGCGATCAGGTCGTCGATGTTGCGCCCGACCTCGAGGAAGGTGTCGTGCTCGAAGCGCCAAACCGGCAGCTGCTCGAACAGCGGCATGCCGGGCCAGAGCGGCCGCTGCCGCGGGTCCGGCGCGAGCCAGGCCTCGAAGCCCGCGAGCGCCGAGGTGAGCCCGCCATGCAGCAGCAGCACGTGGACCGCGGCGGCCTCCGTGTTGCCCAGCGCGGCGGCCGAGGCCGGTGCCAGTCGTGCGCCGGCCAGGCTCGCCTGCCGCAGCGCCATCCAGCCCGGGGTCTTGTGGCCCAGGCCCGCGGCCCAGTAGCCTTCGTCGGACTTCAGGCGATCGATGAAGGTCGGGTCGCAGTCCTGGCGCACGCCGCGCAGGCGATCGAACCAGTCCAGCGCGCGCTGCACCAGCTTGCGCCAGCGCCCCAGTGGCCGCGGCCTGCGGCTGTACAGCAGCACCGGCATGGCCACCAGCAGGCCAACGCCAGCGCGCAGGCTGCGCGTGATGGTGGGCGAGACGGCGTCGCGCTCGTCGACCAGCCAGCGCGGCTTGCCGCGCTCGATCTCGAGGATCTCGGCGGTCAGGCCGACACTGTCGCGGTGCTCCGCGGCCGGCATCCACGGCAGGCCTTCGGCGGGCGAGCGCGCGCCCCAGTACAGGCGGGTCTCGATCTCGACGCGCACGCGCACGTCGTCGTGGCGCAGCCAGGCCTTCGGGCAATGCGCGAGCACCGCCTGCTGCAGCGCGGGGGCGGTCAGCGCCGGCGGCAGCCGCAGCTTCATCGTGCCGCCCTGGCGGCGCACCACCGGTGCCATCGCCCACAGCGGCGGCTGCCACTCGGCGTGGCATTCGCAGCGGCGCGGCTGCGAGGTCTCGGTGCCGCGATCCCAGTGGCTGCGGTGGTCCAGGCCGGGCAGGCCCTGCCACCGGGCGCTGAGGTCCGCGTCGCGCGCGAGCAGGGCCTCGATGCCGTCGGACTCGGACCGCAGCCCGGCAAACCACTGCGGCCGGTGCAGGCGAAAGCGCTCCAGCAGGCCGGCCGCGCTGAGCGGCTCGTGCACCGTGTCGACCGGGTGCCCCACCGCGGCGAGCGCCGGATCGAGCGGGGCGCTGCCGCCGGTTCCCGGGCCGTCGTCCTCGAAGCCGATCTCGACGCCGGTCGGGTCCGAGGCGCTCACCGCAGCCCCAGCTTGAAGGCGATCATCGCCCGCAGCTTGTTGGGCGCGACCGGCTTGACCAGCAGATGGAAGTCGTGGCGGCTCGACTCTTCCTCGTGACCGCTCATCGTGCTGCCGGTGACCACGATGCCGGGCAGCGCGTTGGAGAAGGCGCCCCGCAGGGTGCGCAAGGCCTCGACGCCGTTGCGGCCCTCGGGCAGGCGGTAGTCCACGATCGCGAGGTCGGGCGGGGTCGCGGCGCCGCTGCCGACCCAGGCCTCGACGGCGGCCAGCGTGTCGAAGGCCTCGACGGTCGCGCCCCAGCCGCGCAGCAGCACGACCAGGCCTTCGCGCACCGCGGGCTCGTCCTCGACGACGACGATGAAGCGCCGCTCGAGCGTGAGCCCGAGTCCCGGCTTGGCACCGCCGGGCAGGGGCGACACGCTGCGCGGCGCCTTGCCGACCGGCAGCGTGAGCGTGAAGACGGTGCCGCGACCGGGGATGGAGGAGAGGGACAGCGGGGCCCCCATCAGCCGTGCCAGCCGCTGCACGATCGCCAGGCCCAGGCCCAGGCCCTTGGGGTGGTGCGGCTCGAGCGCCGAGTGCGCCTGCACCTGGTAGAACTCGTCGAAGATGTGCGGCTGCTCGGACAGCGCGATGCCCACGCCGGTGTCCCAGACCTGGAGCAGCACGCTGTCGCCGCGCCGGCGGGCGCTGACCAGCACGCCGCCGTCGTCGGTGTAGCGGATCGCGTTGGACAACAGGTTGCGCACGATGCGGTCGATCAGCACCGGGTCGCCGTGCACCACCTGCCGCATGCCGGCGAAGCGCAGCGCCAGGCCCTTCTCGAAGGCGGTCGGCTCGTACTGCAGCTTCAGGCGCTGGAACAACTCGCGCAGCGTGAAGTGCTCGGGCCGCGGCTCGACGCCGCCGGTGTCGATCTTGGTGATGTCGAGCAGCTCGCCGAACAGGCCTTC
>CAZTTC010000045.1:0-18725 GCA_964616015.1 uncultured Methylibium sp. | reverse complement strand
CGGCGCTCCATCATCATCGTCGTCGGGTTGGTGAAGCGCGTGTAGACGAAGGCTTCCTCTTCGTTCGCGAAGCGCGCCGCCGCGGTCGCCGCGTCGGGATGCACGAAGCTGCTGGTCAGGAACAGTGCTTCGGAGTTCTCGCCGTACTGGCTGGGCGGCAGCCCTTCGCGGACAGCCCGTGTGTCCAGGCGCGCATCGGCCGGCAGGTCGACGCGCGGGAGCTGCTTGCGGTCGCCGCCGGCCATCAGAGCTCCACCGCGCTCTGCAGCGCCAGGCGCGAGGCCGACTCGGCGTCCTCCTCGAGCTGCAGCGGGCGCTGCGCGGCGAGGGTCTCGAAGTCCTCGGCCGTCACGTCGCCGGTGATGTAGTGGCCGTCGAAGCACGAGGCCTCGAAGCCCGCGAGCGTGGGGTTCAAGGAACCGACCGCGCGCTTCATCGCCGCGACGTCCTGGTAGATCAGCGCGTCGGCGCCGATGAAGTCGCGGATCTCGTCAATGCTGCGGTTGTGCGCGATCAGCTCGCCCTTGGTCGGCATGTCGATGCCGTACACGTTGGGATAGCGCACCGGCGGCGCGGCCGAGGCCATGAAGACCTTGCGGGCGCCGGCTTCGCGCGCCATCTGCACGATCTCCTTGCTGGTGGTGCCGCGCACGATGGAGTCGTCGACCAGCAGCACGTTGCGGCCCTTGAACTCGGAGACGATGGCGTTGAGCTTCTGGCGCACCGACTTCTTGCGCATGCCCTGCCCCGGCATGATGAAGGTGCGACCGACGTAGCGGTTCTTGACGAAGCCCTCGCGGTAGGGCTTGCCGATCTTCTGCGCCAGCTGCATCGCCGATGGGCGGCTGGACTCGGGGATGGGGATGACGACGTCGATCTCGCTCGGCGGCATCGTCGACACGAGCCGCTGGGCCAGGGTCTCGCCCATGTTGAGGCGCGCCTGGTAGACCGAGATGCCGTCGATCACCGAGTCGGGCCGGGCCAGGTAGACGTACTCGAAGACGCAGGGGTGCAGCTGCGGATTGGCGGCGCACTGGCGCGCGTGGACGCGGCCCTCGAGGTCGACGAAGACCGCCTCGCCCGGCGCGACGTCGCGCACGAAGCGATGGCCCGTGCCCTCGAGCGCAACGGACTCGCTGGCAATCATCACGGTGCGCCCGTCCGGGCCTTCGGCCTCGCCGAGGCACAGCGGCCGGATGCCGAAGGGATCGCGGAAGGCCAGCACGCCGTGCCCGGCGATCAGGCACACGACGGCATACGAGCCCTTGATGCGCAGGTGCGTGGCACCGACCGCCTTGAAGATCTCGGTCGGCGTCAGCGGCATGCCGTGCGCCACCAGCTCCAGCTCGTGCGCCAGCACGTTGAGCAGCACCTCGGTGTCGCTCTCGGTGTTGATGTGGCGGCGGTCGATCGCGAACAGCTCGCGCTTGAGTGCATGCGCGTTGGTCAGGTTGCCGTTGTGCACCAGCACCAGGCCGAACGGCGCATTCACGTAGAAGGGTTGCGCCTCTTCTTCGCTGTAGGCGTTGCCGGCAGTCGGGTAGCGCACCTGGCCCAGCCCCACCGTGCCCGGCAGGGCCCGCATGTTGCGCGTGCGGAAGACGTCGCGCACCATGCCGCGGGCCTTGTGCATGAAGACCTTGGTGCCCTTGGCATCCGGGCCGGCGGTGACGATGCCGGCGGCGTCCTGCCCGCGGTGCTGCAGCAGCAGCAGTGCGTCGTAGATCAGCTGGTTGACCGGTGCCTTGGAGATCACACCGACGATGCCGCACATGGACTACCCCTTGAAGAATCGCTCGATCAGGCCCGCAGGTGCCGCACGATGGCGTCCGGCAGCAGGGGCTTCAGGCCCGACAACAGCATCTGCAGGCCAGCCGCGCTGTGGGCGGTCTTCCAGCTCGGCGATGCGGCCAGCGGCGTCATGTTGATCGCGGTCGCGGCCACCAGGGCCACCAGCACGCCGCGCAGCAGGCCGAACACGGCGCCCAGCGCTCGATCGAAGGGGCTCAGCGGCGAGGCCTGCAGCAGCCGCTTGATCAGCCAGGACAGCAGGCCCCAGCCGATCAGCACGACGACGAAGACGATCACGAAGGCGGCGGCCACGTTGAGGCCTGAACCCGGGGCGCCGATGGGGATGGCGGGCGCCACCGCCCCGGCGAAGGTCTGCGCCGCGACATAGGCGACGACCCAGCCCAGCAGCGACATCACCTCGTACACCAGGCCACGCATCAGGCCGACCACGACCGACAGCAGCACGACGGCCAGGAAGAGCCAGTCGATCCAGCCGATGTCGGCCACGGCGCCGCTCATAGGGTCAGCACGGCCGAGCTGACGCCGGCCTGCTTGATCTGCGCGGCGATCTTCTCGGCCTCGGCGCGGTCGTTGTAGGGACCGACGCGCACCCGGATGCGCTTGCCGGCCGCGGTCTCGACGACCTGGGTGTAGGTCTTGAGCCCCAGCTTCTCGACCTTGGTCCGCACCTCACGGGCAGAGTCGGCCTCGCTGAAGGCGCCGACCTGCACCACGAAGCGCGTCGCGGCATCGCCGGGCTTCACAGGGGCCAGCGGCTTGCCTTCGAGCGCGGCTTGCGCGCGCGCCGCTTCCGCCACCGGCTTGTCGGGCGCCGCCGTCTCGGGCTTCTTGACGACGGCCTTCTCGGTCGCCTTCTCGGTCGCCTTCTCGGCCGGCTTCGGTGGCACCGCCGCAGGCTCCACCGGCAGCTCGCGGACCGCCTCGGCAGCCGGGGCCTCGGGCCGGGCGGCCGATGCGGCCTTCGGCGCCACGGGCGGCGCTTTCGCGACCAGCGGAGGCACCGCTTCTTTGCGAGGAATGTCGATCGGGATGTCCACCGGCAAGGGTCGCGGCGCCGTGTCGAACAGCAACGGGAAGCCGATGACGCCGATCAGCACCAAGACGGTCGCGCCGATGAGTCGGCGGCGCGCCCGGCCTCGCGCCGCGTCGACCGAGCCTGCGTCCTGGCCTGCGGACGCATCGCCGATCTTGCGTTGGAGGAAGGACAGCAGACCCATGCGTAAGGCTGGCGGGGGCTCGAGAGCGTGGTGGGCTGGATGACCCTGCGATGGCGTCGGTGCTGCGGGCCGTCACCCCGACAAATCAGGCCGGCGAACGGAAGTTCAACCCAGGTGCTTGGCCGTCCGGCGCGGCAGACCGCTTTCGAGCACGCCACCGACGGTGTAGAACGATCCGAACACGAGGATTCTATCAGTGGGGTCTGCGGCCTCGAGCGCCGCACGCAGTGCGGCCGCCGGCCCCGCGTGCATCGTGCTGTTGAGCTGAGGCGGCAGCGGCGATGCGGCGGCGGATCGGCCGGCCAGCGCCTGCTGGCGCAGCTGTTCGAGGTCGCCGGCGGTGGCGGCACGCGGCGTCGGCAGGTCACAGAGGAACCAGCCGTCGACCAGCGGCAGCAGGCGCTCGAACATGCCTTCGATGTCCTTGTCCTTCATCGCACCGAACACCGCATGGGTGCGCGGGTAGTAGCCCATCTGGTCGAGGTTCGCGGCCAGCGTCGCCACCGCGTGCGGGTTGTGCGCCACGTCCAGCACCAGGGTCGGCTCGCCCGGCAGGATCTGGAAGCGCCCCGGCAGTTCGACCATCGCCAGGCCGCTGCGCACCGCCTGCGCCGGGATCGGCAGCCGCTCCCGCATCGCCTCCAGCGCCGCCAGCACGCCGGCGGCATTGATCAGCTGGTTCGTGCCGCGCAGCGCCGGGTACGCCAGCCCGCCATGGCGACGCGCACGGCCCGACCATGACCATTGCTGGGCATCGCCGCGGAAGCTGAAGTCCGCGCCCGATCGCCAGAGGTCGGCGCCGATCGCCTGCGCGTGATCGATCACCGACTGCGGCGGCACCGGGTCGCCGACGATGGCCGGCCGCCCGGCCCGCATGATGTGGGCCTTCTCGCGGCCGATGGCTTCGCGGTCGGGGCCCAGGAACTCCATGTGGTCGAGCGCGATGCTGGTCAGGATGGCGCAGTCGGTGTCGATCGCGTTGACCGCGTCGAGTCGCCCGCCGAGGCCGACCTCCAGCACCACCGCGTCGAGCCCGGCCTGCATCAGCAGGCGCAGGATGACCAGCGTCGTGAACTCGAAGTAGGTCAGGGCCTCGTCGCCGCGCGCCGCCTCGACCGCCTCGAAGTGCGGCAGCAGTGCGGCCGCCTCGACAACGGCGCCACCGACGCGGCAGCGCTCCTCGAAATGCACCAGGTGCGGCGATCCATAGACGCCCACGCGGTATCCCGACTGCAGCAGGATGGCCTCGAGCATGGCGCAGGTCGAACCCTTGCCGTTCGTCCCGGCGACGGTGAAGACGGGACACGAGAACGCCAGGCCGAGACGCTCGCGCACGCGCAGCACGCGGTCGAGCGTCAGGTCGATGGTCTTCGGGTGCAGGCGCTCGCAGTGGGCCAGCCAGTCGGCCAGCGTCGTCGGCGTGGTCATGGGGCAGATGGTAGGTCGGTCGAGCCGGCCGGAGCGCCGCCGGCCGACAAAGCACAAGGGCGGCTCGCGCCGCCCTTGCCGCCGGCGGCAGCGCGCTCAGGCCACCGCGTCGGCGCTCTGCCGCAGCAGCATCGCCAGCAGGCGTGCGACTGTCCCGCGCAGCTCGCGGCGGTCGACGATCATGTCGAGCGCGCCCTTGCCGATCAGGAATTCACTGCGCTGGAAGCCCTCGGGCAGCTTCTCGCGCACGGTGTTCTCGATCACGCGCGGACCGGCAAAGCCGATCAGCGCCCTGGGCTCGGCGATGACCACGTCGCCCATGAAGGCAAAGCCGGCGGAAACGCCACCCATGGTCGGGTCGGTCAGCACGCTGATGTAGGGCAGCTTCGCCTTGGCCAGCCGTGTGAGGGAGGCATTGGTCTTGGCCATCTGCATCAGGGACAGCAGGCCTTCCTGCATGCGCGCGCCGCCGGTCGCCGTGAAGCAGATGAAGGGCGTCTTCTGGTCGATCGCAGCCTCGACGCCACGCACGAAGCGCTCGCCGACGACCGAGCCCATCGAGCCCCCCATGAACTCGAACTCGAAGGCGGCCGCCACGATCGGGAGGGTGTGGACCGCACCGCCCATCACCACCAGCGCGTCGGTCTCGCCGGTGGCCTCCATCGCCTGCTTCAGTCGCTCGGGATACTTCTTGCTGTCCTTGAACTTCAGGGCATCGACCGGCACCACTTCCTGGGCGAGTTCGTAGCGGCCTTCGGGATCGAGGAAGCCGTCGAGCCGCGCGCGGGCGCCGATGCGGTGGTGGTGGGCGCACTTCGGGCAGACGTTGGCGTTCTGCTCAAGGTCGGTCTTGTAGAGCACCGTCTCGCACGACGGGCACTTGATCCACAGCCCCTCCGGCACCGAGCGGCGCTCGGCCGGATCGGTCGGCTGGATCCTGGGCGGCAGCAGTTTCTCTAGCCAGCTCATGCCTTTGCTCCTGGTCTTGAATCGAGGGCAGCGCGGATCTCGGCGATGAAGGCACCACCGGCTGCGGCCACCTGGGCGCGCTCCTGGGTTTCCAGCAACTGCACGATGCGCGAGCCGATCACGACCGCATCGGACACCGCCGCCACCGCCTGCGCGGTTGCGGCGTCGCGGATGCCGAAGCCTACACCCACCGGCACCTGCACGTGCCGGCGGATGCGCGGCAGCATCTGTGCCACGTCGGCCGTGTCGAGATGGCCGGCGCCAGTCACACCCTTGAGCGACACGTAGTAGACATAGCCGCGGGCCACCCGCCCCACGAGTTGCATGCGCGCCTCGGTCGAGGTCGGGGCGAGCAGGAAGATCGGGTCCATGCCGCCGCCCTGGAGGCGGGCCGCAAAGGCCTCGCACTCCTCGGGCGGGTAGTCGACCACCAGCACGCCGTCGACGCCGGCGGCGCCCGCATCGGCGACGAAGCGATCGATGCCGTAGCGTTCGATCGGGTTGGCGTACCCCATCAACACCACGGGCGTGCTGTCGTTCAAGGCCCGGAAACCTCGCACGATCTGCAGCACCTGCGGCAGGCCGATGCCCTTGGCCAATGCACGCTCCGAAGCCTTCTGGATCACCGGGCCGTCGGCCATCGGATCGGAGAACGGCACGCCGAGCTCGATGACGTCGGCGCCGGCCTGGGCCATGGCCAGCATGATCTCGACGCTGGCATCGGCGTATGGGTCGCCAGCGGTCACGTAGGGAATCAGCGCGGTGCGTCCCTGCGCCTTCAGCGCGCTGAAGGTGGCGGCGATGCGGCTCATCTCGGCGCCCTCACGACCGGGTCGCCGCCCTTGACCGACTGCCCCTTGCACGACGGCCGGCAGTAGAAGTCGGCGTTCGAGAGGTCGGCCACGGTGCCGATGTCCTTGTCGCCGCGGCCGCTGAGGTTGACCAGCAGGTGCTGGTCGGGCCGCATCGCCGGCGCCATCTTCATCGCGTGCGCGACCGCATGGCTCGACTCGAGCGCCGGGATGATGCCTTCGGTGCGGCACAGGCGGTGGAAGGCGGCCAGGGCTTCGTCGTCGGTGATGCCGACGTACTCGGCCCGGCCGATGTCCTTGAGGTAGGCATGCTCGGGGCCGACGCCGGGGTAGTCGAGGCCGGCCGAGATCGAGTGGGTCTCGGTGATCTGGCCGTTCGCGTCCTGCAGCAGGTAGGTGCGGTTGCCGTGCAGCACACCCGGCGAGCCGGCCGACAGCGAGGCCGCGTGCTTGCCGCTCGCCAGGCCTTGGCCCGCCGCCTCGACGCCGATCAGCCGCACGCCCTCGTGGCGGATGTAGGGATGGAAGATCCCCATCGCGTTGCTGCCGCCGCCCACGCAGGCCAGCACCGCGTCGGGCTGGCGGCCGATCATGGCCGGCATCTGCGTCAGGCATTCCTCGCCGATGACGCTCTGGAAGTCGCGCACCATCTCCGGGTAGGGCGCGGGCCCTGCCACGGTACCGATGATGTAGAAGGTGTTCTCGACGTGGGTGACCCAGTCGCGCAGGGCCTCGTTGAGGGCGTCCTTCAGCGTCTTGCTGCCGGACTCCACCGGCACGACCTTGGCGCCCAGCAGGTGCATGCGATAGACGTTGGGCGACTGGCGCAAGATGTCCTCGCTGCCCATGTACACCACGCACTCCATGCCATAGCGCGCACAGATGGTCGCGGTGGCCACCCCGTGCTGGCCGGCGCCCGTCTCGGCGATGACGCGCGGCTTGCCCATGCGCCTGGCCAGCAGCGCCTGGCCGATGGTGTTGTTGACCTTGTGCGCGCCGGTGTGGTTGAGGTCTTCGCGCTTCAAGTGGATCTGCGCGCCGCCGAGTTCACGGCTCAGGCGAGCGGCGTGGTAGACCGGGCTCGGCCGGCCGACGAAGTGCGCCAGCTCGTACTTGAACTCGGCCATGAAGGCCTCGTCCTTGCGGTAGTGTGCGTAGGCAGCCTTCAACTCGTCCAGCGCGTGGATCAGGGTCTCGGCAACGAAACTGCCGCCGTAAGGGCCGAAGTGGCCCGTGGCATCGGGCTGCTGGTAGTTCAACATGATCGGACTCTCGGGTTCAGGAGCGGGTGGCGGCGACGCGGGCATCGGCCTCGCGCACTGCCGCGCAGAACCGGCGCATGGCCTCGGGGTCCTTGATCCCCTTGGCGCTCTCGACGCCGGAACTCACGTCAACGGCCCACGGCCGGACGCGCAGCACTCCCTCGCCCACGTTTGCAGGACTCAACCCACCAGACAAAACGATCGGAAGGCCGACGCCGGCCTTGTCTGATTGCGCAACGAGCGACCAATCGAACACCTTTCCGCCACCGCCATAACCCTCGACGTGCGCGTCGAGCAGCAGGCCGGCGGCGCTCGCGAACTGCGAGGCAAAGTCTAGCAAATCGAGTCCCGGTGCCATCCGCGCGGCGCGCAGGTAGGGCCGCTTGGGCCAGGCGCAGTCGTCCGGCGTCTCGTCGCCGTGGAACTGGAGCATCAGTGTCGGCATCGCCAGGCAAGCGGCGTTGACCTCGGCAGGCGAGGCGTTCACGAACAGCCCCACCGGCGTCACGAAGGGCGGCAGGCGGCGCGCCAGTTCGGCCGCGCGGTGCAGGTTCACCGCGCGCGGGCTGGCGCGGTAGAAGACGAAGCCGATCGCGTCGGCGCCGGCGGCAACGGCAGCGTCGACGTCGGCCTCACGGGTCAGGCCACAGATCTTGATGCGGGTGCGCATGGTCGACTCGTCAGGGCAGCCAGTCGAAGGCAGGGGTGCGCTCCGGCAGGGCGAAGGCCGCATCGTAGTGCGGGCCGAGGAAGTACAGGCCATCCGGCGCAAAGGTCGGCGCCGCCCGGCTGCGATCGCGCGCCGCCAGCACGTCCGCGACCCAGGGCGGCGCGCGACTCCCCTGCCCCACGGCAAGGAGACAAGCCATCAGGTTGCGCACCATGTGATGCAGGAAGGCGCTGGCCTCGAAGTCGAAGCGCCAATAGGCGCCACGCCGCGCAATGTCGATGCGCCGCAGCGTCTTGACCGGGCTCGCGGCCTGGCACTCGGCCGAGCGGAAGGCGCTGAAGTCGTGCTCGCCGATCAGCGGAACGGCGGCTTCGCGCATGGCATCGGCGTCGAGCGGCTTGAACACCCAGCCCACCGCGCCGGCCTCGACGGACGGGCGCACCGGCGACTCCAGCAACAGGTAGGCATAGCGTCGCCCCCGGGCGCTGTTGCGCGCGTGGAAACCCGGGTCGACCGGGCGGCACCACTGCACCGCGACGTCGGCCGGCAGGTAGCGGTTGCTGCCGCGCACCCAGGAGAAAGCATCGCGCTCGACGTCGGTGTCGAGGTGGACGACCTGGTTCAGCGCATGCACCCCGGCATCGGTGCGGCCGGCGCACACGGTGCGAACCGGCCGGTCCGCGAACTGCGACAGCGCCGCTTCGACCCGGTCCTGCACCGTGCGACCGCCGGGCTGGCTCTGCCAGCCCTGGTAGGCGCTGCCGCGATAGCTCAGGCCCAAGGCCAGACGCATGGCCCCGAGCTCCGGCGAAGGCTTCGTCGTGCCGGGCCGATGCGGCTCAGCCGATGTCCTTCAGCATGCCCTGGGCCTTGGCCTTGAGCATGCCGCCGGACTGTGCGACCACTTCCTGCAGCAGGTCGCGCGCCCCTTCGAGGTCACCGATCTGGCGGAACTCCTCGGCCAGTTCTAGCTTGCGCGCGAGAGCTTCGTCGTCGGCCACGACAGCCGGCAGGTCGAAGTTGCCCAGATCGGGCAGGGGCTCGGCGACCATCGGCGCGGGCGCAGGTGCGGAGAACGGCGAGTCCAGCGATACCGACGGCAGGTCGAAGTCCATCGCGACGCTGTTGCCCATCGGGGTCGGCGCCGATACCGCCTCGGGCATCGGCTGGGTGCGCTCCGGCATGATGCGCGGCGTCTCGTCGAGCCCGCCCGGCGCGGAGACATCGAGGTCGAGATCGACCCCCGGGTCCTCCATGATGTCGGTGCGCTGCGCCTCGAAGCGCGACGGCGACGGCAAGACCGATTGCGGCATCGTGCTGGCGCCCAACGGCTCCACGACCGCGCCACCATCGGCCGGCGCGCCCGCCGGACGACCGCCCGGCTGGTACATCGGATTCTCCGGGTCGATGCCGATGCCGAGCTGCTGGCCTCGCGTCCAGTCCTCGCCCTGGCCACCGGTCAAGCCGTAGAGCTGGGTCGCCAGTTGCTCGAAGCCCTTGGTGTCGCGGCGCTTGGCGTACACCTCGAGCAGCTTCAGGCGGATCGCCATGCGTTCCGGGTTGGAGCGCATCGCTTCCTTGAGGATCTCCTCGGCCTGCAGGTCGCGGCCATAGGCGAGGTAGACGTCGGCTTCAGCGACAGGGTCGACATCGCCGATCGCGTCGAGCTGGCTCAGCGAATAGCTCATCGACGAGGGCACGCCGGTCGCGTCGCGCGTGTCGACGCGCTGCCCCCCGCTGGCACCGAAGAACGAATCGGGCTGCAGGCGGCTCTCGAGGAACGAGGTCTCACCGCTATCGCGCTTGCCCTGCCGCATGCGGTAGAAGCCGAAGCCGGCGAGCAGCGCCACCAGCAGTCCGGCACCGGGCAGCAGCAGCGGGTTGTCGAGCAAGCCGTCGAGGAAGCTCGGCTCGGCGGGCACGATCGGCGACGGGGCCGGCTTCGAAGCGGCCGCAACGGGCGGCGCGCTGGCTGCCGCGGGCGCGGGGGCCGGGGCCGCTGCGACGGGCGCAGGGTCTGAAGCGGGCACCGGTGCCGACGCCACCACGGCCGGTGCGGCCACGCTGGCGGCCGGTGCCGCGGCGACCGGGCTCGGGGCCGACGCAGAGGCGACGACCGGAGCCGGCGGCGGTGCGACCGGCGCTGCAGCAGGCGCCGGTGGGGGCGGCGCGATGGGCGCGGGTGCGGGCGCAGGGGTCGGAGCCGGCGCAGCCACCGGCGGCTTGGCCGGCGGCGTCGTGACGCCAGCAAGCGGCACGCCGGGCTTGGCGGGCGCTGCGGGAGCGGCGGAGCCACTGGCCGCGGCGGCGCCTTGCAGCTTCTTCAGGTCCTCGACATTCTTAGCCAGTTCGGCAACGCGCGTCGACGAATCCTTCTGCTCGCGACCCTTGGCGAGCTTGTCCTCGACGCCGGGCTTGCTGGCTGCGACCCCCCCCTTGCTCAAGGTCAACTTGTCGGCCGCGGCGGCCGCTGCGGCCTTGCGGTCCTGCACTTCGGCCTCGACCTTGCCGCCGGCGGTGCGGCCGCTCTCCGGCACGGTGGTCGTCGGCACGCCGGTGGCGAGCTTCTGGCGATAGGCCCCGAAATCTGCGCTCTGGGCCTGAATCACCTGGCGCGCCTCACCGGCGCTGATGGCCTTGGCCTCGTCCTCGCTCGGCACGGTGAGCACCGCGCCGGCCTTGAGGCGGTTCATGTTGCTGCCGATGAAGGCGTCGGCGTTGCTGCGGTACAGCGACACCAGCATCTGGTCGAGCGACACGCCGGGACGCTGCGTGCGCCCGGCGATGCGGTACAGCGTGTCGCCCTGGCGCACGCGGTACTCGTTGGCGCCGGTCGCCGGAGCCGATGCGCGGGCCTCGCTGGCCGCCGGCGCCACCCTCGGCGCGGGAGCAGGTGCCGACGCGCGCGGCGGGCTGACGGCCGGAGCCTGGGCCGGCGACGGCGCCGGTGCGGGCGTCGGCAGCGGCGCGATCACCGCCGGTGCCGAAGCGGCTGGCGCGGCCAGACGCGTGGTCGGCGGATCGAACAGCATCGTGAACTCGCGCACCAGCCGCCCCGAGGACCAGCTGAGATCGAGGATCACATCGACGAAAGGCTCCTGCACCGGCCGGTCGCTGACCAGTCGCAGGTAGGGTCGGCCATCGCTGCGGCGCTGCAGCGTCACCGTGGCGTTGGTCAGTGCGGCGTTGAACTCGACGCCTGCGGCGCGATAGGCCTCGGGGCCGGCCACCTTGACCCGCAGGCTGGAGGCCTCCTCGGGCGTCAGCGCGGTCACGTCGATCTCTGCCTTCAGGCCCTCGCCCAGCGCGGACTGCACCGAGAGGCGCCCCAGCCCCAGGGCCGCTGCATCGAGCGGCATCCAAGCGGCCACGGCCAGCGCGGCGGTGGCCACGGCGTTCAGGGCCCAAGGAGCGGAGGCTTTGCGATAGGTACGGTGTTTCAAGGCATCTCCCAATGCTTCTTCCGAGCGTCCGGCGACGCCCCGTCTGCCCGGAAAACAGGCGAGCCGCCGACCACGCGGCGCAGGGGCATTTGAACTGAAATCACAATAACATCAGGCAGATACGCTGACAAGCTCATGCTCCGCGTGATATTGGTCCGGGTGTGCTGACTGACGCGTGGCAGTCCGCTTCGTTGCCGATGTGCAACGTCTGGATACGCGAGCCGCCACGATCACGCCTCCAGCAGCAGGCGCAGCATGCGACGCAAGGGCTCGGCGGCGCCCCACAGCAACTGGTCCCCGATGGTGAACGCGCCAACGTACTCCGGGCCCATCGCGAGCTTGCGCACGCGACCGACGGGGATCGACAGCGTGCCGGTCACGGCAACCGGCGTCAGTTCGCGCACGGTCGCGTCGCGCGTGTTGGGCACCAGTCTCACCCAGTCGTTGTCGGCGGCGATCATGGCCTCGATGTCGGCCACCGGCACGTCCTTCTTCAGCTTGAAGGTGAGCGCCTGGCTGTGGCAGCGCATCGCGCCGATGCGCACGCACAGGCCATCGACGGGGATGGCCGGCGTGCCGAAGGCCTCGCCCATGCCGAGGATCTTGTTCGTCTCGGCGCCGCCCTTCCATTCCTCGCGGCTCACGCCGTCGCCGAGATCCTTGTCGATCCACGGGATCAGCGAGCCACCCAGCGGCACGCCGAAGTGCTCGGTCTCGCCGGCCGTCAGTTCGCGCTGCTTCTGCACGATGCGGCGATCGATCTCGAGGATGGCGCTCTTCGGGTCATCGAGCAGCGCCCTGACCTCGGCGTTGAGCGTACCGAACTGCGTGAGTAGCTCGCGCATGTGTTGCGCGCCGCCACCCGAGGCCGCCTGGTAGGTCATCGACGTCATCCACTCGACGAGCCCTGCCTTGTAGAGCGCCCCGACACCCATCAGCATGCAACTCACCGTGCAGTTGCCGCCGATCCAGTTGCGCCCGCCCTTGGCGAGCGCATGCTTGATCACCGGCAGGTTGACCGGGTCGAGAATGATGATCGCGTCGTCCTTCATCCGCAGCGTCGACGCCGCGTCGATCCAGTGGCCCTTCCAGCCCGCCGCGCGCAGCTTGGGGAAGACCTCGGTGGTGTAGTCGCCGCCCTGTGCGGTGATGACGACGTCGCAGCGCTGGAGCTGCTCGATGTCGCGCGCATCCTTCAGCGTCGTCTCGTTCTTCGCCTGCGCCGGCGCCTTGCCGCCGGCATTGCTGGTGCTGAAGAACAGCGGTTCGATCAGCGCGAAGTCGTTCTCGGCCTGCATGCGGTCCATCAGCACGGAACCCACCATGCCGCGCCATCCCACCAGGCCCACTACTGTCGTTGCCATGTCTTTCTCTCGTTCGTCTTGCTCGTGGAGTCAAGCTGCCGCGGCCATGGGCCGCGGCGCGCGGCGATCGTCCTCAGCCCTGGGCTTTGAGGCGGGCGACCACGGCGTCGCCCATCTCCCTGGTTCCGACCTTGCGGCCACCGGCCCCCGCGATGTCCGCGGTTCGCCATCCATCCTCGAGCACGCCCTGCACGGCCGCCTCGATGCGCGCGGCCGCTTCCGCCTGGTCCAGGCTGAAACGCAACATCATCGCCGCGCTCAGGATCGTGGCCAGGGGGTTGGCGACACCCTGGCCGGCGATGTCCGGCGCGCTGCCGTGGCTGGGCTCGTACAGGCCCTGATTCTTCGCGTTCAACGACGCGCTCGGCAGCATGCCGATCGACCCGGTCAGCATGGCCGCCTCGTCGCTCAGGATGTCGCCGAACATGTTGCCGGTGACGATGACGTCGAAGCTCTTCGGCGCCTTCACCAGCTGCATTGCCGCGTTGTCGACGTAGAGGTGGTCCAGCTTGACGTCCGGATACTGCGCATGCACCTCCGTCACCACATCCTTCCAGAACTGGAAGGTCTCCAGCACGTTGGCCTTGTCGACGCTGGTCAGCTTGCCACCGTGCCCCCCGGCCCGCTTCCTCGCGGCCTGGAAGGCCACGTGCGCGATGCGCTCGATCTCGGGGCGGCTGTAGCGCATCGTGTCGTACGCCTCCTCAGTGCCGGGGAAGTGCCCGTCGACCGCAATGCGACGACCACGCGGCTGGCCGAAGTAGATGTCGCCGGTCAGCTCGCGGATGATGAGGATGTCCAGGCCGGCCACCAGCTCGGCCTTGAGGCTCGAGGCGTGCGTCAGCTGCGGGTAGCAGATGGCCGGGCGGAAGTTGGCAAACAGGCCCAGTTGCTTGCGCAGGCCGAGGATCGCCTGTTCGGGCCGCAGGGGCCGGTCGAGCTTGTCGTACTTCCAGTCGCCGACGGCGCCGAACAGCACGGCATCGGCCGCCTGCGCGAGCCTGAGCGTCGCCTCGGGCAGCGGGTGGCCGGCGGCTTCGTAGGCGGCTCCGCCGACCGGCGCCGTTTCCAGCTCGAAACGCAAGTCGAGCGCCTGCAGCACCCTCACTGCCTCGGCGACGATCTCGGGGCCGATGCCGTCCCCCGGCAACACGGCAATCTTCATGACGTCCTGTCCTCGTCGTGGTGCGTGATGCGCCACACCAATGCCTTCTCGCACACCTTGAACACCACGTAGAAGCACGCGGCGGCGTAGCCATAGACCACCAGCTCGAACAACTGGGCCAGTGCCCCTTCGCGCACGGCCTCGACGCCGTACTCGGCCAGGAACCGCAGGTTGGCCTGCAGCAGCGTCAGCAGGTTCAGCGACGCGAAGCCGAAGGCCACGAAGCTCGCGCCCATCAGCAGCAGCGCCAGCCACCAGCGGCGCAGCAGCAGCTTGAAGAGGGGCGTTTCTCCGCTCACGGCCGGCTCGGCAGCGTGTGGGCCAGCCACGGCTTGCGCAGCAGGCGCTCGGCCTCGTAGGCGCGGATCTTGTCGGCGTGCGCCAGGGTCAGGCCGATGTCGTCCAGGCCGCCCAGCAGGCAGTGCTTGCGGAAGGGCTCGATCTCGAACGCAAGCTCGCTGCCGTCGGGCTTGACGACCACCTGGCGCTCCAGGTCGATCGTGAGACCGTAGCCGGGAAAGGCCGCGACTTCGTCGAACAGCCGCGCCACCTGCGAATCGGACAGCACGATCGGCAGCAGGCCGTTCTTGTAGCAGTTGTTGAAGAAGATGTCGGCATAGCTCGGCGCGATCAGCACCCGAAAGCCATATTGCTCGATCGCCCAGGGCGCATGCTCGCGGCTCGAGCCGCAGCCGAAGTTGCGGCGCGCCAGCAGCACCGATGCGCCCTGGTAGCGCGGCTGGTTCAGCACGAAGTCGGGGTTGGGCTTGCGCGCCGCCGGGTTCTGCCCGGGCTCGCCGTGATCGAGGTAGCGCCACTCGTCGAACAGGTTGGGGCCGAAGCCGCTGCGCTGGATCGACTTGAGGAACTGCTTGGGGATGATCGCGTCGGTGTCGACGTTCTCGCGGTCGATCGGGGCGACCAGGCCCTGGTGGATGCGGAAGGCTTGCATGGATTCGTGCTCCCGGCTCAGGACAGTCGCCGGACGTCGACGAAGTGCCCTTCCAGCGCCGCGGCCGCGGCCATCGCGGGGCTGACGAGGTGGGTGCGCCCGCCGGCGCCCTGGCGACCCTCGAAATTGCGGTTGCTGGTCGAGGCGCAGCGTTCGCCGGGCTCCAGTCGGTCGGCGTTCATCGCCAGGCACATCGAGCAGCCGGGCTCGCGCCACTCGAAGCCGGCGGCCTTGAAGATCAGGTCCAGGCCCTCGCGCTCGGCCTGCGCCTTCACGAGACCGGAACCGGGGACGACCAGGGCCAGCTTCACGCTGCCGGCCACGCGCCCGCCGACCTTGCGGACCACCGCCGCGGCCTCGCGGAGGTCCTCGATGCGCGAGTTGGTGCACGAGCCGATGAAGACCTTGTCGATGCGAATGTCGGCGATCGGCTTGTTGGGCTCGAGCGCCATGTAGGCCAGCGCGCGCTCGATCGCGCCGCGCTTGCTGGCGTCCTTCTCGCGGTCCGGATCGGGCACGCGGTCCTCGATCGACAGCACCATCTCCGGCGACGTGCCCCAGGTGACCTGGGGGCGGATCTGCGCGGCATCGAGTTCGACGACCCGGTCCCAGTGCGCATCCGGGTCCGAATGCAGCGTGCGCCAGTAGGCGGCGGCCTGGTCCCACTCGAGCCCGGTCGGGGCGAAGGGCCGACCCTTCACGTAGGCGATCGTGGTCTCGTCGACGGCCACCAGGCCGGCACGCGCGCCGGCCTCGATCGCCATGTTGCACACGGTCATCCGCCCTTCCATGCTGAGCGCGCGGATCGCCGAGCCGGCGAACTCGATCGTGTGCCCGTTGCCGCCGGCGGTGCCGATGCGGCCGATGATGGCCAGCACGATGTCCTTCGCACCACACCCGCGCTGCAGGGTCCCTTCGACCTTGATCAGCAGGTTCTTCGCTTTCTTGGCCAACAGGGTCTGCGTGGCCAGCACATGCTCGACCTCGCTGGTGCCGATGCCGTGCGCCAGCGCCCCGAAGGCACCATGCGTGGAGGTGTGCGAGTCGCCGCAGACGACCGTCATGCCCGGCAGCGTGGCACCCTGCTCCGGGCCGATCACGTGGACGATGCCCTGGCGCGCATCGAGAAAGGGGAAATAGGCCGCGGCCCCGACCGCCTTGATGTTGGCGTCCAGCGTCGTGACCTGCTGGCGCGAGATCGGGTCGAGGATGCCGTCGTAGCCGGACTGCCAGCCGGTCGTCGGCGTGTTGTGATCGGCTGTGGCAACGATCGAGCTGACGCGCCAGACCTTGCGGCCGGCCAGGCGCAGACCCTCGAAGGCCTGCGGGCTGGTGACCTCGTGCACCAGGTGGCGGTCGATGTAGAGCACGGCCGTGCCGTCGTCCTCGGTGTGGACGACATGCTCGTCCCACAGCTTGTCGTAGAGCGTCTGTCCCATGGCTCGATTTTAGGCGGCAGCAGCAACAAAAAACCCCGGCACACAGGCCGGGGTCGGTGGCAGTCAGGAAACCCCGGCGTCAGGCGCGCGATGCAATCGGCGTGACGGCCCGTTTTTCGGCGCCGATGAAGAGCTGGCGCGGGCGGCCGATCTTGTACTCGGGGTCGCCGATCATCTCGTTGAGCTGGGCGATCCAGCCGACGGTGCGGGCCAGCGCGAAGATCGCGGTGAACAGGCTAACCGGGATGCCGATCGCGCGCTGCACGATGCCCGAGTAGAAGTCGACGTTCGGGTAGAGCTTGCGCGAGACGAAGTAGTCGTCCTCGAGCGCGATCTTCTCCAGGGCCATCGCCAGCTTGAACAACGGGTCGTTGCCCAGGCCCAGCTCGCTCAGGACCTCGTGGCAGGTCTCGCGCATCAGCTTGGCGCGCGGGTCGTAGTTCTTGTAGACGCGGTGGCCGAAGCCCATCAGCTTGATGCCGGAGTTCTTGTCCTTGACCTGGCTGATGAACTCGCCGATCTTGGCCACGCCGCCCATCTTCTGGATGTCTTCCAGCATCGTCAGCGCCGCTTCGTTGGCGCCGCCGTGCGCCGGGCCCCACAGGCAGGCCACGCCGGCGGCGATCGCCGCGAAGGGGTTGGTGCCGGAACTCCCGCACAGGCGCACGGTCGAGGTCGACGCGTTCTGCTCGTGGTCGGCGTGCAGGATGAAGATGCGGTCCATCGCCCGCACCAGGACGTCGTTCTGCACGTACTCCTCGCAGGGCGTGCCGAACATCATGCGCATGAAGTTCTCGGTGTAGCTCAGTTCGTTCTTCGGGTAGATGTAGGGCTGGCCGATCGAGTACTTGTAGGCCATCGCCACCAGCGTCGGCATCTTGGCGATCAGCCGGATCGCGGCGACGGCACGGTGCTCGGGGTTCTGCACGTCGGTGCTGTCGTGATAGAAGGCCGACAGGCCGCCCACCAGGCCCGTCATCACCGCCATCGGGTGTGCGTCGCGGCGAAAGCCTCGCAGGAAGAACTGCATCTGCTCGTTCACCATGGTGTGCTGGGTGACCGTGCGCGTGAACTTGGCCTTCTCGGCGGCGTTGGGCAGTTCGCCGTTGAGCAGCAGGTAGCAGGTCTCGAGGAAGTCGCAGTGCTCGGCCAGCTGCTCGATCGGGTAGCCGCGGTACAGCAGTTCACCCTTGTCGCCGTCGATGTAGGTGATGGCCGACTGGCAGGCGGCCGTGCTCAGGAATCCCGGGTCATAGGTGAACTTTCCGGTCTGCGCATAGAGCTTGCGGATGTCGATCACGTCCGGCCCGACGCTGCCCTTGTAGATCGGCAGATCCATGCTCGGGCTGCCATCGGAGAACGACAGGGTGGCTTTGATGTCGGACGGTGTCATGGCAGTTCCTTCGATAGAGCTTTTCGGATGACGAGAGACGGACGGAGGAGACGGAGGCGACGCAGCGATCAGGCTTGTGACGGCACCCGCAGCTGGCCGAGCACGAGGTGGACCTCAGGACGGTCGAGCGCGCCTTGCGGCTGCCGGCGCGCCAGCAGCAGGTCCAGCAGGTCGTTGTCCGCCAGGTCGGTCAGGGCCTCGAGCCCGCGGGCCTGCCGCCGCGACAGCGAGCCGCCATGGGCCGCGAAGAAGCGCTCGATGAACAGGTCGTTCTCGAGCAGGCCCCGGCGGCAGCGCCAGCGCAGCCGGTTCATCGCGGCAAGGCTCACCGGCAGGTCGTCGTGCGGGACATCCATGGGTCACAAAGGCCGCCTAGACGGCGCGGCGCACCATCAGTTCCTTGATCTTGCCGATCGCCTTGGTCGGGTTCAGGCCCTTCGGGCAGACGTCGACGCAGTTCATGATCGTGTGGCAGCGGAACAGGCGATAGGGATCCTCGAGGTTGTCGAGTCGCCCTGCGGTGTCCTGGTCGCGGCTGTCGGCGATGAAGCGGTAGGCCTGGAGCAATCCGGCCGGGCCGACGAACTTGTCAGGATTCCACCAGAAGCTCGGGCAGCTGGTCGAGCAGCTCGCGCACAGGATGCATTCGTACAGGCCGTTGAGCTCGTCGCGCTCCTCCGGCGACTGCAGACGCTCCTTCTCGGGCGGGACCTCTTCGTTGACGAGATAGGGCTTGATCGAGTTGTACTGCTTGAAGAACTGCGTCATGTCCACGATCAGGTCGCGGATCACCGGCAGC
>CAZTTC010000044.1:0-19723 GCA_964616015.1 uncultured Methylibium sp. | reverse complement strand
GGCGACCTCTACTGCCACGTCGCGGTCGAGACGCCGATCAAGCTGACCGAGCACCAGCGCAAGCTGTTGAAGGAGCTCGACGAAAGCTTCAAGAAGGGGGGCGACCGCCACTCGCCCAACGCCAAGAGCTGGACCGACCGGGTCAAGGATCTGTTCAAGTAGCGGTATCGCTGGCTGCCCTGCGGGCGCGGCGGTCGGGCCGGCGGCTCAGCCGAACAATTCGTGCTGGGCCGGATCGGCGGGCGGGGGCCGAAAGCGGCTCGAGTCGAGCGTCATGCGTTGGCCCGCCAAGCCGTGGCGCGCTGCCGCCTTGAGCACGCGCTGGCGGATCAGCTCGGCCCAAGGCCCGCTGCCCTTCATGCGGCTGGCGTAGTCGGCGTCGTAGTCCTTGCCGCCGCGCATGTCCTGCACGCGCGCCATCACGCGCTCGGCGCGATCGGGCAGGTGCTGGTCCAGCCACTGCCGGAACAGCGGTGCCACCTCCCAGGGCAGGCGCAGCACGGTGTAGTGGATCGAATGTGCGCCGTGCGCGGCCGCAGCCTCGACGATGCGCTCGATCTCGGGCTCGTTGACGAAGGGGATGATGGGCGCGACGTTGACGCCGACCGGCACGCCGGCCTCGGCCAGGCGCCGCACGGCCTGCAGTCGCCGCAGCGGCGCCGTCGCGCGCGGCTCGAGCCGGCGCGCCAGGCCGGCGTCGAGCGTGGTCACGCTGACGAACACCAGCGCCTGCCGGCGCCGCGCGGCCGGGGCGATCAGGTCGAGGTCGCGCTCGATGCCCGCCGATTTGGTGACCACGGTGAAGGGATGCTCGCAGGCCGTCAGCAGCTCCAGCACGCCGCGCGTGAGGCGCAGGCGACGCTCGATCGGCTGGTAGGCGTCGGTCGCCGAGCCGATGTTGATCGGGCTGGGGACATGGCTGCGCGCCGACAGCTCGGCGCGCAGCCGCTCGACGACGTTGACCTTGGCCACCAGCCGCGTCTCGAAGTCCAGCCCGGGCGAGAGGTCGAGGTAGCCGTGCGTCGGCCGGGCGTAGCAATAGATGCAGCCGTGCTCGCAGCCGCGGTAGGTGTTGAGCGCGATGTCGAAGGGGACGTCGGGCGAGTCGTTGCGGCTGATGACGGTGCGCGCCTGCTCCTCGGTCACGACGCTCGCGGGCGGCGGAGGCTCGCCGGGCTCGAGCGGCGCTTCCCAGCCGTCGTCCACCGCCTCGCGGGCGTCGCGCTCGTAGCGGTGCGCGATGCGCACCGGCGTGCCGCGACCCTTGATCGGGGCGACACGGGACGGGGGGTCGGGTCGGTCCATGGCGATACTGTATTTTCATACAGTCTGGAGCCGATGTCGACCATGCTCAGGCGGTCGCGCGCTCCGCTTGCACTGCGCCCAGCAGGCCGCTGGTGCGGGCCTCGAACTCCGACGCCGACAAGGCTGCGGCGAACAGGAAGCCCTGGAACTCGTCGCAGCCGGCGCGCAGCAGGAAGTCGCGCTGGGCCGGCGTCTCCACGCCCTCGGCGATCACGCGCAGCCGCAGCGCGCGCGCCAGCTGCACCACCGCCTGCGCGATGCCGGCATCGCTCTCGTCGCCGGGCAGGCCCTTGATGAAGCTGCGGTCGATCTTGAGCTTCCTGATCGGGAAGCGCTTCAGGTAGCCCAGGCTCGAATAGCCGGTGCCGAAGTCGTCGATCGCCATCTGCACGCCCAGCCGGTCGAGCGCGCGCAGACGCTGCAGCGCCTCGTCGGCGTCGCGGATCAGGATCGACTCGGTCAGCTCCAGCTCCAGCAGCGCGGCCGGCAGCCCGGCGGCGGCCAGCACGGCGGCGACGCGCTCGACGAAGTCGACCTGCTGGAACTGCAGCGCCGAGACGTTGACCGACACCACCACCGGCCGGCCCTCGGCCTGCCAGCGCGCGCCCTGGCGCACCGCCTCGCCCAGCACCCAGTCGCCGAGCGCGACGATGAAGCCGCTCTCCTCGGCCACCGGGATGAACTCGCCGGGCGAGATGTCGCCCAGGTCGGCGTCGCGCCAGCGCAGCAGCGCCTCGGCGCCGATGACGCGGCCGCTCGCGATCTCGACCTGCGGCTGGTAGTGCAGCCGGAAGTCGCCGCGCTCCAGCGCGACGCGCATCGCATGGTCCAGCTTCATGCGCGCCAGCAGGTCGACGTTCATCTGCGGCTGGTAGAAGCGGAAGCCCGCGCGGCCGCGCTCCTTGACGCGGTACATCGCGGCGTCGGCGTTTTTGATGAGGTCGTTCATCGACTCGCCGTCGTTCGGGAACATCGAGATGCCGATGCTCGCGGTGACCGAGAAGCTCATGCCCTCGAGCACGAAGGGCTGCCCCAGCACCTCGAGCACGCGGCGCGCCGTGGTCTCGGCGCCGCGCGCATCGGTCTGGTTGAGCAGCATCACGAACTCGTCGCCGCCCAGGCGCGCCACCATGTCGACCTGGCGCACGCAGGTCTTCAGGCGCTCGGCCACTTCGACGAGCACGCGGTCGCCGAACAGGTGGCCCAGCGAGTCGTTGATCTGCTTGAAGCGGTCCAGGTCCAGGAACAGCAGCGCGAAGGGCATGCGGTGGCGCTGCGACATCGCCAGCGCGAACTCGAGCCGCTCGGTCAGCATCACGCGGTTGGGCAGGCCGGTCAGCGCATCGGTGAAGGCCAGCTCCTCGATGCGCTTGTGCGCCGCCACCGTCTCGGTCAGGTCCTTGAAGAAGCCGACGTGGCGCACGCCGTCGCCGCGGTCGGTCGGCTCGGCGCCGGCCGGGTCCATGCGCACCAGCGAGACCTGGCCCGGCAGCGTGCTGCCGTCGGGGCGGCGGTGCCACAGCTCGCCCTCCCACACGCCCTTCTCCTCCAGACAGGCGCGCAGCGGCTCGAACCAGCCCGGCGCGGCACTGGGGTGGCACAGCAAGGCCTCGGTCGTCAGGCCGACGAGGCGCTCGCGCGGCAGGCCGGTGATGCGCTCGCAGCTCGCGTTGGCGGCGACGATGCGGTGCGCACCGTCGGTCACGAAGATGGCGTCCAGGCTGGACTCGAAGACCTGCGCCGCCAGCTGCAGGCGCGCCGCGCTGGCCAGTTGCTCGGTGATGTCGCGGAAGGAGCAGACCCGCCCGATCGGCCGGCCGCGCCCGTACTGCGGCAGGGTCACGCGCTCGAGCACGCGGCCCGAGCGCAGCCGCAGCACGTCGCTGGCCCGCAGCAGTGGCGCCTCGTCCAGCTCGCGCAGGCGTTCGCTGAAGCGCCGGCCATCGACCACCTGACCGCGCATCCATTCGAGGATCGCGCTGTCGTCGTGCCGGGTCAGCAGCTCCTCGGGCAGGTCCCACAGCCGCGCGAACAGCTGGTTGCAGCCGCGGATCGCGCCATGCAGGTCGGTGACGAGGATGCCTTCGGCGGTCGACTCCAGGGTCGCGCGGAGCTCGGCGACGAGCTTCTCGAGCTCGTCCTCGGCCTGGCGCTGGGCGCTCTGGTCGCGCAGGCCCAGCACGTAGATCGCCTGACCGGGCCGCATCCACACGCGGTCGACGCGGCGCTCCACCGGCAGCATGCGGCCGTCGGCGTGCCGCACGAAGCTGTCGGAGTGGATCTGCGGGCCGTCCGGGCGCGAGCGGCCCGCAGCCATGTCTTCCCAGAAGCACTCGTCTTCCGGCGTTGCCACCAGATCGACCACCGGCCTGCCGACGAGCGCGCCCGGCGCCGTGCCGAACAGCGCGGCCGCCGGGGCGTTGGCCGCGACGACGCGCAGGCTCAACGGGTCGACCAGGCAGACGGCCTCCAGCAGGCTGTCGATCAGCGGCTGCCAGACCGGGGGCGGCGACGTGCTCATGTGGCCGCCTCGCCGATCGCGAACATGTCGCGCGCGGGCTCGAAGAAATAGCAGGTGCGGGTGCGCGGCGACAGGTAGTCCAGCGTGGCGCGCGGCAGGTGCTGCGGCTTGAGGCTGCGGCGGATGCCGAGCTCGGGGGTCTGCTCCAGGTCCAGCGG
Source organism: uncultured Methylibium sp. (assembly GCA_964616015.1). GTDB lineage: Bacteria > Pseudomonadota > Gammaproteobacteria > Burkholderiales > Burkholderiaceae_C > Methylibium. The sequence goes on along the minus strand of CAZTTC010000044.1, from coordinate 15,739 downwards.
CAGCGCGGTGTCGCGCGCCTGCTTCGGGTCGTGCACCAGCACGCAGGGCTTGAGCGGGCGCGCGGCGTTGACGGTGACGACCATGCCGTAGCGGTCGTCGCTGAGCTGCACCACCGAGCCGGGCGGATAGACGCCCATCATGCGGATGAAGGCGCCGAAGACCGCGCCGTCGAAGCGACTCTTCATCTGGCCGTAGATCAACGCCAGCGCCTCGTGCGGCGTCAGCGCCTGCGAGGGGGTGGCCGGGTTGCAGAGGTTGTCGTAGCGGTTGATCAGCGCGACGATGCGCGCGGCCGGGCTGATCTTCTCGCCCGTCAGCTTGAGCGGGAAGCCGCTGCCGTCGGCCAGCTCGTGGTGCTGGGCCAGCACCAGCAGCGCACCCGGCATCAGGCCCATCTTGCGGCCGATCGTGACGCCGTGCGAGACATGGTCCTGGTAGAACTGCCGCTCGGCGTTCGACGCACCCGGGGTCGTCGGGTCCAGCCAGCGCACGCGGTCGGGCAGCTCGAGCTTGCCCACGTCGTGCAGCATCGCGCCGGTGCCGAGGTCGAACATGTCTTCCTTGGACAGCCCGAGCTGCTGGCCGAGCAGCAGCGACAGCACCGTCACGTTGACGGCGTGCAGCGAGGCGCGATCGCCCGCCCCTTCGCTCAGCAGGCGGATCGCCAGCTCGTCGGCGCCCAGCAGCTCGCCGAGCAGGCCGTTCACCTGGGTTTCGCAATGCGCGCGGGCGGCGGCCGGCTGGCTGATCGCGAGCTCGAAACTGCGCTTGAGCGCGCGCCCGGCCTCGGCGTAATGGCGTTCGGCCTGGTGGGCGCACGCCAGCTCGGCCTCCAGCGCCTCGCGGCGGCGGCGCGCCTGGGCCGCCGCCGGCGTCTCGACCGGCGCGGGCGCCGGCGGCGCGACCACGACCGGCTGTGCCGCCGGGCCGGCCTCGTCGACGGTCAGCGCACCGGCATCGACCAGCGCGCGCAGCGGCTCGACGTCGCTGCGCTGCGGCAGGATGCGCACGTGCTCCAGCCCCAGCCCGCGCAGGGTCTGGATCTGGTCCTCGCTGGCGATGCGGAAGCTGTTGAGCGGGAAGGGATGCTGCATCCACCCCAGATCCAGGTGGACGTGCAAGCCGATCCGCAGCTGCCGGACATCGACGGTGGGGCCGAGCGTGGTGCTTTCTTGCATGGCATGTGGTGAGCGGGCGCAACGAGCCCCGCCTCCACCGCTGTTTCGGCAAGTCGCCGCCATCCTTGAGCGGCGGCTCGACCCGGCCGTCGCTGGGCTGGCATCCCACCCCGGCGACGACCCATGTCAAGAATTCCTCGTTCCGGTCCTCCTACTTGCCGGCCTCCCGGGCCGGCAGGGACGCGCCCGGCCGGCGCCGCCGGCCGGGTCCCCGGTCCCGGTCAAGGCTTGCGCGTCTGGCGGTCGTGCTTGGCGCGCGCGATGTGGCGGCTGGCATGGTCCTGGCGCTTTTCCAGCGCAGCCGCCTCGCGGCCGGTGATCTTGCCGTCGGCTTCGGCCCGCGCCTCGGCGCGCGTGATGCGGGCCTGTTCGCGGCCCAGGCGGCGCGTCTCCGGCTGGGTCAGTGCGCCGGACTGGATGCCTTGCTCGATGCGCGTTTCCTGGCGGTCCTGGCGCTTGTCGATGCGCTGCTCGGCCGCGGCCTGCAGCGGCGTCGACTGGGCCGACGCGGCGCCGGCGGCGAGCGCGAGGCCCAGGCTGATGAGCGTGCGCAGAGTGATCGTCGAGGACATGGGGGCTCCTTGGGGGTCGTTGGAGGGGCACGGCCGGTCTGGCCCCTGTGCCCCTTGAACCGCAGCCGTCCCCGATCGCTTACGTCGGCCGGCGCAAACCCGAGCGATTCGCTCGGGCCACCGTAAGAGCGGGCGGGCCGGGCGGTTCAAGCCACATCGACCCGCGTCCGCCATGCAAGCCGCCACCCTCGCCGCCCACCGCTTCGGACTCGCCGAGACCAGCCTGCGGGCGCTGCAGGCCGATCCGCGCGGCTGGGTCCAGGCGCAGTTCCGCGACCCGCAGCCGCTGGACGATCGCGGCCTGCTCGGCAGCGCCGAGGTCGGCCCCCTGACCCGGCGCGTGCTGCGGCGCGCGCTGACGTCGGCCACGCCCAAGCCCGCCGCTTCGGCGCCTGAGGCGATCACCGCGGCGCCTGCCGAGGCGGCCGACCCCGCCCGGCGCATGCTGCGCCGCGCCAGCCTCGACGCGCTGCAGCGCCGCTGGCAGCACGCCGTCGCGACCGACACGCCGGTGTTCGAGCGCTGGGTGCTGTTCTGGTCCAACCACTTCTGTGTCGCCGCCACCCGGGGCGCGATGCTCGGCATGGTCTGGCCCTACGAGCGCGAGGCGATCCGGCCCCATGTCACCGGCCGCTTCGCGACGCTGCTGCGCGCCGCGACGTTGCACCCGGGCATGCTGATCTACCTGGACAACGCGCAATCGATCGGGCCCGCCTCGCGCGCCGGCCGCCGGCGCGAGCGCGGCCTCAACGAGAACCTGGCCCGCGAGCTGCTGGAGCTGCACACCGTGGGCGTGCACGGCGGCTACAGCCAGGCCGACGTGACCGAGCTCGCGCGCTTGCTGACCGGCTGGACCGTCTCGCGCGACGACGCGATGAAGACCGTCTTCCAGCCCGCGCTCCACGAACCCGGGCCCAAGCGCGTGCTGGGCCGCCGCTACCGCGAAGGCCCCGAGGCCGTCGACGCGCTCTTCGAGGACCTGGCGCACCACCCCGGCACGGCCCGCTGGGTGGCGACCAAGCTGGCGCGCCACTTCGTCGCCGACGAACCGCCGGCCGCGCTGGTCGATGCGCTGGCGCTGCGCTTTCGCGCCAGTGACGGCGACCTGCGGTCGGTCGCCACGACCCTGTTCGAGCACGACCTGGCCTGGCGCGCCGACACCGCGGCGAAGTTCAAGCGCCCCGAGGAACTGCTGATCTCGGCGCACCGCCTGCTCAAGCTGCCGATCGTGCAGACCGAGAAGCTGGCACTCGGCCTGGCGCAGATGGGCCAGCCGATCGGCCGGCCGCCATCGCCCCAGGGTTGGCCGGACCGGCGCGAGGACTGGCTGGGGCCCGATGCGCTGCTCAAGCGCGTCGAGTGGGCCGCGGCGCTGGCCGACGAACACGCGAGCCGCGCCGACGCGCGCCAGCTCGCTGCCCTGGCCTGGGGCAGCGATCTGGGCCTCGACACGCGCCAGCAGATCGACCGGGCCGAGAGCGGCACCCAGGCGCTGGCACTGCTGCTGGCCAGCCCCGAATTCCAGCGCCGATGATGACCGTGGACCCCTGCCGTCGCGCCCTGATCCAGGCCGCCAGCGCCACCTGGCTCGCAGGCACCCGCCTCGCCGTCGCCGCAGCGCCGACGCGCGACGACAGCCGCCTGGTGGTCGTGTTGCTGCGCGGTGCCCTGGACGGCCTGGCCGCGGTGCCGGCGGTCGGCGATCCGGCCTGGGCCGCGCTGCGCCCCTCGGCCGTCGATGCCACGCCGCCGCTGCCGCTCGATGGCCTGTTCGCGCTGCACCCGCAGCTGACGACGCTGCACCGCTGGTTCGGCGAGGGCCGCCTGCTCGTCGTGCATGCGGTCGCCAGTCCCTACCGCGAGCGCTCCCACTTCGATGCGCAACAGCTGCTCGAGAGCGGCGGCCAGCGCCCCTTCGAGCTGCAGACCGGCTGGCTCGGCCGCGCGCTGCAGGCGAGCGAGGCGCGCGGGGTCGCGCTCGGCCCGGCCCTGCCGCTGGCCCTGCGCGGCGCGGCCGGCGCCAGCAGCTGGGCGCCGTCGCGCGCGGCCGCGGCCGACGACGAGCTGCTGGCGCGCGTGATGCGGCTCTACGAACACGACGCCGAACTGGCCCCGGTGTTGCGGCAGGCACTCGACCAGCGCGGCGGCGCGATGGCCCCGGCCGGCGGCGGCGCCGGCTTCGTCGCGCTGGCCACGCAGGCCGGCCGCTTCCTCGCCGCGCCCGACGGCCCCGGCGTCGCCTGGCTCGACAGCAGCGGCTGGGACACGCACACCCAGCAGGCGCCGCGGCTGGCGCGCCTGCTCGGCGGGCTCGACCAGGGCCTGGCGGCGCTGCGCAGCGCGCTGGGCGAGCGCTGGGCCACGACCACGGTGCTGGTGATGACCGAGTTCGGCCGCTCGGCCTGGCTCAACGGCAGCCAGGGCAGCGACCACGGCACCGGCGCCGCCGCCTTCCTGGCCGGCGGCGCGGTGGCGGGCGGCCGCGTGCTGGCCGACTGGCCCGGCCTTGCGCGCGCGCAGCTGCACGAAGGCCGCGACCTGCGCCCGACCATCGACCTGCGCGCGCTGATCAAGCCCGTGCTCCAGCGCCACCTGCCCCTGGCGACGGCGCGCCTCGACGCCGACGTGCTGCCCGGCGCACCGCGCGCCCTGCCCGACCTGTGGCGCGCTTGACGCCACCTCCCCACGACGCCACGCTCCAGGACATGACGATGCGGCCCTTGCGCTCCCTCGCCCTCGCCGCGCTGATCGCGCTGACCGGCCACGCTGCCGTCGCGGTCGAGGTCCCCGACCCCAAGGAGTGGGCGCGCCTCGGCCCGGCCGAGCAGGCAGCGCGGCGCGCCGAGCTGCAGCAGCAGCTGCAGAAGGCCACGCCTGAGCAGCGCGCGGCGTTTCGCCGCCAGCTGCGCGAGCGCCTCGAGAACCTGTCGCCCGAAGAGCGCCAGGCCCTCGCCGGCAAGACCCGCGAGCGCTGGCAGCAGCTGTCGCCCGAGGAGCGCGAAGCGCTCAAGCGCGAGCGCCGCGAGCGCGTCCGGGCGATGACGCCCGAGGAGCGCCGCCAGCTGCTGCAGCAACGCCGCCAGATGCTCGAGAAGCTGACGCCCGAAGAGCGCGCCGCGCTGCGCGAGAAGCTGGACCGATGACGCCCGCCCGCGTTGCGGCAGCGCGGCGCTGCCCCGGGGAGGCGGCGGCAAGGCACCGGCGCAGCCGGTCCATGGCGCCGGCCCGGCCGGGCCGTGTCGAATGGCTCGCGTGTCGCGCCTGAGCGGCTGGCTGGGCGGTGCCGCGGCGCGTGCGCTGCGCGGCCCCCCCGCCGCCGGCGAGGACTGGCGCCTGTGGCGCGAGGCCTGCGACGGCCAGGCCGCCAGCGCCGCGCAACTGGTGCGCGCGCTGACGCCGCAGGCCTACGGCCTCGCCATCCAGCTCGTCGGCAAGCGCGAGGACGCCGAGGACGCGGTGCAGGACGCCTTCCTGCGCCTGTGGCGCAGCGCGCCGAGCGACACCCGCGGCGCCAAGCTCTCGACCTACTTCAACACCATCGTCATCAACCGCTGCCGCAGCCTGCTGGGCGGGCGGCACGAGCAGGCGCTGGACCACGACGCCCTGACCGAGCTGCACGACGCCCGCCAGGCGCGCGACGACCCGCCGCACGCGGACGCCGCGCTCGGCGCCGGCGGCACGCAGGCGCAGCTGCGCCAGGCGCTCGCTCGCCTGCCGGCCCGCCAGCGCATGGCCGTCGCGATGTGGGCCTATGCCGATGCCTCGGTGGCCGACATCGCGCGCAGCCTGGAACTCGATCCCAACGCCGCACACCAACTGCTGCACCGCGCGCGGCAAGCGCTGCGCTCGCAGCTCGAAGGAGGCGCCTCATGAAGCCCGAGCACGATCCCGACGACGCCCAGCTGCAGCGAGCGCTGCGCGAAGCGCTGGCCCCCGACGCCGCCGACCTGGAAGCGGTCAACGAACGCGTGCTGTCGCAATGGCAGCAGCAGCACGACGGCGCGTCGCCGCGGGCCCGGGGCCCGGCGCTGACGCGGGCCGGCCGCGCCGGCGTGCGGCCCTGGTTGATCGGTGCGACCGGGCTGGCGCTCGGCGGCGCACTGGCGCTGGGCCTGTGGCTGCAGCGGCCCGATCCGGCGATGGAAGAACTGCTGCAGCTCGACGTGCTGTCGCAGATGGCCGCCGGCGAGATGTAGCCACGCCGGGGCCGCGGGGCATCGTCAGGCGACGGCGTCCACCAGCTGTCCGGTGCCGCCCTTGGCCGGGCGCTCGCCTTCGAGGCGATCCGCCATGCGGTGGAGGAAAGCCAGCAGGTCGGGCAGGCCGCCGCCTTCCTTCAGGCGATCGGGGTCGAGCGCCTTCCACAGCGTGGCGAAGCTCTCTTCCAGGGCCTCCAGGGCCGAGGCCGGCGCCGCGGCAGCAAGCGGGGCCGGATCGACCTGCACGGTCCCGGCGGCGGGCTCGCTGACCGGCGGGGCGGCGCCGGTGCCGGTCGCGGTGGCAGCCGTGACCGGAATGGCGGTTGCCGGGGCGGGCGCCGGCGTCGCCGCAGGCGGGGCAGCGGATGCGGCGGGCGCAGCGCTTGCGGCCCCGGCGGCGAGCTGGTTCGCCAGCGACTCGATGCGGTCGGCCAGGCTGGACATCCCGCCTCGGCCCCAGCCATGGCCACGCCCGTGGTGGCAGCCCGGTCCGCGGCCGCTGTCGCCGGCCAGCTCGCGCAGGCTGTCGAACAGCGCCTCGGTGAAGTCCTTCAGCGCCGTGCGCAGGTCGGGCTGCTTCGGCTTCGCTGCGCCGGCGTCGTCGGCCTCGTCCACGCAAGCGCATGCCTTGGCGGTCGCGGCGGCCGTCTCGCCCTTGCCGGTCTGGCCGGCCGGCGCAGTGTCGGCGGCCGGCTTCGCGTCGGTCGCGGACGCGGCGGGCTTGGGCTGCGGCGCGGGTCGCGTCAGGGCACGGAGTTCGTCGCCGAGGGCGTCGAACAGCGCACCCATGCCGCCGTGGCGCCGCTGCGAGCGCGGCTCATCGCCGCAGCCGTGGCCGGACTCGTTGCGCTCGGTGCGCTCGTTGCGCTCGTTGCGCTCGGCGTGGGACGGGTGACGCAGGCTCTCGGCGCGCGGCGCCGAGTAGACGCTGCAGGAGGCAGAGGACAGGGCGTGGATCGACATGACAGGCTCCCGGTCGGGCGGCCCGGAGTCGGCCGCTCTTTCAGCTTCGATGCCCGGTTTTCGGAGCCGGCCCGCGCGCGCTGGAGCGCGCAGGCGTAACCAGTTGCGAGAAGTGTTGTCGCCGCCGGGGCGGTGCCCGACCCGGTCGTGGGCGCCGCTGCTACCCTGGTCCGCACGACACCCCGAGGAGACACGAGCATGAACCCATCCCCTGCCGGCCGGCGCGGCGCCGTGCTGGTGGTCGGCGCCGGCGATGCCACCGGCGGCGCGATCGCCCGGCGCTTCGCCCGCGAAGGCCTGATCACCTGCGTCACGCGGCGCAGCGTCGACAAGCTGGAGCCGCTGGTGCGGCGCATCCGCGCCGATGGCGGCACGGCCCACGCCTTCGGCTCCGATGCGCGCGACGAGCAGCAGGTCGCGACGCTGGTCGAGCACATCGAGCGCGAGGTCGCGCCGATCGAGGCGGCCATCTTCAACGTCGGCGGGAACGTGCGCTTCGGCATCACCGACACGACCGAGCGCGTCTACCGCAAGGTCTGGGAGATGGGCGCGCTGGCCGGCTTCCTGGTCGGTCGTGAGGTGGCCCGGGCGATGCTGCCGCGCGGCCGCGGCAGCATCCTCTTCACCGGCGCGACCGCCAGCGTGCGCGGCGGCAACGGCTTCGCGGCCTTCGCCGGTGCCAAGCACGCGCTGCGCGCGCTGGCCCAGAGCATGGCGCGCGAGCTCGGGCCGCAGGGCCTGCACGTCGCCCACGTCGTGATCGACGGCATGATCGACACCGCCTTCACCGCGCAGAACTTCCCCGAGCGCTACGCGGCGCTGAAACCCGAGGACGGCCTCCTCGACCCCGACGCGATCGCCGAGAACTACTGGCAGCTGCATTGCCAGCCGCGCAACGCGTGGACGCAGGAGCTGGACCTGCGGCCGTGGAGCGAGAAGTGGTAGACCGCTGGCATCGCGCATGCGAAGGAGCGCCGCCATGAACACCGCGCCCGCCACGGTCGTCCGCTGTGTCGCGCGCGACGAGGCCCACGCCTGCATCGACGCCCTGACCGACGTGCTGCTCGACTGCGTCGAGGGCGGCGCCTCGGTCAGCTTCATGTGGCCCCTGCCGCGCCAGAGAGCCCTCGCCTTCTGGCGCGGCGTGGCCGACGGCGTGCAACGCGGCGAGCGCGTGCTGCTGGTGGCCGAGGACGACGCCGGCCGCATCGTCGGCACCGTGCAGCTGATCACCGCCCTGCCCGACAACCAGCCGCACCGCGCCGACGTCGCGAAGATGCTGGTGCGGCGCAGCGCCCGACGGCGCGGCGTGGCGCAGCAGCTGATGGTCGCGCTCGACGACGCGGCGCGCGCCGCCGGCAAGAGCGTGCTGGTGCTGGACACCGTGACCGGCGGCGACGCCGAGCGGCTGTACCAGCGGGCCGGCTGGCAGCGCGTGGGCGAGATCCCGAAGTACGCGCTGAGGCCCGACGGCCCGTTCTGCGCGACGACCTTCTTCTACAAGCACCTGTCGTGAGCAGCGCGCCGGCCCGGCAGCGGATCCGCTTCGTCACCGCCGCCGACGGCACGCGCATCGCCGTCGGCAGCATCGGCAGCGGCCCGCCGCTGGTGCGCGCCGCGCACTGGCTCAGCCACATCCAGCACGACCTGACGAGCCCGGTCTGGCGCCCCTGGCTGTCGGCCCTGTCCAGCCAGTACACCTACGTGCGCTACGACCAGCGCGGCTGCGGGCTGTCGGACCCCGAGGTCGCCGACTTCTCGCTCGACGCCTGGGTCGGCGACCTGGAGTCGGTGGTCGACGGCCTGGGCCTGCAGCGCTTTGCGCTGATGGGCATGTCGCAGGGCGGCGCCGTCGCGATCGCCTACGCGGTGCGCCACCCCGAGCGCGTGTCGCACCTGGTGCTGGCCGGCGCCTACGCCCGTGGCGCGCTGCGACGCGCCGTGACCGATGCACAGCGGCTCGAGGCGACGACGCTGGCCACGCTGATCCGCATCGGCTGGGGTCGCGACAACCCGGCCTTCCGCCAGGTCTTCACCAACCTCTTCATCCCCGGCGGCACGCCGCAGCAGCACCAGTGGTGGAACGAGCTCGAGCGCCTGACCGCCAGCCCCGAGAACGCGGCGCGCACGCTGGAGGCCTTTCACCAGGTCGACGTCGCCGGGCTCGCCACGCGGGTGGGCGTGCCCACGCTGGTGATGCACGCGCGCGGCGACGCCCGCGTGCCCTTCGACGAGGGGTGCCAGCTCGCCGCGCTGGTCCCGGGTGCGCGCTTCGTGCCGCTGGACAGCAGCAACCACGTGCTGCTGGAGGGCGAGCCCGCGTGGCCGGTCTTCATGGCCGAGCTGCGCGCCTTCATCGGCGCCGGCACGGTGGCCGGCGTGCCGGCGCTGGGCGGGATCGGGCTGACGCCGACCGAGCAGGCCGTGCTGCAGCTGGTGGCGCGTGGCCTGGACAACCACGCCATCGCGCAGCAGCTCGGCAAGCACGAGAAGACGGTGCGCAACCAGGTCTCGGCCATCTTCGCCAAGCTGGGGGTGCACACGCGCGCCGAGGCGATCGTGCGCGCCCGCGACGCGGCCGGCGAGCGCTGACCGCGCCGGCCGGCCGGCTGCGAGGCTAGGGAGCCCCGGGACCGCGGTCCCGCGCCGGCCCGCGGGCGCGCACCCCGGCGGGACCGGCGACCCATGCGCCGCCCGGAGGCCCGGCCCACAGTGCGCCTCGTCACTGTCACCGGAGCCCGCCATGGCTGCACTCGCCCTCCTCTACGGATTGGTCGCGTACGCGATCTTCCTGGCCACCTTCCTCTACGCGATCGGTTTCGTCGGCAACCTGTGGGTGCCGAAGTCCATCGACATCGGCATGCCGCCTGGCGGCGAGGCACCGCTGGCCGTGGCCCTGCTGGTCAACGTGCTGCTGCTGGGCCTGTTCGCGGTCCAGCACAGCGTGATGGCGCGGCCGGGCTTCAAGCGCTGGTGGACGCGTTTCGTGCCCAGGGCCATCGAGCGCAGCACCTACGTGCTGCTGGCCAGCCTGGCGCTGGTGGCGCTGTTCGCGCACTGGCAGCCGATCAACACGCCGGTGTGGCGCCTGGCGCCGGGCGCCGCCGCCACGGCGCTGACCGCCACCCACTGGATCGGCTGGGCACTGGTGCTGAGCAGCACCTTCCTCATCGACCACTTCGAGCTCTTCGGCCTGAAGCAGGTGATCGCCCGCCTGCTGGGCCGCGAGCTGCCCGCGCCGGTGTTCCGCACGCCGCTGTTCTACCGTCGCGTGCGCCACCCCATCTACCTGGGCTTCCTGCTGGCGTTCTGGGCCACGCCCTCGATGAGCGCCGGGCATCTGCTGTTCGCCGCGGCGACCACCGGCTACATCCTGGTCGGCATCTGGTTCGAGGAGCGCGACCTGATCGCGCTGTTCGGCGAACCTTACCGCCGCTATCGCCGGCAGGTCGGCATGCTGCTGCCGTGGCCGCGGACCGGCAAGGCCGAGTGATCTGCGCCATCATCCTGCCGCGAGATTGTCGCGGCAGGAGCAGTGCATGCAGGCAGCCTTCTACGAACGCACCGGCCCGGCCACCGAGGTGCTGCGACTGGGTGAGCTGCCCGACCCGACGCCCGGGCCGGGCGAACTGCGGGTGCGGCTGCGCTGGTCGGGCGTGAACCCGTCGGACGTGAAGTCGCGTGCCGGCCTGCGCAGCACGGCGCTGGCCTTCCCGCGCATCGTGCCGCACAGCGACGGCATGGGCGTCGTCGATGCGGTCGGCGAGGGCGTGCCCGCCACGCGCATCGGCGAGCGCGTGTGGGTCTGGAACGCCGCCTGGGGGCGCGCCTTCGGCACCGCCGCGCAGTACGTGGTGCTGCCGCAGGCCCAGGCCGTGGCCCTGCCCGACGCGGTGCCCGACGACGCCGGCGCCTGCCTGGGCATCCCGGCGCTGACCGCGCTGCATGCTTTGCTCACCGGCGGCGGCGTGGCCGGCCGGTCGGTGCTGGTGGCGGGCGGGGCGGGCGCAGTCGGGCACTACGCGGTGCAGTTCGCGAAGGCGCTGGGCGCACGCCAGGTGCTGGCGACGGTGAGCCATCCGGACAAGGCCGCGCTGGCGAGCGCAGCCGGCGCCGACATCGTCATCGACTACCGCCAGGGCGACGTGGTGCAGCGCGTGCGCGACGCGACGCAGGGCGCGGGCGTCGACCGCCTCGTCGAGGTGGACATCGCCGCCAACGCGGGGCTGGTCGCCGAGCTGCTGCGCCCCGGCGGCGACTGCGTGGTCTATGGCAGCGGCGCGCCGACCTTCGAGCTGCCCTTCTTCCCGCTGATCCTGAAGAACCTCGTGCTGCGCTTCTTCATCCTCTACAACCTCGACGCCGCGGATCGCCGGCATGCGCTGACCACGCTGACCGGCCTGCTGGCGCGCGGCACGCTGATCCACAACATCGCCGAACGCATGCCGCTGGCGCGCATCGCCCTGGCGCACGAGGCGCAGGAGCAGCGGCGCGTGACGGGCAACGTCGTGCTGCAGATCCCCTAGCAGCGCTCCGCACGCACCGGCGCCGCGTCACGCGACGTCAGGTTACGTCACGCGGTCGCGGATGACCTGCGGCACCGGCTGCGTGGCGGCGAACGAGGGCCGCTGCTCGAGCCGGTCGGACAGCCCCGCCAGCCCGGGGTACTGCGTGCGCCAGGCGATGCCCGGCCAGCGCACGGCCATGTAGCGCAGCAAGGTCCCGACTGCGATGTCGGCCAGCGAGAAGCGCCCGCCGTGGCAGTAGGCGTTGTCGCCGACCGCACGCGCCAGTTCGCGCAGCGCGCCATCGACCTTGCGCCGCTGGCGCGCGGTCCAGGGCGCGCTGCGCTTGTCCTCGTCGCGCGTGTTCTCGAAGAACATCAGCACCAGCGCGTCGCAGGCGCCGTCGGCGATGACCTCGAAACGCTTGACCGCCAGGATGCCATCGACATCGCCCGGCACCAGCGGTGGTGTCGGATGCTTGAGCTCGATCCACTCGTTGATGTAGCGCGACTCGAAGACGCTGTGGCCATCGGGGCCGATCAGCACCGGGAGCTTCGCCAGCGGGTTGAAGCGCGGCGTCTGCGTGTCGCTGTTCCACGGCACCTCGGTGATCAGCTCGAAGGGAATGCCCTTCTCGGCGAGCTGGATGCGCACCTTGCGCGCGTAGGGGCTGGGGGTGGCGCTGAGGAGGCGGTACATGCTCGGGTCCCTGGGTGAAAGCGACAGGAGGTTCGACGCTGCGGCAAGGCGCCGGCCGCGCCGCTAGCCCTTCAACGCCCCCCTCACCTGCTCGAGCGCCGACGGATCCTCGATCGTGGTCAGGTCGCCCGCATCGCGCCCTTCGGCGACCGCCTGGATCGCACGCCGCAGCAGCTTGCCGGAGCGCGTCTTCGGCAGCGCGGTGACGAAGAGCACGCGCGATGGCCGCGCCACCGCACCGAGCTGGCTGTCGACCACCTTCATGATGTCGCCTTCGAGCTTGAGCCGCGCCGCGGCCTCGCCGAGTGCCGACGCATCCTTGGCGATCACGAAGGCCATCGCGACCTGGCCCTTCAACGCATCGGCCACGCCGACCACGGCCACCTCGGCCACGTTGGCGTGGCTGGAGATGCTCTCTTCGATCTCGCGCGTGCCCAGGCGGTGGCCGGCGACGTTGATCACGTCGTCGGTGCGGCCGAGGATGAAGAAGTAGCCGTCCTCGTCCTTGATGCCCCAGTCGAAGGTCGAATAGACCATCTTCCCGGGCACGCTCTTCCAGTAGGTGTTGACGAAGCGCGCGTCGTCGCGCCACACGGTCTGCATGAAGCCGGGCGGCGTCGGGCCTTCGATGACGACCACGCCCTTCTGGTTGGGTTCGACCAGTTCCTCGCCGGTGGTCTCGTGCACCAGCTTGACCTTCCAGCCGTACATCGGCACGCCGGGGCTGCCGAACTTGGACTGCTGGGTCTGGATGCCGTTGGCGATCGTCATCAGCGGCCAGCCGGTCTCGGTCTGCCAGTAGTTGTCGATGATGGGGCGGCCCAGCGCACCGGCGATCCACTGCGCCGTCGGCTCGTCCAGGGGCTCGCCGGCCAGGAAGAGCGCGCGCAAGCTTGACAGGTCGTGCTTCGTCAACGCCGCCGGATCCTGCTTCTTCAGCACCCGCACGGCGGTCGGCGCGCTGAACATCGAGACGACCTTGTACTTCTCGACCAGGCTCCACCAGATGGCGGCGTCGGGCCGGATGGGCAGGCCCTCGTACAGGATGGTCGCCATGCCGGCGATCAGCGGGCCATAGACGATGTAGCTGTGGCCGACCACCCAGCCGATGTCGCTGGTGGAGAAGTAGGTCTCGCCGGCATTGCCCAGGAAGATGTGCTTCATGCTGGCGGCCAGCGCGACCGCATAGCCGCCGGTGTCGCGCTGCACGCCCTTGGGCCGGCCGGTGGTGCCGCTGGTGTAGATGGTGTAGCTGATGGCGGTCGAATCCAGCCAGGTGACCGGCACCTGGGCGTTGATGTGCTTCTGGCGCAGCGGCGCGTGGTCGAGGTCGCGGCCCGCCGTCTTCTCCATCGGTGCCAGGCCACGATCGACCAGCAACACCTTGGGCACCTTGTGCTTGGACAGCTTGAGCGCCTCGTCGAGCAGCGGCTTGTAAGGCACGACCTTGCCGGCGCGGCTGCCGGCGTCGGCGCTGACGATCATCACCGGCTCGGCGTCCTCGATGCGGCTGGCGAGGCTGACACTTGCGAAGCCGCCGAACACCACCGAGTGCACCGCGCCGATGCGCGCGCAGGCCAGCATCGCGAACGCCGCCTCGGGGATCATCGGCATGTAGATCAGCACGCGGTCGCCGGGCTTGACGCCCTGCTCCAGCAGGATGGCCGCCATGCGCTGCACCTCGGCCTGCAGCTCGCGGAAGGTGTAGACCACTTCCTGGTCCACTTCCGTGGAGACCCAGATCAGCGCGTTCTGGTCGCCGCGCGTGGCCACGTGGCGATCGACCGCGTTGTGGCACAGGTTGGTCGTGCCGCCGACGAACCAGTTCGCGAACGGCGGATTCGAGGCATCGCAGACGGTCTTGAACGGCGTGTGCCAGTCGATCAGCTGGGCTTGCTCGGCCCAGAAGGCCTCGGGCTGCTCGAGCGAGCGGCGGTGGAAGGTGGCGTAGTCCATGCGGGATGTCTCCGTGTCGTTCTTCGTCATTCGATGCGCGTCTTGACCAGGGCGAGCACCGGCTTGAACCGGGGGTGGGTGCAGTGGCGCAGCCACTCGAAGACCACCATCTCGGTCGAGACCAGGGTGGCGCCGGCTTGCTGCAGCCTCTGCATCGCCAGGGCGTGGTCCTGGACCGACCGCGATCCGCAGGCATCGACCACGACCCACACGGGGCGCCCCGCGCGCAGCAGGCCCAGGGCCGTCTGCAGCAGGCACACGTGCGCCTCGCAGCCGGCGATGACCACCTCGGTGCTGCCCGCGCCGGGATCGCCGTCGAGCAGGTCCAGCAGCCCGTCTTCGCAGGCGTCGAAGTGCATTTTCGCGAGCGTGCTTGCGCAGCGCTGACGCACCGCCTCGTCGTTGGGGCCGAGGCCGGCGGGGTTCTGCTCGGTGCCGATGACAGGCAGGCCCAGCTCGCGCGCCGCGTCGGCCATCCGCAGCGCCCGCGCCACGGCCTGCGCGCCACCGTGGATCTGCGGCATCAGGCGATGCTGGTAGTCCACCAGCACCAGGGCGCTGTGGGTCGGGGAGATGGCAGCGGCATTCGGCATCCGGGAAATGTAGCCTTGGGCCGCTGCGGCAAAGCTGCTCAAATGCCCTGATTCCGTCAGGAGCCCGGTCCGATGAACGCACCCCACGAACCCGCCGCGGTCGCCACGCCGGCGGCATTGATGTCCGGCGCCGACTACCGCGATTCGCTGCGCCGCTACAAGCCGACCGTCTACGTGGATGGCCGGCTCGTGGAGTCGGTCGCCGACGAGCCGGCGCTGGCGCCCGGCGTCAACGCCCTGGCCTACACCTACGACTTTGCGAGCGATCCTCGCTACGCGGCGGTCGCGCTGGCCACCCAGGCCCGTCGTGGCAAGCTCGTGGACCGCATGCTGCACATCGACGAGTCGGCCGGCGATCTGCTGAACAAGCTGGAAGCCGTGCGCCTGCTGTGCCAGGAGACCGGCTGCGCGCAGCGCTACCTCGCGCACGACGCGCTCAATGCGCTGGCGCAGGTGACAGCGCGCATCGACGACGCCCGCGGCTCCACCGAGCACCGCGCGCGCTTCGCGGCCTACCTGGCCCATGCGCAGGACGAGGACCTGTCGATCGGCATCGCGATGACCGACGCCAAGGGCGACCGCAGCAAGAAGCCGCACCAGCAGGCCAACCCCGACACCTACGTGCACATCGTCGAGCGCAACGCGAAGGGCATCGTCGTCAGCGGCACCAAGGCCATCGTGACCGGCGCGCCCTACATGCACGAGATCCTGGTCATGCCCAGCCGCAACATGGGCCAGGCCGATGCCGACTTCGCGGTGTGCTGCGCGGTGCCCATCGACGTGCCGCGCCTGACCATCGTCTCGCGCCCGGCCGGCCGGCCAGGCGAGAAGCTCGAGCACGGCAGCGCTCTCTTCTCGCGCAAGTACGGCCAGTCCACCGCGGTGCTGATCTTCGACCGGGTCTTCGTGCCCTGGGAGCGCGTGTTCTACGCCGGCGAGTGGGAGCACAGCAGCACGCTGACCTACAGCTACGCCACCCACCACCGCCACAGCTGCATCGGCGCGCGCGCCGGCTTCGGCGACCTGCTGATCGGTGCCGGCGCGCTGATGTGCGAGGCCAACGGCTTCGACCC
>CAZTTC010000043.1:0-19742 GCA_964616015.1 uncultured Methylibium sp. | reverse complement strand
CCCAGCGCACGCGACTGCAGGACGTGCTGCGCGGCACGCCGGTGGTGGTCGAGGCCACCGGCGACAAGCGCCTGCGCGTCGAGGTGCCGGTCCGCCACGCCTTCGACCCCGGCCGCTCGGCCGTCAAGCCGGCGCTCGCCGCCGTGCTGGACCAGCTGGCCACCGGCTTCAAGCCGCACGCCGCGGTTGCCGAGCTGCGCATCGCCGCGCCGACCGAGGAGAAGGCGTCGCCGCAACTGGTGGTCGACCGCGGCGCCAGCACGCGCGACTACCTGGTGGCGCGCGGCGTGCCGATCTCGCGCATCGTCGGCCTGGATCGGGCGGCTGGCGCGGGGCTGGAGATCCTGCTGGCCGACCGCCCGCTCAACAAGTAGCGCCTGCGGCGCGGTCGACGGCATCGCCTCATCTCTTTGGAGGATGCGCCGCCCCGAGGTCCTTCCTACCGTTCGTGCGTGAAGGCGGCGTCAGGCCGCTGCACCTGCACGGCAACCCAGGAGAACCTCAATGATCTGCAAACCCCTGCTCGGCCCCCTGGCCCTCACCGGCCTGCTCACCCTCGGCGCCTGCGGTGGCGGCGGTGGCGACAGCGCCCCTGCAACCCCTGCAGCGCCCACCGGCGTCGGCATCACCGGCACGGCGGCCACCGGCGCCCCGATCGTCGGCGGCGCGGTCTCGGTCGGCTGCGCCACGGGCAGCGGCCAGGCCACCACGGCCGCCAACGGCAGCTACAGCGTCACGATCGCATCGGGCGTCGCGCCCTGCCTGGTGCAGGTGACCGACGGCAGCACGACCTACTACTCGATGGTCGCCGCCGGCAGTGCCAACCCGAGCACGGTGAACCTCACGCCGCTGACGACGCTGATGACGGCGCAAGTGCTGGGCGCCGACCCGGCCTCGGCGACCCTCACGCCCGACGTCCAGGCGCGCCTGACCGCGGACAACGTCGCGAGGGCGCGCAGCGCGCTGACCGCGGCGCTGAACGGGCGTGTCGACATCTCTGGCTTCGACCCGATCGCCACCGCCTTCGCGGTCGGCGACAGCACCGACCAGCTGCTCGACGACTTCGGTGCCGCGCTCGTGGCCGCCCAGCTGACGCTGGCCGATCTGGCTGCAGCGCTGGTCGCCAACCCAGGCAGCCCCGCGGCCATCCAGACGGCGCTGGCGCCGGCGGCCAGCAGCTGCCCCGGCTTGCGGACGCTGCCGGTGGTCTTCGTGGGCCTCGGCGGCTTCACCACCGCGACCGTGGACAGCGCGACCCTCGCGGTCACCTACGACGGCAACGTGCTGCCCCCCGCGACGCTGACCGACCTCGGCAACTGCCGGTTCGGGTCGACGAGCGGCAGCACTTCGCTGGTCTCGGCCAGTTCGGTCTCCGCGATCCGCGTCCCGGCCGGCGGCGGCAACTTCGCGATGGCCTTCGGCATCCCGCGCCAGGAGCTGCCGCTGAGCGCGTTGGCCGGCACCTGGAACTTCGTGGCCTACATCTCCGACAATGGTGCTCCGTTCGGCCCGGCCCACGGCAGCGTCGTGCTCGACGGCGCCGGCCGCTTCACCGCCTTCAGCGGCTGCACCGGCTTCAACGACTGCGAGAGTGAAGCGCCGTTGCCGACCGACGTGCTGACGCCGGTGGCGGCCGCCGACGGCGGCGGCTTCGTCGAAGGCGGCACGCTGAACCGCTACTTCGCCTACCGGGCGCCGAGCGGCACGATGATGATGTTCGTCGCCATCGACAGCCAGGACGGCGTGAACGAGCTCGGCTTCGCGGTTGCCGTCAAGCAGTCGTCGCTCGAGCTGCCCGCGGTGGACCAGGTCACGCCGTTCAGCCAGTTCAGCATCAACGGCACCGGGCTGGCCGGCGCGATCAGCAACGATGTGTCGACCGTCACGGCGGTCGATGCCGCGAACGACAGCTTCATGCGCACGCTGCTGAGCGGGGTCGCGCAGACCTTCGCGTTCAACGCGCCGCGCGACGGCATGAGCTTCCGTGCCGCCGGCAGCAGCCCCGACAGCAACGGCATGCAAGTGTCCTTCCCCGCCACCGTGCAGCTGCGGGCGCCGGACACCGGCCTCGTGTTCAGCATCAGCGCGGCGGCGGCGCAGAACTTCTTCACCGCGTCGGTGACCACGCCCGCGCCGGCCGCGCCCTGATCAAGGGCGGCCGGGGGGGTCGGCCCGGCGAACTGGGAGGACAGAAGCAGGGGCGGCCCGTGGGTCGCCCCTGGTCTCGTGGTCGCGGTCAGGCCGCTTCGGCCAGCCCGCTGATCCAACGCTCCTGGCGCGCGCGCGGCCGGTAGGCGCTCACGCGCCTGGCGATCTCCGCAATGTGCTCCGGCGTCGTGCCGCAGCAGCCGCCGGCGATGTTGAGGAAGCCGGCCGCAGCGAAGCCCTCCACCAGCCCGCCGGTGATCGGCGGCGTCTCGTCGAAGCCGGTGTCGCTCATCGGGTTGGGCAGGCCGGCATTGGGGTAGCAGGAGATGAAGGTGTCGCCCGCGACCTTGGCGAGCTCCTCGATGTAGGGCCGCATCAGCGCCGCGCCGAGCGCGCAGTTCAGGCCGACCGCGATCGGCTTCGCGTGACGGACCGAGTTCCAGAACGCGCCGACGGTCTGGCCGCTGAGGATGCGGCCCGAGGCGTCGGTCACGGTGCCGCTGATGATGACCGGCAGGCGCTCGCCGGTGGCCTCGAAGAGCTCGTCGATCGCGAAGATCGCGGCCTTGGCGTTGAGCGTGTCGAAGATGGTCTCGACCAGGAACAGGTCGGCGCCGCCTTCCAGCAGCCCCTCGCCCTGCTCGTAGTAGGCGGCGCGCAGTTCGTCGAAGCTGACGTTGCGCGCCGCCGGGTCGTTGACGTCGGGGCTGATGCTCGCGGTGCGCGGCGTCGGCCCGAAGGCGCCCGCCACGAAGCGCGGCTTGTCGGGCGTCGAGTGCTTGTCGCAGGCCGCGCGCGCCAGCTTCGCGGCGGCGACGTTCATCTCGCGCGCCACGGCCGCTAGGCCGTAGTCGTCCTGGGCGATCGAGGTCGCGCCGAAGGTGTTGGTCTCGATCAGGTCGGCGCCGGCGGCGAGGTAGCCCTCGTGGATCTCGCGGATGACGTCGGGCCGCGTGAACTGCAGCAGCTCGTTGTTGCCCTTCAGGTCCTTGGGGTGGTCCGCGAAGCGCGTGCCGCGGTAGTCGGCCTCGCCGAGCTTGTAGCGCTGGATCATCGTGCCCATCGCACCGTCGAGGACCAGGATGCGTTGCTTGAGCAGCTCGGGCAGCTGCGCGGCGCGGGTGTAGGCGAACGGCTTCATGCCCCGGATTGTAGGAAGCCGATGCCGCGCCGGTCACGCACCCCGGGCTTGACCCGGTGCTCGGCCTCCAGTTGCGAGAGGAAGGCGTCGGGCTCGAAGCGGTCGCCCAGGATCTCGACCTGGCGCTGCACGGCGGCAAAGTCACCCGGCGTCAGCAGGTCCAGCTGCGCGAGGCGCCCGCGCTGCTCGTCCGTGAAGGCGCTCGCGTCGCCCGCCAGTGCCTCGGCCACGAACATGCGCTCGCGCTGCGGCGCCTCCAGCGGCTTGAAGCGGATCTTGAACGAGAAGCGCCGCAGCGCCGCCTCGTCCAGCTCCTCGAACAGGTTGGTGGTGCAGACGAAGACGCCCCCGAAGCGCTCCATGCCCTGCAGCATCTCGTTGACCTCGGTCACCTCGTAGCTGCGCTCGGCGCGCAGCCGGCTGCGCAGGAAGCTGTCGGCCTCGTCGAGCAGCAGCACCGCGCCCTCGCGCTCGGCCTCGTCGAACATGCGGGCCAGGTTCTGCTCGGTCTCGCCGACGTACTTGCTGACCAGGTCGGAGGCGCGCTTGATGGCCAGCGGCTTGCCCAGCTCGGCGGCGATGTGCTCGGCCAGCGCGGTCTTGCCGGTGCCCGGCGGGCCGTAGAGGCACAACGTGCCGCAGCCGCGGCGCTTGAGGGCCTCGACGATGCGCGGCACCGGAAAGCGCGTGTCGACATGCAGCAGGCTCAGGTCGTACTGCGTCACCACCGGCCGCGCCGCGCCGCCCTGCGGGCGCAGGCCGAGCGCCTTGTCAGCGTTGGCGAGCTGGCGCTCGATCAGCGTCTGCGGCACCGCGTCGTCGGCACCCGCCAGCCTGGCGAAGCGCACCGCGGTGCGGATCTGCGCCGGCGTCAGCCCGGCCCGGCCGGCGAGCTTGGCGACGAACTCGGGCGCCGCGTCCACGCCGGCCAGCGCGCGCTGCACGATGGCTTCGCGCGCGCCGGGCGGCGGCGAGTTCAGCTCCAGGTGGTACTGGAAGCGCCGCCGGAAGGTCGGGTCGATCTGCTCGATGCGGTTGGTGACCCAGACCACCGGCACCGGGTTGGTCTCGAGGATCTGGTTGACCCAGGCCTTGCCGCCCACCGAGTTGGGCGTGCCGCTGTCGCTCAGCTCCATGCGCGCCATCAGCTGCGCGGTGTCGCTGGACAGCGGCGGGAACACGTCCTCGACCTCGTCGAACAGCAGCGCGACCTTGGGGCTGCCCTTCAGGAACACCTGGCTCAGCTGCAGCGAACGGTAGCGGTCGCGGCCCGACAGCGAATGGCCGTCGCGGTCGGCCGACTCGACCTCGTAGAGCTCGAGTCCGGCCGCCTGTGCGGCCACCTTGGCCAGTTCGGTCTTGCCGGTGCCCGGCGGGCCGTAGAGCAGCACGTTGACGCCCGGCTCCTTGCGCGCCACCGCATGGCGCAGCAGCGCGACCAGCACCTGCGCATCGGCCGCGACGAACTCGAAGTCGCTCAGCGCCAGCTCGGTCGGCACGGCCGGCTTGGTGAACACCGCCATCAGGTCGCTCGGCCCCGGGTACTCGCGCATCAGCACCGGTGGCAACTGCTCGCTGACCTTCATCAGGTCGGCCAGGTCGGTGATGTTGTGCTCGGAGATCAGGTTCTCGACCATGCCGATACGCTCGAGCCGCGAGCCGGCGCGCAGCGCCTCGGCGACCTCGCGCTGGTCGACGCCGGCCACCTCGGCAATCGCCGCGTAGGCCTCCTGCGCCGACGAGACCTTGAACTCGACCAGCAGCCCGCGCAGGTCGCGCTGATAGCGCGCCAGCGTGCCGTAGAGCAGCAGCGCGCGCTCGGCCGGGTTGAGCTGCAGCAGCCCGGCCAGCGCGTCGATGTTCTTCTGCACCAGCGTCGATTCCTTCTTGACGCTGCGCTGCAGCCACTCGCAGGTGGCGCCCAGCACCGCGAGCAGGTCCTTGGGCGCGTCCTTCAGGTACTCGTCGATGTAGAAGAACAGCGTGCCTTCCTCGTAGGGACCGCGCCAGGCGCCGAAGCGCGCGACGAAGGCCGCATCGCCCAGCGCCTCGTGGCCGCGCCAGGCCTCGTGGGTGCGCACGCGGGTGGCCAGGTAGTCGCGCAGGCGCCGCAGCACGCTGGGCGGCCACACCAGATGACGGCCGGTCAGCGACAGCAGCGTGTTCCAGTCACGCCGCAGGTTGAAGCGGCCCAGGTGGCGCAGCGCCAGCGTCAGCACGAACTGCGAGCACAGCCGGTCCAGCACCGGCGCGTCGGCCAGGCCGGGCGACAGCAGGGGACGCGACTCGGCAGGACTTCTCGCCATGGATCGACTTCCGGCTGGGATCAGGGTGACGAATCATCTTGACCCAGGGCCCGCGCGAGGGCAAGCCCCGGGCGCAGCCCGTGACGCAAGTCCGGTCTTGGCGGCACGACACCGCATCCGGCCCCCTGCACCTCGCGTATGCCCCGTCCAAGGGAGACCACGATGAGCAAGCTCGCACTGACCCTGGGCCTGATGGCCGCCGCCCTGTTGACCCTGCCGGCCGAGGCGGCCACACCGCCGGCGTCGAGGCCGGGCGCCAGCGGCAAGACGGCGCCCGGCCCCATCGCCTGGCGCGGCTGGTCGGACCAGGTCTTCGCCGACGCCAAGGCGCAGAAAAAGTACGTGCTGCTCGATCTCGGCGCCGTCTGGTGTCACTGGTGCCACGTGATGGACGCCACGACCTACCGCGACCCGCGCGTTGCGCGGCTGATCCGCCGCCACTTCATCCCGGTGCGCGTCGATCAGGACACGCGACCGGACCTGTCGCGTCGCTACGAGGCCTTCGGCTGGCCGGCCACGATCGTGATGGACGCCGACGGCAACGACATCGGCAAGATGCGCGGCTACCGCGAGCCCGATCGCTTCCTGCACACCTTGAACGCGATCCTCGACGACCCGAGTCCGCTCTACACCGCCACCGACGAGGACCGCGAGAAAGTCTTCCGCGGCGACAGCCGCCTGAGCGATGCCACGCGCAGCGAGCTCGAGCACCGCTGGCGCGAAGCGATCGACCCCGAGGGCGGTGGCCTGAAGCAGAACCACCGCTACATCGGCCGCGACACGCTGGAGTACGGCATGGTCCTGGCCGCGCGCGGCGACCGCGCCGCCGAGCGCTGGTCGCGGCTGACGCTGAGCAGCGCCCGCGCGCTGATCGACCCGGTGTGGGGGGGCATGTACCAGTACTCGACCCACGGCGACTGGCAGCACCCGCACTACGAGAAGATCATGGAGATCCAGGCCAACGCGATCGCCCTGTACGCCCGCGCCTACAAGACCTGGGGCGACGATGCCGACCTGCAGTCGGCCCAGGCGATCCGGCGCTACGTGTCGGCCTTCCTGACCAGCCCCGACGGCGCCTTCTACACCAGCCAGGACGCCGACCGCGTGCCCGGCGAGCAAGGCGACGACTACTTCGCCCTGAACGATGCCGAACGCCGTGCGCGCGGCATCCCGCGCATCGACACCCACGTCTACACGCGCGAGAACGGCTGGATGATCGAGGCACTGGTCGAGCTCTACGGCGCCACCGGCGATGCCAGCGTGCTGGTCGAGGCGCTGCGCGCCGCGCGCTGGATCGTCGAGAGGCGCGGCCTTGCGGACGGCAGCTTCCGCCGCGACACCAAGGAGGCCGGTGGCCCCTACCTCGGCGACCAACTCGCGATGGGTCGGGCCATGCTGGCGCTGTACTCGGCCACCGGTCAGCGCGAGTGGCTGGACCGCGCGCGCCGGGTGCGTGCCCAGTTCGCCCGCTATGTCGCCCCCAATGGCGCAGGCTACCTGTCGTCGCCGCAGCGTGCGTCCAACCGCCTCAAGCCCCGCCCCCACATCGACGAGAACCTCGACGTCGCGCGCTTCGCCAATCTGCTGCATCGCTACACCGGCGACCCGCGGGACCAGGCGGCCGGCGCCATCGCGCTGCGCTATGTGTCCGATGCCGACGTGGCGCTGCGCCTGGGGGTCCAGCCGGGCGTGCTGCTGGCCAGCGACGAGGCCGGCGTCGACCCGCTGCACATCACCGTCGTCGGCCCCAGGGGCGACCCGCGCGCCCTGGCGCTGCACAAGGCAGCGCTGCGCCAGCCTGCCGGCTACCGTCGCGTCGAGTGGTGGGACCCGAAGGATGGCCCGCTCGTCAATGCCGACGTGCAGTACCCGAAACTCGATCAGCCGGCGGCCTTCGTCTGTACCGACCGCAGTTGCTCGCTGCCCCTGCGCCAGCCGGCCGACATCGGACGCTATCTCGGCGCCAACCGGCCGACGGCATCCAGCCGCTGAGGCCGCGGGCCCGGGGGCCCTCTGCGCGGCCGCTCAGTGCAGCGCACGAGCCACCGCGCCATCCAAACCTGGTCGGCGCGTCGTGCGCCGGGCTGCACTTCGCCGGGCTTCGATCCCCGGGCCGCGGGCCCGGGGGCCCTCTGCGCGGCCGCTCAGTGCAGCGCACGAGCCACCGCGCCATCCAAACCTGGTCGGCGCGTCGTGCGCCGGGCTGCACTTCGCCGGGCTTCGATCCCCGGGCCGCGGGCCCGGGGGCCCTCTGCGCGGCCGCTCAGTGCAGCGTCAGCGGCTGCTGCATCAGCGCCGCGTAGCGGCCGACGTAGGCGTCGATCTCTTCCTCGGAGGGGGAGGTCTCGATCAGCGCGTCGACGCCCTCGCGGAAGCTGGCCGCGAGCGCGCCCTCGATGAAGATCTCCTTGCGGGCGAACTTGTCGACGATCTCGTAGCCGCCGCGCGTGAGCGGCGGCGTGTCGGCGCGCCCGGTCTCGCCGGTCGCCACCTCGAACTGGACGACCGCGAAGTTCGCGGAGTTGTAGAGCATCTGCATGGTTTCCCCTTCGAGGCCCAGGTGAGGGCCGGCTTGCAGGTTTCAAGCCAGCCCGCTCGGGGCACCGCGGCAGGTTCGACTCACTTGATGCGCAACAGTTCGAGCGGTTCGCCCCTGCCGTCGGTCAGCACCACCTTCACCGGCAGGTGCTGGCGCGCCGGGTCGAGCCAGAACTCGGCCCGCGTGTCCTGCGGGTTCTCGGGTTCGCGCAGAAAGCGCAGCGCCGCCACGCGGCCGTCGGGGGTGTCGATGGCCTGCGGGCCCTCGAAGCGCAACGACCACTGGTGCGAGTCGCCGCGCGCGCCGACCACCTCGATGCGCAGGTGCTCGCCGGCCGCCGGCGGCTTGCTCCAGGCGTTGACGATGGCCGCCAGCTGCAGCATCACGCTCAGGCGGTCCTGCACCCCGGGCGACAGCGGCAGCTCGGGGTTCTGGCCCGAGAAGCTGATGCGGCCGCTGGCGCGCTCGAAGTTGGCGGCCTGTTCGCCGCGCTTGAGGCGGCGGTCGGTGTAGCGCTCGGGCGCCAGCCCCGCGGCGTCGAAGCCGCCGCGGCTGGTCTGGGTGATCAGGCTGCCGATCAGCGGCAGCCGCCCCTCGAGCCTGAGGCTGTAGCCGCCCTTGTCGGGCCGCCAGTCCAGCTCGCCGGTGCCGGCCAGCGCGCCGCGGCTGAGGCGATAGCTGACCTGGGCCGCGGCCGGGATGCGGGTGCGATAGATCGGCGGCGGCGCGACCGCAGTGGCAGGCGCGGCGGCGGGAGCCGCGACAGCGGCGGCCAGCACGAGCGGCGGCTCGGACTCACCAGCAGCCGGCGCGGCCGGCTGCGCGATGGCGGGCGGCAATGGCGCAGTGTCGATGGGCAGCATGGCGGGAGCCTCGCTCGGTGGGGGCGGTGGCGGCGCCGCGGGCGCCTCACGCGGCTTGACGGGCCGCCGCGCTGGCGCCGGCTCGACCGCAGCCGGCTCGACCGCTGCGGGCTCGACGCGCGCGGGCGCGGCGGCCGTCTGCGCGGCGGCCAGGGCTTCGGGCCGCACCGCCGCCAGCATCACCGTCGCTGGCGGCCGGGCCAGGGCCGCTTGGGGCAAGGGCGCGGCACGCGCCACGCCCTCGATCACCCAGCCGTGCAGCAACACCACCCCGGCGGCCAGTGCCAGCAGTGCCGGTCCGGTGCGGCGCAGTCCCGGCGGTCGCGATGCCGCAGCAGCGCCGCCCGGCGCGGGTGCGAGGGAAGAACGCGGGGTCATGGGGGCAAATCTACAATCCTGGCCTCGATTCACTGTAGCGAATCCCCGCTGTGCGGACCGCGCGCGGCGGCAAGCCCCCACCATGAAACTCGCCACCTGCAAGGATGGCTCGCGCGACGGCCAGCTGGTCGTGGTCTCGCGCGACCTGTCCACCGCCCACCATGCCACCGGCATCGCCACGAGGCTGCAGCAGGCGCTGGACGACTGGAATTTCATCGCACCGCAGCTGCAAGACCTGTACGAGACGCTCAATGGCGGCAAGGCGCGCCACGCCTTCCCCTTCGACCCGGCGATGTGCATGGCGCCGCTGCCGCGCGCCTACCAGTGGGCCGACGGTTCGGCCTACATCAACCACGTCGAGCTGGTGCGCAGGGCGCGCAACGCCGAGGTGCCCGAGAGCTTCTACACCGACCCGCTGATGTACCAGGGTGGCAGCGACGACTTCCTGGGCCCGCGCGACCCTGCAGCCTTCCGGTCGGAAGACTGGGGCATCGATTTCGAGGCCGAGGTCGCCGTCGTCACCGGCGACGTGTCGATGGGCGTGACGCCCGAGGCCGCGATCGATGCGATCCGGCTGGTCATGCTGGCCAACGACTGGAGCCTGCGCCACCTGATCCCGGCCGAGCTGGCCAAGGGCTTCGGCTTCTTCCAGAGCAAGCCCGCCACCGCCTTCAGCCCCGTTGCGGTGACGCCCGACGAGCTGGGCGCTGCCTGGAAAGGCGGGCGCCTGCACCTGAGCCTGGAGTCGGTGTGGAACGGCCGGCGCGTCGGTCTGTGCGAGGCCGGCCCGGAGATGAGCTTCCACTTCGGCCAGCTGATCGCGCATGTCGGCAAGACGCGCAATCTGCGCGCCGGCAGCATCATCGGCAGCGGCACCGTCAGCAACAAGGACTGGGCCCACGGCTACAGCTGCATCGCCGAAAAGCGCGCGATCGAGACCATCGAGGGCGGCAGCCCGCAGACCGCCTTCATGAAGGCCGGCGACACCATCCGCATCGACATGAAAGGCCCCGACGGGCAGAGCGTGTTCGGCACGATCGAGCAGACCGTGGTCGTGCACACCGGCTGAACGCGCGGTGAGCGAGTTCCCGCGCACGCTCAAGATCGCCACCGTCTGGCTGCTGGTCGGCATCGCCGTCTTCCTGGGCTTTCGCACGCTGGAGGCGCAGCAGCAGAAGTCGCGCTTCTCGCACGACGGCGGGGTGATCGAGATCCGTCGCGGGCCCGACGGGCACTACCACTGGCCGGCGCGCCTGAACGGCCGCCCGGTCGACTTTCTGGTCGACACCGGCGCAACGACGACCGCGATCTCGACGGCGCTGGCGCGCGAGCTCGGACTCGAGGCGATCGGCAGCGTGCAGTCCAGCACCGCCGGCGGCGTGGTGCGGGGCGAGGTGGCGCGCGCGGACCTCGTGCTGGACGGCGGCGTGCGCGTCGAGCGCCTGCCGCTGGTCGTACTGCCCGCGCTCGGCGACCACCCCCTGCTCGGCATGGACGTGCTGGGCAAGCTGCGCTGGCAGCAGCAGGGCGGGGTCTTGCGCATCGAGCCCGCCTCCGCACGCTGAGCCGGCGTAAGCTGGCGTGGCCATGGGTCGCCACCTCGCCTCCCCGCTGATCCGCCGCTTGCTGTTCGCGGCGCTGGCCTTGCTGGCCGCCCCGCTGCGCGCGGCCGAGGCCGACTGCCCGCCGGTCGCCGCGCTGCCGACGGCGCAGGACATCGCCGCGGCGCGTGCCGCCGCCCGCGACCGCGGCTTCCTGTGGCGCATCGAGCGCGACGGCCGGCGCTCCTGGCTCTACGGCACCGTGCACGTCGCGCGCCTGGCCTGGGCCCTGCCCGGGCCGCGGCTCGCCGCGGCGCTGGGCGAGGCGCGCGTCGTCGCGCTCGAGATCGACCTGACCGATCCCGCCCTGCAGCAGCAGCTGCGTCAGCCCTCGCCGGTCCGCGAACCCGCGCTGCCCGCGCCGCTGAGGCAGCGCCTGGCACAACGGCTCGCCGCCGAGTGCCTGCCGCCCGGCGCGCTGGACGGCATGCCGCTGATGCTGCAGGCGGCCACGCTGGGCGCGCTGGCGGGTCGGCGCGACGGGCTCGACCCGGCCTACGCGATCGATGCGATGCTGGCGGCCTTCGGCCACGCGGCCGGCAAGCGCGTGGTCGCGCTCGAGAACCTGGACCTGCAGCTCACCGCCCTCCAGGGCGACGGCCCCGATGGCGTCGAGCGCTTCGTCGAGCAGACGCTCGACGAGCTGGACAGCGGCCGGGCGCGGCCGATGCTGCGGCGCGTCGCCCAGGTCTGGGCCGACGGCGACCTGGCCGCGCTGGAGAGCTATCCGCAGTGGTGCGAATGCATGGGCAGCGAGGCCGATCGGGCGCTGATGCGCCGCCTGCTTGACGAGCGCAACCTCGCGATGGTCGAGCGCATCGACGCCCTGCACCGCGAATCCGGCCCGATCCTGGTCGGCGTGGGCAGCCTGCACTTCATCGGTTCCCAAGGATTGCCGGCTTTGCTGAGCGCGCGCGGCTACCGGGTGGAACGCGTCACGTTCGCCCCCTGAACGGCGTCACCGCCGCCCACAAGGCCCACGCCCCGCCGCACAATGTCCGGGCTCTCTGCCATCGCCCCCCGACAAAAGCAACGAGGAGACCCCATGACCGCCAGTGCGCCCGACTTCGCGAAGATGGTTCCCGGCTTCGACTTCCTGCAAGGACTGGTCAAGAACGCCGGCTCGGTGCTGCCCAACATCGGCCAGTGGGTCGCGCCGACGCTCAACCCCGAGGAGCTGGAGAAGCGCATCGAGGAACTGCGCACCGTGCAGTTCTGGCTGGAGCAGAACGCCCGCATGCTGGGCGCGACCATCCAGGCGCTTGAGGTGCAGCGCATGACGCTGTCGACGCTCAAGACCATGAACGTGCAGGTCGCCGACCTGCGCGAGTCCCTGCGCATCAAGCTGCCCGACGAGGTCGCTGCCGCGCCCGCCGCCGCTGCGGCCCCGGCGAAGAAGAAGCCCGCCGCGCGCGGCGCGAAGGCCCGGGCCGCGGCCTTGCCGCCGGCCGGCGTGGTCGACCCGACGCAGTGGTGGGGGGCGCTCACCAAGCAGTTCACGCAGCTGGCAGCGACCGCGATGAAGGATGCCGCCTCCGACTCGGCCAAGCAGCTGGCCGGCAATCTGGTCAAGCAGAGCTTCAATGCGGCCGAGCAGACCATCAAGGTCGGCATGGCCCCGGCCCGCAAGGCCGCCGAGGTGGCCGGCGGCGTGGTCAACAACGTCGCCCGCTCGGCCGCCCAGGCCAAGGCGGTGCGCAAGGGAACCGCCGCCAAGCGCGGCCGCAGCCGCTGAGTCCTTGTTCCGTTCACGTTCCAGCTCCATGCAGACTTTTGCCCACGCCCACGCGGCGCATCCCGACTGGCGGACCGCGCTGGCGCGCGTCACCGCCGAGCTCGACGTGCGTCGCGTCGGCCGTCCGGCGCCGACGCTGGGCTGGTGCTACTTCAGCGAAGCCCACGCCGCCGCGGCCGAGCCGCTGCTGGCCGCGCTGCGTCAGCACTACCCGGGCACGGCCTGGGTCGGTGCGGTGGGCATCGGCGTGTGCGCCGGCGGCGTCGAGTACTTCGACGAACCCGGGCTCGTGGTGATGCTGTCCGAGCTGCCGCGCGAGCAGTTCCGCGTCTTCTCCGGCCGCCGGCCGCTGCAGGCCGAGCGCGGCTTCCTGCCGCACACCGCGCTGGTCCACGCCGACCCGTCGACGACCGAACTCGCCGGCCTGATCGGCGAGCTCAGCCGCCGCGTCGGCAGCGGCTACCTGTTCGGCGGCCTGGCCTCGGCGCGCAGCCGCCCCGTGACGCTGGCCACCGACGGCAGCGGCGGCGGGGTGTTCGAAGGCGGCCTGTCGGGCGTGGCCTTCGACGCCGACGTCGCCATCGTCTCGCGCGTCACCCAGGGCTGCCAGCCCGTCGGGCCGACGCGGCGCATCACCGAGGTCGAGC
The DNA here is from genome assembly GCA_964616015.1 of uncultured Methylibium sp. GTDB lineage: Bacteria > Pseudomonadota > Gammaproteobacteria > Burkholderiales > Burkholderiaceae_C > Methylibium. Next base: position 6,384 of record CAZTTC010000043.1, on the reverse strand, counting down.
GCAACGTCGTCTACGCGCTCGACGGCGAGCCGGCGCTCGACTGCCTGCTGGGCGACCTGGGCGTCGACGAGCACATGCCGCGCGAGGCGCTGCCGCGCCTGCGCAGCACGCTGGTCGGCCTGAGCGACCCCGAGGAAGCGGCCGAGTTCGGCCTGCCGGCGCAGAACCCCGAGTTCGCGACGCCGGCACGGCGTGGCGCCTTCGGCACCGAGACCCGCGTGCGCCACCTGATCGGCATCGACCCGCAACGCCGCGGCATCGCGATCGCCGATGTCGCCGAGCGCGGCCAGCAACTCGCCTTCTGCCGTCGCGACACCGACGCGGCGCGGCGCGATCTCGTCCGCATCGCCACCGAGGTGCGCGCCGCGCTCGAGCCCGAGGAGCTGCCGCTGGTCGCGCAGCCGCTCGCGCTGGCGACCCAGGCCGCCACCGGCATGCCGCCACCGCCGGCCGGCGGCCGCCAGATCGCCGGGGCGCTGTACATGAGCTGCACCGGCCGCGGCGGCCCGCACTTCGGCGCGCCCTCGGCCGAGTTGCAGCTGCTCAAGCACGCGCTCGGCGACGTGCCGCTGGCCGGCTTCTTCGCTGCCGGCGAGATCGGCCATCACCACCTCTATGGCTACACCGGGGTGCTGACGGTCTTCACCACCCCGGTGTGACATGAACCACCCCCGTTGCGGCTTCGCCGCGCCCCTGCAAGGGGGCGACGCTGGCGGACCGGCCAAGTCGGATCCGCGGCGTCTGCTGGCCGCGCTGCTGCTGGCTGCAGCCCTGCCGGTCGCGCACGCGGTCGATGTGCCGGTGGGCGCCCCCACCCGCGCTGCCTCGTCGCCGCCGTCCGGTCCGCCGCCGGCGCGCGAGATCGTCCAGCAACGGCTGCCCGACGGGCGCGTGATCTTCAGCGACCAGATCCAGCCCGGCGCCAAGATCGAGCGCCGCTGGACCACGACGCCCGAGGACCCGGCCGAAGCGGCCGCGCGGCGTGCCGCGTCGCAGCGCGAGTCCGACGCCGTCAGCGAACGCATCGAGCGCCAGATCGAACGCCAGCGCGAACGCGACAAGGAGCTCGAGCTCGCCCGCGCCAAGGCCGCGCAGGCCGCTGCCGAACGCGACGCTGCGCGCGCGCGGGCCGAGGCCGAGCAAAGACCCCAGGTCGTCGTGCTGCCGCCGCACCGCCCCTGGCGACCCCGGCCGGAACCGCCAGCCCGCCCGCCGGACACCCAGCCGCCCAAGCCGGGACCCAAGCCCGCGCCGCGGCCCGGCGCCACGCCACCGCCCGGCCCCAACCGCGAGACCTCCTGAGCCGACCGCCCGCGCCGCGATTGCGCACGCCGCCGTCAAAGGCGACGCACCCGCAGCGCAAGGACGGCCGGGCGGCCAGCGCTTAAGCTAGCGTCCGCCCGGCACGGCCTCCAGCAGGAGGCCGGCCGCGCCAGGAGACCACCATGAATGCCCCCGCCGACGCCCACGCGTCGGACGCTGCCGTGTCGCGCCAGGAGCGCATCCGCCGCCAGGCCGAGGTCGTCGCAGCCCTGCGCCCGCTGCTGCCGGCGCATGCGCTGCTGTGGCAGCGCGAGGACACGCTGCCCTACGAGTGCGACGGCCTGACCGCCTACCGCGCCTTGCCGCTGGCGGTGGCCCTGCCCGAGACCGAGGCCCAGGTCAGCGCGGTGCTGCAGGCCTGCCACCGGCTGCAGGTGCCGGTGGTCGCGCGCGGCGCCGGCACCGGCCTGTCGGGCGGCGCGATGCCGCACGAGCTGGGCGTGACGCTGTCGCTCGCCAAGTTCAACCGCATCCTCCAGGTCGACCCGGTGAGCCGCACCGCGGTGGTCCAGACCGGCGTGCGCAACGCCGCGATCAGCGAGGCCGCGGCGCCGCACGGCCTGTACTACGCGCCCGACCCCAGCAGCAAGATCGCCTGCACCATCGGCGGCAACGTGGCCGAGAACTCCGGCGGCATGCACTGCCTGAAGTACGGCCTCACGATCCACAACGTGCTGCGCGTGCGCGGCTACACCGTCGAGGGCGAGCCGGTCGAGTTCGGCTCCGAGGCGCTGGATGCGCCGGGCCTGGACCTGCTGGCCGCGGTGATCGGCTCCGAGGGCATGCTGGCGGTGACGCTGGAGGTGACCGTGAAGCTGGTGCCCAAACCACTGCTGGCGCGCGCCATCCTCGCCAGCTTCGACGACGTGAAGAAGGCCGGCCATGCGGTGGCCGCGCTGATCGGTGCCGGCATCATCCCCGCGGGCCTGGAGATGATGGACAAGCCGATGACGGCGGCCGTCGAGGACTTCGTCCACGCCGGTTACGACCTCGACGCCCAGGCCCTGCTGATCTGCGAGAGCGACGGCACGCCGGAAGAGGTGAAAGAGGAGATCGCGCGCATGGTCGCGGTGATGGAAGGCGCGGGCGCGACGCGCTTTGCGATCAGCCGCAGCGAAGCCGAGCGGCTCAAGTTCTGGAGCGGCCGCATGAACGCCTTCCCGGCCAGTGGCCGCATCAGCCCCGACTACATGTGCATGGACTCGACCATCCCGCGCAAGCAGCTGGCCGAGATCCTGACCCGCATCGGCCAGATGGAGACGAAGTACGGCCTGCGCTGCTGCAACGTCTTCCATGCCGGCGACGGCAACCTGCACCCGCTGATCCTGTTCGACGCCAACGACCCCGACCAGCTGCACCGCGCCGAACTCTTCGGCGCCGACATCCTGGAAACCAGCGTGATGCTCGGCGGCACCGTGACCGGCGAGCATGGCGTCGGCATCGAGAAGCTCAGCAGCATGTGCGTGCAGTTCGCGCCCGCGGAGCGCGAGCAGATGCTGGGCCTGAAGCGCGCCTTCGACCCCGCCGGCCTGCTGAACCCCGGCAAGGTGATCCCGACGCTGCACCGCTGCGCCGAGTACGGGAAGATGCACGTGAAGAAGGGGCTGCTGCCCTTCCCCGACCTCCCCCGCTTCTGATCGTCTGGCCCTCGATGACGAACCCGAACGACCCCGCGCTCGAGACCCTGGTCGAGCGCGTGCGCGCCGCGCAGTCCGCCGGCACGGCGCTGGCGATCACCGGCCAGGGCAGCAAATCCTTCTACGGCGGCCCGGTCCAGGGCGAGCCGCTGGACATGCGGACGCTCGCCGGCATCTCGAGCTACGAGCCGACCGAGCTGGTGGTCACGGCGCGCGCCGGCACGCCGATCGCCGATCTGGAAGCGGCGCTGGCCGAGAAGGGGCAGTGCCTGCCCTTCGAGCCGCCGCGCTTCGGCGGGGGCGGCACAGTGGGTGGCATGGTGTCCGCCGGCCTCAGCGGCCCGAGCCGCGCGTCGGTGGGCTCACTGCGCGACCACGTGCTGGGAGCAACGCTGCTCAACGGCCGCGGCGAGGTGCTGAGTTTCGGCGGCCAGGTCATCAAGAACGTCGCCGGCTACGACGTCTCCAGGCTGCTGGCCGGCTCGATGGGCGTGCTGGGCGCGATCCTCGAGGTGTCGCTCAAGGTGCTGCCGCTGCAGCCGGCCACCGCCACGCTGCGCTTCGAGCTGGACGAGGTCGCGGCGCTGAAGCAGCTCAACGCCTGGGGCGGCCAGCCGCTGCCGATCAACGCCAGCGCCTGGTGGGCCGGCATGCTGCTGCTGCGACTGCGCGGTGCCAGGGCCGCCGTCGATGCGGCGCTCGCCACGCTCGGCGGCGAGCGCATCGCCGATGAGCTGGCGAACCCGTTCTGGGACGGCCTGCGCGACCACGAGGACGAGTTCTTCACCAAGGCGCGCACGGCGGTCGACTCCGGCAGCGGCGCCGCGCTGTGGCGCCTGTCGCTGCCGCAGATCGCCCCCGCGATCAAGCTGCCGGGCGAACAGCTCATCGAGTGGGGCGGCGCCCAGCGCTGGTGGTGCAGCGCCGCGCCCGCGGCCGCGGTGCGCGAGCTCGCGCAGCGCGCCGGCGGTCACGCGACGCTGTTCCGCGCGCATCACAAGTCGAGCGACAAGTCGGCCGGCGTGTTCGCGCCGCTGGCTGCGCCGCTGATGCGCATCCACCGCGAGCTCAAGCGCGAGTTCGACCCGCACAGCCTCTTCAACCACGGCCGGCTCTACCCGGACCTGTGACCCCCGCATGCAGACCACCCTCGCCCCCGAGTACCAGGGCAGCCCCGACGGCCTGGAAGCCGAAGTCATCCTGCGCAAGTGCGTGCACTGCGGCTTCTGCACCGCCACCTGCCCGACCTACCAGCTGCTGGGCGACGAGCTCGACGGCCCGCGCGGCCGCATCTACCTGATCAAGCAGGTGCTCGAGGGCGCCACGCCGACGCGCAGCACCCAGCTCCACCTCGATCGCTGCCTGACCTGCCGCAACTGCGAGACCACCTGCCCGTCGGGCGTGCAGTACGGCGCGCTGGTCGACATCGGCCGGCGCGTCGTCGATGCCAAGGTCGAGCGCCCGCCGGCCGAGCGCGCCGCGCGTGCCGCGCTGAAGGAAGGCCTCACCTCGCCGCTGTTCGGGCCGGCGATGAAGCTCGGCCAGTGGTTCCGGCCTCTCGTGCCGGCCGCGCTCAAGGCCAAGGTCCCGCCCCGGGCCGGGCCGCGCGCCCACGACTGGCCGACGCGCCGCCATCCGCGCAAGCTGCTGATGCTGCTGGGCTGCGTGCAGCCCGCGATGGCGCCCAACATCAACAGCGCCACCGCGCGCGTGCTCGACGCCGCCGGCATCCAGACCCTGGTGGCCGACGGCGCCGGCTGCTGCGGCGCGATCCGCGACCACCTCGGCGACCACGAGGGCGCGCTGGCCGACATGCGCCGCAACGTCGATGCCTGGTGGCCGCTGGTGCAGGGCCTGACCGCGCAGGGCAAGGTCGAGGCCGTCGTGATGAACGCCTCGGGCTGCGGTGCGACCGTCAAGCAGTACGCGCATCACTTGCGGCACGACCCGGCCTATGCCGAGCGCGCGCAGAAGATCGCCGCGCTGACGCGCGACCTGAGCGAACTGCTGCCGGACCTGGTCCCGCGCCTCAAGCCGCGGCTGCGCGGCAGCAAGCCGCCCAAGCTGGTCTACCACCCGCCCTGCACGCTGCAGCACGGCCAGCAGCTGCGCGGCGGCGTCGAGTCGGGCCTGCGCGAGCTGGGCTTCGACCTCCAGCTCACGCCCACCGACAGCCACCTGTGCTGCGGCTCGGCCGGCACCTACTCGGTCCTGCAGCCCGAGCTGGCGACCCAGCTGCGCGATCGCAAGCTCGCCGCGCTGGCGCAGGCCGGCGCCGAGTGCATCGTCTCGGCCAACGTCGGCTGCATCCAGCACCTGCAGAGCGGCAGCACGGTGACGCCGGTGAAACACTGGGTCGAGGTGCTGGACGAAGCGCTGAAGCCCTGAGGCGATCGCCGTCGCGCCGCGCTTCAGCCCGCGTGGCCCTCCGCCGCCAGCGGCTCCGGCCGGACGCGCAGCGCCCACAGCACACCGGCCACCAGCAGCGCGACGCCGGCGAGCGTCGTGGGCCCCGGCCACTCGCCGCGCAGCGCATAGGCATAGGCCAGCGCCGACAGCGTCTCGAAAACGATCAACTGGCCGACCAGCGAGGTCGGCAGGCGCTGGCTGGCCTCGTTCCAGCACAGCGTGCCCAGCCAGGATGCGAACAGACCGACCGCCAGCATCAGCGCGACGAAGCGCTCGGGCGCCGGGCCCAGCGGCATCTCGAAGGCCTGGCCGGACGCGCTGCTCCAGGCCCAGAACGCGGCGTAGCCGGCCGCTGCCAGCGGCAGCGTCGCCACGCCCTGCGCGGTGGCCCAACTGCGCGGACTGCGGTCCGCATGCGCGCGCAGCCAGTCGGCATTGCGGATCGGGTACCAGGTCCAGCAGGCCACCGCGACCATCGCCAGCAGCGCGCCGCTCGCGTAGCGGGCCAGATCGGCCTGCGGGTCGGCGCGCAGCGCGGCCAGCTCGACCTGGTTGACGCAGGCGATGCCGGCGGCGATGAGCCCCAGCGAAGGCGCAAGCCGCGCCCAGGGCAGCCGGCCGTCGCGCGCGGCATCACGAAAGTTCGAGGTGATCGCGATCACCACCGGCAGCGTCCCGATGATCATCGTCGGCAGCGGCCCGCCGGCGCGCTGGATGGCGGCGGCGAGGCACAGGTAGTACAGCAGGTTGCCGATCAGCGAGAGCCTGAGCGCCTCGCGCCAGTCGCCGCGCGTGAACTGCGCGAGCCGCGCACGGTCCAGCCAGGCCAGCGGCAGCGCGATCAGGCCGAAGGCGAGGTAGCGCGCGAAGGACAGCAGCGCCGGCGGGTAGTCGGCCAGCAACGTGGGCGCGATGAAGACCAGGCCCCACATCAGGCCGGCGGCCAGCGCGAACAAGGTTCCCGTGAGCAACATGATCCGGCGAGCGTAGACGCCCGCAAGGGCCGGCGTCTTGT
>CAZTTC010000042.1:0-20444 GCA_964616015.1 uncultured Methylibium sp. | reverse complement strand
CTCAACCACCAACCGCAGTCAGGGACTTCCCTTCTGCCGCCCAGGCTCCTAGGGCTGCAGCGTCACTGCACGTACATCACGCGCATGCCGACCGGGTCGGCGCCGGCGCGCTCCATCACGCGGATCGTGGCCTGCCTGGGCTTGAAGCCATCGGGCAGGGCGAGCGTGCCGCGCAGCGTCTCGTAGGCGCCGACGGACACGGCCACCGGCGGCAGCGCATGGGCCGCCTCGGGACCACCGCCGGCCGGCGAGCCTGCGACGGTGAACTGCACGACGCCGGTGAAGGGCTTGGCCGAACGCGGCCGCGACAGCACCACGTCGTAGACCAGCTTGCCGTCCTGCTGCGTGAAGCTGGCGGCACGCACCGACACGCCGCCCCCGCGCGGATCGGGCGGCAAGGCGGCCAGCAAGGCCAGGTTGTCGTTGCGCAGCTTCTCGGCGCCGCTGCGGCTGGCGCCCAGTTCGTCGCCGAGCGACTTCTTCTCGGCGAGTGCCGCCTCGAGCTGACGCGTTGCCGCCGCCAGCGCGCCGTCGAGCCGCAGGCGCTCGGCTTCGGCCTTGTCGTAGGCCGCGCGCAGCTGGACGGACTCCTGCGCCGACAGCCGCGGCGGCAGGTGGTTGCGCTGCACGTACAGCACGCCGGCGATGCCGAGCGCCACGCCGAGGACCAGCAGCAACAGCCAGCGCGGCACGCCGCGGCGACGGCGGCGGCTGCCATAGGGATCGAAGGCAACGGGTTTGGCGAGAGGCATCGGACGGGACGGGGCAGCAGAGCAGTCGGCGGGAAGGGTAACGCCTGCGCGGCCAGGGGGTGCAACACGATGTGCCAGGACTTAGCATCCGGCCCTGTTCGACACTGCCGCCAGGAAGACTCCATGGAGAGACGACTCGTCAGTTCAGGATCCAGCTTCGAGGCGCAGATCGGCTACTCGCGCGCCGTCGTCGCCGGCGACTGGGTGTTCGTGTCGGGCACGACCGGTTTCGACTATGCCTCGATGACGATCGAGGACGACGTGCTGCGCCAGGCCGAGCAGTGCCTGAAGAACATCGACGCTGCGCTGACGCAGGCCGGCGCGAGCCTGCAGGATGTCGTGCGCGTCACCTACGTGCTGCCGCGCGTAGAGGACTTCGAACCCTGCTGGCCGGTGCTGCGCCGCTATTTCGGCGACGTGCGGCCCGCGGCGATGATGATCTCGGCGGGCCTCGCCGACCCGCGCATGAAGATCGAGATCGAGGTCACGGCCCTGAAGCGCCGCTGACGCTACCGCGGCTGGCGTGGCATGCCGCCGCGCGGCCGCGCCCTCAGGCCCCGTGCTGGCCGGCGGGCCGGGCGGACTCAGGCCGTCATCGGGACCCGCGTGCGCAGGGACCAGCCAGCGCCCGGCGGCGGCCTCACTTCTTCTTGACCGTGTCGGCCGACTGGGCCGGCGGCGCGGCCGGCTTCTGCTGATCGCCGATCACGCCCTTGAGCGGGCAGACCGAGAAGGCGGGGCACTTCTGGCAGCCGACGGCGACGGCTATCGGGCAAAGGGTCATGGCGGGCCTTCCTGGCTGGCTGCGGGAGTCCCAGCATAGGCAGGCGCGAGGGCGCTGTCCATCGCCGTCCGAAAGCGAAACACCCGGTGCGAGCCGCGCTCGACACCGGGTGCCTGGCCGTCGCCGCGCTCGCGGCGGGGCGATCAGTAGCCGCCCTTGCCCTTCTGCGCAAAGTGCTCGTCGTAGCGGAACACGAAGTCCTTGTCCTTGAGCGGCGTGTGGCAGCCGCGGCAGGCGGCGCCGGGCTCGGGGCCCTTCTGGCCGTTGGCCAGGTAGGAGGTGTAGATCCAGTTGCCGTTCCTCAGCGCCTCGGGCACGTCCTGGCCCCAGCCCTTGTTCTTGCCCATGACGAAGGCGCGCAGCAGCTCGCCCTTGACGAGCTTGCCGTCGGGCCCGGTCTCGAGCGTGCCGTCGGCCTTGGCCTTGGCGGCGTAGTTCTCCATCACGAACAGGCTGCCGTTGGCGAAGCCGCTGGCCGCCGTGGCCTGGGCCGCGACCGGGTTCATGTAGATCTCGCGCACCTGCTTGGCGTCGGGGCGCTGCACGGCGGACAGGAACTTGGGCCAGGTCTTGTAGTCGGCCGGCAGGGCGAGCTCGCCGTCCTTCAGGACGGGCACCGGGGCTTCCATCAGGCCCGCGCAGCCCGCGACCAGCGTCGCGGCGGCGGCCAGGGTAAGCACGAGGGCGGTGGGGCGGAACTTCATCGTGGCATCCTCGGGGTGGTGAAAAACGATCCTGGAATGCTAGACCGACGCGCCAAAACCGGAAGCGGGTTTCCCGGTGCATCCGGAACACCGGGCATGCACGTAGTTCCCGCCTCCGCGGCATCCGGCGCCCCCTAGGGCGGCTTCGTCATGTGGATCGACACCCACTGCCACCTCGACGCGCCGGAGTTCGAGTCCGACCGCGACGCCGTCGTGGCTCGGGCGCGCGCCGGCGGCATCTCCCAGATCGTGCTGCCGGCGGTCGCTCCCTTCGACTTCGACACGGTCCGCGAACTCGCGCATGCCCATGGGCTGACGTACGCGCTGGGCATCCACCCGATGTACACGGGGCCGCTCGACGACAGCGCACTGGTGGCCTTGCGCGAGGCGCTGTCGGCGCACCGCGGTGACCCGCGCCTGGTGGCGGTCGGCGAGATCGGGCTGGACCACTTCGTGCCGGGCCTGGACCGCGACAAGCAGGACTACTTCTACACGCGCCAGCTGGCCCTGGCCCGCGACCTGGGCCTGCCGGTGCTGTTGCACGCGCGGCGCTCGGCCGACGCACTGCTCAAGCAGCTGCGGCGTTGTCGCGTGAGCGGCGGCATCGCCCATGCCTACAACGGCAGCGCCGAGCAGGCCCGTGCCTTCATCGACCTGGGCTTCAAGCTCGGCTTCGGCGGGGCGATGACCTTCGAGCGGGCGCTGCAGCTGCGGCGGCTGGCGACGAGCCTGCCGCTGTCGGCCCTGGTGCTGGAGACCGACGCGCCCGACATCCCGCCGCAGTGGCTGTACCGCACGGCCGCGCAGCGCGCGGCCGGCGAGTCCAGCCGCAACGAGCCGGCCGAGCTGCCGCGCATCGCGGCGGAGCTGGCCCGGCTGCGCGGCATCGAACCGATCGCGTTGGCGGCGGCGAGCCGCGACAACGCTCATGCGGCCCTACCGCGCCTGGCAGCGTTGCAGGCGATCGAGGCGACGGCGTGAGCCCGGTCCGCGCTGCGAGCGGCGAGTTGCTGCGGGGCCTGCCTCCGGTGATCGGGCGGGGCGCGCGCCTCGTGGTGCTGGGCAGCTTTCCGGGGGCCGGCTCGCTGCAGGCCGGACGCTACTACGCGCACCCGCGCAACCAGTTCTGGCCGCTGCTGTCGGCGATCTGGGGCCTGGACCTGGCGGCGCTGCCGTACGCGCGCCGGCTGGCCGAGATCAAGGCGCGCGGCCTCGGGCTGTGGGACGTGCACGCCGCCTGCCGCCGCGAGGGCAGCCTCGACGCAGCCATTCGCGATGCCGTCCCCAACGACCTGGCCGGCCTGCGCCGGCGTGCCCCCGGCCTCGAGGCGGTGGCGCACAACGGCGGCGAGTCGGCCCGCGCCGCGGCGGTGACGGCGGCGCTGGGCTGGGTCGTCCACCGACTGCCGTCCACCAGCCCGGCCAACGCCAGCTGGTCCTTCGAGCGCAAGCTGTCGGCCTGGCGCGCGGTGTTCGTGCAGCACGGGTTGGTGCCGGCATGACGGCGCGCGCGCGCAAACCGCTGCTGGCACCCGCCACGGTCTCCGAGTCCGACGGCGTGCGCTACCTGCACCTGGGCACGCCCTGGGTGCAGGGCGCGATGCGGATTGCGAAACCGCAGAAGATCGAGCTCGAGTACGTGCAGCGCATGATGGCCTGGACGCTGCTGCGCCCCGAGCTCGCCACGGTTGGCCATGCGGTGCAGCTGGGCCTGGGCGCCGGCTCGATCACGCGCTTCTGCCACAAGCCGCTGCGCTGGCGCGCCACGGCCGTCGAGATCAATCCCGCGGTGATCGGCGTGTGCCGCCTGTGGTTCAAGCTGCCGGCCGACGATGCGCGCCTGCAGGTCGTCGAGGCCGATGCCGGCGTCTACGTGGCCGACGCGCGGCATCATGGTACGGCCGATGCCCTGTGCGTCGATCTCTACGACCACGAGGCCGCGGCGCCGGTGCTCGACGACCTGGCCTTCTACCAGGGCTGCCACGCGCTGCTGGCCGAGGGCGGCGTGATGAGCGTCAACTTGTTCGGCCGCGACGTGAGCTTCGGGCGCAGCGCCGGGCGTATCGTCGCGGCCTTCGGCGACGAGCGCGTGGCGATGCTCAAGCCCACGCGCGAGGGCAACAGCATCGTGCTGGCGTGGAAGGGCGGGGCGTTGCCGCCGCGCAGCGTCCTGGCCGAACGGGCCGAGCGCATCGAGACTTCTTTCCAGCTGCCGGCCCGCAAATGGCTCAAGCTCTTGCAGAATCTGCCGGACCGCCAGGCCACCGCCGCATGAACGCCCGCACCCCGACCGCTCCCCGCAAGGCCGACAAGCCGGCGGCGGACGCGCCGCGCGGCCCGCTGCACTGGCGCCAGCTGGTGACGTGGTTGCTGGCCGATGGCGTGATCACGCTCGAGGAAGGCAAGCGCGTCGCGCAGCGCTTCGGTGCCGGCGACAGCGCCCAGCACCCGCTGGTGCGCCTGGCCAGCGCGGGGCTCGTGCACGCCAGGACCGCGGTGCCGCTCGACGTCGAGGCGCTCACCGAGTGGCTGGCGGCGCACTGCAAGCTGCCCTACCTGCGCATCGATCCGCTCAAGGTCGACGTCGCCCGCGTCGCCGACGTGATGAGCGTGACCTACGCCGAGCGCCGCCGCGCCCTGCCGGTGCAGGTCGGCGCGACCGAGGCGCTGGTCGCGACCTGCGAACCCTTCGACGCCGACTGGGTGCCCGAGATCGAGGCGCACACGCGCAAGAGCATCAAGCTGGTGCTGGCCAGTCCGCCCGAGATCCAGCGCTACACGACCGAGTTCTATTCGCTGTCGAAGTCGGTGCGCGCGGCGCAGAAGAGCGGCGAGCTCGCCGGCCCGGCCAGCTTCGAGCAGTTGGTCGAGATGGGCAAGAGCAACAAGCAGCTCGATGCCAACGACCAGGGCGTGGTGCAGGTCGTCGACTGGCTGTGGCAGTACGCCTTCGACCAGCGCGCCTCCGACATCCACCTCGAGCCGCGCCGCGAGATGGGCGCGATCCGCTTCCGCATCGACGGCGTGCTGCACACCGTCTACCAGGTGCCGCTGTCGGTGATGAGCGCGATGACCAGCCGCGTCAAGCTGCTGGGTCGCATGGACGTCGTCGAGAAGCGCCGCCCGCTCGACGGCCGCATCAAGACGCGCCGGCCGGCCGCCGACGGCAGCAGCGGCGCCACGCGCGACGTCGAGATGCGGCTGTCGACGCTGCCCACGGCCTTCGGCGAGAAGATGGTGATGCGCATCTTCGACCCGGACAACGCGGTCAAGCCGCTGTCGGGCCTGGGCTTCGCGCCCCACGAGGCGAAGATCTGGGAGCAACTGGTGACGCGTTCGCACGGCATCGTGCTGGTCACCGGGCCGACCGGCTCGGGCAAGACGACGACGCTGTACTCCACGCTTAAGCGCCTGGCGACCGACGAGGTCAACGTCTGCACCGTGGAAGATCCGATCGAGATGATCGAGCCGGCCTTCAACCAGACCCAGGTGCAGGCCTCGATCGACCTGGGCTTCGCCGAAGGCCTGCGCGCGCTGATGCGCCAGGACCCGGACATCATCATGGTCGGCGAGATCCGCGACCTGGAGACCGCGGAGATGGCGATCCAGGCCGCGCTGACCGGCCACCTGGTGTTCAGCACGCTGCACACCAACGACGCGGCCGCGGCCGTCACGCGACTCACCGACCTGGGCGTGCCGCCCTACCTGATCGGCGCCACCGTGATCGGCGTGCTGGCGCAGCGCCTGGTGCGCACCTTGTGCCCCGCGTGCAAGCAAGCCGACGACGCCGGCGCGACGCGCGAGGTGCTCGACGAGGCCATCAAGCCCTGGAAGCTCGGCGGCGACTACCGGCCGTACAAGCCGGTCGGTTGCCTGGAGTGTCGCCACACCGGCTACCGCGGTCGCGCCGGGCTCTACGAGCTGCTCGAGGTCGGCGATGCGCTGCAGACCTGCATCCATCCGCAGTACGACGCCGCGGCCTTGCGCCGCCAGGCCCTGAAGCAGGGCCTGCAGCCCTTGCGGCTGGCCGGCGCGATGAAGGTGGCCCAGGGCGTGACGACCCTCGACGAGGTCCTGCGCTCGACGCCGCGCTGGGAACACTGAGGCCGCGCGCCGCTGCCGCGCGAGGTCCCGAGTTCCTGACGCCCGGGCTGCTGCGCTGCAGCGCTACGTGTAAACCACACAGGGCGTGCGCGCGCCCCCTTCCTAGAATCCGCTCCACGCCGAGGGGCCGCCCGGCGGTACAACAAGGAGACCGCGCGTGAAGATCAAGAGTCAACGCGACTTCGCGTCGGGGGTGATGTTCCTCGCCATCGGCGTGGCCTTCGCGATCGGCGCCACCAGCTACAACTTCGGCACCTCGGCCAAGCCGGGCCCGGGCTACTTCCCGCTGCTGCTCGGCATCATCCTCGCGGTGCTCGGTGCGGCGGTGCTGTTCAAGGCCATCACCATCGAGAGCGACGGCGGCGACCCGATCGGCGACATCGCCTGGAAGCCGCTGCTGCTGATCCTGGGCGGCGTGGTCCTGTTCGGCCTGCTGTTGCCGCGGCTCGGGATGGTGGGCACGGTGCCCGTGCTGATCCTCATCGCGAGCCTGGGCGGCGACGAGTTCCACTGGAAGGGCGTGGTCGCCACCGCGGTGATCCTGACGGTGGGCAGCTGGATCATCTTCGTCAAGGGCCTGGGCCTGACGATCCCGGTCTGGCCGCCCTTGCTGGCAGGTTGAGGCGAGGCGCACGACATGGACCTGCTGAACAACCTCGCGACCGGCTTCGGCGTCGCGCTGTCCTTCCAGAACCTGATCTACGCCTTCTTCGGTTGTGTGCTGGGCACGCTGATCGGTGTGCTGCCCGGCCTCGGCCCGGTCGCGACGATCGCGATGCTGCTGCCGTCGATCTACGCACTGGATGCGACGCCGGCACTCATCATGCTGGCCGGCATCTACTACGGCGCGCAGTACGGCGGCTCGACGACCGCGATCCTGATCAACGTGCCGGGCGAGAGCAGCTCGGTCGTGACCGCGATCGACGGCTATCAGATGGCGCGCCAGGGCCGCGCCGGCGCCGCACTGGCCACCGCGGGCCTCGGCAGCTTCTTCGCCGGTACGGTGGGCACGATGATCCTCGCGGCCTTCGCGCCGCCACTGACCGAGCTGGCCTTCAAGTTCGGCCCGGCCGAGTACTTCTCGCTGATGGTGCTGGGCCTGATCGGCGCGGTGGTGCTGGCGTCGGGCTCGCTGGTCAAGGCGATCGCGATGATCATCCTCGGCCTGCTGCTGGGGCAGATCAACACCGACGTGATCTCCGGCACGCCGCGCTACAGCTTCGACATCCCCGAGCTCACCGACGGCATCGGCTTCGTCGCGATCGCCATGGGCGTGTTCGGCTTCGGCGAGATCATCGCCAACCTCGGGCGGCCCGCCGAGCACCGCGAGGTCTTCACCAAGTCGGTCGGCGGACTGATGCCGACCAGGGAAGACTTCAAGCTCGCCTGGCCGGCCGTCGTGCGCGGCACGGCACTGGGCTCGATCCTCGGCGTGCTGCCGGGCGGCGGCGCGCTGCTGGCCTCGTTCGCGGCCTACACGCTCGAGAAGAAGGTCGCCAAGGATCCCAGCAAGTTCGGCAAGGGGGCGATCCAGGGCGTGGCCGGCCCGGAGTCGGCCAACAACGCCGGCGCGCAGACCAGCTTCATCCCGATGCTGACGCTCGGCATCCCGCCCAATGCGGTGATGGCGCTGATGGTGGGCGCGATGACCATCAAGGGCATCCAGCCCGGCCCGCAGGTGATGACCAGCAACCCCGACCTGTTCTGGGGCCTGATCGCCAGCATGTGGATCGGCAACCTGATGCTGGTGATCCTGAACCTGCCGCTGATCGGCATCTGGATCAAGCTGCTGACGGTGCCCTACCGCTACCTGTTCCCGGCCATCCTGACCTTCTGCTGCATCGGCCTGTACACGCTGAACAACAACAACTTCGACGTGTTCATGGCGGCCGGCTTCGGCATCGTCGGCTACCTCTTCTACAAGCTGCACTGCGAGCCGGCGCCGCTGCTGCTGGGCTTCATCCTCGGGCCGATGATGGAGGAGAACCTGCGCCGCTCGCTGCTGCTGAGCCGCGGCGACTGGAGCACCTTCGTCACGCGCCCGCTGTCGGCCGGCCTGTTGCTCGCCGCGGTGGCGATGGTCGTCATCGTGATGCTGCCGTCGATCAAGAGCAAGCGCGAGACGGTGTTCCACGAGGAAGAGGTCGACTGAGGTCGGCCGCGGACTGCCCTCAACGCCCCAGCGGCACGAAGGGCCGATCGGCGGGAACCCCCTCCTGGAGAGCGCGCGCCGACACCTTGCGCGCGATGGCGAAGCCGTCGTCGATGTCGAAGCGGTAGTGGATGCCTGCGTAGACGCGCGACTCGCCGGCCTGCTTGCCCATCGCGAAGTAGCGCCCGCCCTGCTCGGGGAACTGCGCGTCCATCACCAGGCCCATGGTGCCGGAGATGCAGGCGTGGTTGCTCGGGTACGAGGGGTGGTTGGGCAGGCCGACCGTCATGCGGATCGCCGCATCGGCCTGCGCCGGGCGCGGCACCCAGTAGGTGTACTTCGCGTCGTGGCAGGCGATGAAGGCATCGACGGCGGCCATGTGCAGCACCGCGAGCGCCCGAGCCGTCTCCTGCTCGCTGCGGCCGCGGGCCGAGAGCGCGGCGCGCGCCACATCGTTCCAGTAGCCGGCGGTGAAGCTGCCGCTCACCTGCTCCCAGAACTGGGCGATGCGCAGTTGTTCGTTGCTGCGCTTGTCCGACGTCGCGCGCACCTCCGCCAATGCGGCACGGAAGGCCGGCGTGTCCGGCGTCGGCGGCGCCTCGGGGCGGAACTCCGCACCGCTCGCCAGGAAGAAGGGCCGCATCTCGCCCAGCCGCGCCCCGAGCGGCGGCTTGGGCGGCTGCGCCTGGCTGGACCACTTGTCCGCGCCGCTGGGCGCCGGGCCCGTCCAGGCCAGGTCGGTGCGGTCGGTCTTGGCGGCGGCGACGACCTGCGCCCCCGCGGCACGGCCGATCTCGACGCCGGCCGCGAAGTCAGCGCGGGGGCCGTCGGCGGCGAGCGCGGCGGTCTCCGTGGCCAGGCGGGCGGCGATCGCTTGCTCTTCTTTCGGGAACAGGTGGGCCAGCACGGCAGCCGATGCGCCGGCCGCGGCTCCGGCCGGCGTGCGGCCTTGCTGCGTGGCCGTGACGATGGCGTTGTTGACGGCGAGGTTCAGGTAGGCGAGCGCGCGCGCCGCGCCGAACTGGCCGACCTGGTGGCGCGCGATCAGCTCGCAGGCGTACTCGTTCCAGCGCATGGTCGAGGTCGGCAGCGCCCAGGGGCTGGCGGCAGGCTGCGGCGTGACGGGCGTGCCCTGATGGGCGCAGCCGCTGCCGAGCAGGATCACCATCGCAGCGCTCAGTGCGAGCGGCGCGAGGCGGAACTTCGTCGTGTGTGTCGATGCGTTCATATCAGCTCCAGTTTGAACAGTGGTTCGACCTTCGAACCGTCGTACAAGGGAAATCGGAATCGGCGCGCGAATGACGACAGCGCGACTCAGTGCCGCTCGAGGAAGCGCGCGATGGCGTCGTTGACCAGCTCGGGATGGGTGACGGGGCCCATGTGCCCGAGCTCCTCGAACTCGACCCGTTCGACGCGCGGCAGCGCCGCAGCGAGCAGCCGTGCCACGCCGCGCGCCGAGGCGGGCGAGCGCCTGCCGATCATGTAGAGCGCCGGCACGTCGAGCGTGCGGAAGGCGTGCAGCGGCGTGGCTTCTTCGAACAGGGCATGCCCCCAGCGGCGCACGTTCACCGCCGCTGCCGCGATCGGTGCCTGGCGCTCGGGTGGAGTGCGCGCCCAGCTCCCGCGGCCCATCCAGTAGTCGATGAAGCGCTCGGCGGCGGCGTCGCGGTCGCCGGCGTCGAGCGAGCGCCCGGCGTCGGCCACCACTTCGCGGATGCCATCGGCCTGGTTCGGTGCCGGCACCTCGGCATCGAGCAGCGCGAACAGCGTGGGCTCGTACAGCGCCAGCGCCCGCACGCGACCGGGGTGCGCGAGTGCTGCGATCAGCGCGACCGCGGCGCCGTACGAGTGACCGACCAGCGCGACGGACGGGCCGGCCGCGGCAAGAACCGGCTCGATGAGCGCCGCCTCGTCACGCAGCGCAATGACCCACTCCGAGGGCCACTCGGGGCTTTGACCGGCGCCATACGAGTCGGGCGCGAGCACGCGAAACCTCGGCGCCAGCCGCTCCATCAGCCCGCGCCACTGCCCCGAGGTGCTCGCGTTCGCGTGCAGGCACACGACGCCAGGGCCGGCGCCCGCGTCACGGACGAAGGGCCGAGGCCGATGCACCAGCCCTTCCAAGCAGCCGCCGCGGACCGGCTCTGCCGGTCCGCCAGCGGCGCCCCCTAGAGGGGGAGCGGCGAAGCCGCAACGGGGGTGGTTCACGTCACCCGGCCATCTTGCACAGCATGTGATCGATCACCTTGCTGTGTTCATGCTGCGGACTGAACAGCACGACCTCGGCGTCCTGGCCGACCTTCACCGTGTGTCCCGGCGGCCAGTAGAAGAGGTCGCCACCGTTGATCACTTCCTGCTTGCCGTCGGCATAGGTGACGGTGAGTTCACCCTGCATCACATAGCCCCAGTGCGGGGACTGGCACAGGTTGCCTTCCAGGCCCTGGAGCAGCGGCGCGATGTCGGTGCCGGCACCGAGCGAGAAGTACTCGCCGCTGATCGTGCCGTAACCGCTCGGGTCGCCGAAGTTCGTCTGTTGTCGGGCGATCGCACCGGGCACGTTTATCCGGACCGGGATGTCGTTCTTGGCAATTCGCATGGAGGGCTCCTGGGTTGGGATGGCGGCGCAGAAAAGCAGGCCGGGTGCCGCCTCGACCCGGCCTGCCCGGGCAACCGCCGGTCAACGGCGGGTCACCACGATCTCGAGGTACTCGCTGGGCACGACCACGGAGCCGTCACCCGAGCGGTTGAAGCGCGCGACCAGTGCCGTCAGATCGGCCGTCAGCGCCGCCTGCGCAGCCGGCTCCAGCGCGCCGAAGGCCTTGAGCACCGGGCCGTACCAGGTCTTGAAGACCTGCAGCCAGTGCTCCGTCGACTTGTAGCGGAACACGAAGCTGCGCGATTCGGCAACGACCTTCGAAGCCTGCGACTCGAACATCTCGGCGATGCGCCCGCGCGTTCCCCACAGCGCCGGCGACTTGACGCCGGCCGGCGGCGGCAGATGCTTGCCGATGGTCTTGAAGAGCTGACCGATGAAGCCTTCGGGCGTCCAGTTCGCCAGGCCGATCTTGCCGCCGGGCCGGCAGACGCGCAGCAGCTCGGCGGCGGCCCGGTCCTGGTCGGGCGTGAACATCACGCCGAAGGTCGAGACCACGGCGTCGAAGCTGGCGTCGGGGAAGGGCAGCGCCTCGGCGTCGGCCTCGCGGAACTCGATCTCCAGGCGTTCGGCGGCGGCCCGCTCGCGGGCGCGCACCAGCAGCGCGGGCACGTAGTCGGTGGAGACCACCTCGGCCCAGCGGCGTGCGGCGGCCAGCGAGGCGTTGCCGTTGCCGGCGGCGACGTCGAGCAGCTTCTGCCCGGCGCGCAGGTCGAGCGCTTCGCACAGTTGTTCGCCGACGATTTGCAGGGTCGTGCCGACGACGGCATAGTCGCCCGAGGACCAGGCGGCCTGCTGGCGGGTCTTCAGAGCGGCCAGGTCGGGCTGGGCAGAGGGAGGGGTGGCGGTGGCTGTGGCAGTGGATGCAGGCATGAACGTTCTCCAGTGGGACCTTGGGTGGGCGACGGCGCTCATCGCCGTCGTGCCAGGAAGATCGCAATCGGCGCCGCAAAGGCGACATGCATCGCTGCGACCCTTGACGCCAAGGCTAGGGCTCGTCCGTGGGCGCGAGCGTGGTAGGCCGCGTGGAAACGTCCGTGGAATCTGATCGGTCGGGCGGCTCGCCCGCCCTGCAGCTGCGGCTGCTCGGGCCGATGACGGTCCGCCGGCAGGGCGCCGCGCTGGCGCTGCCGGCGTCACGCAAGCTGCGCGCCCTCATCGCCTACCTGGCGCTGGCGCCTCAGGCTGTCACGCGCGCGCGCCTGTGCGAACTGCTCTGGGACGTGCCGAACGACCCACGCGGTGAGCTGCGCTGGTGCCTCAGCAAGGCCCGGGGCGTGCTGGACGAGCCAGGTCGCCGAAGGATCGAGACCGTGCACGACAGCGTGCGGCTCGAGCTCGGCGACTGCGAGGTCGATGTGGTCGAGATCGGCCGGGCGATGCAGACGTCGATCGCCCAGGCCGATGTCGAGCGCCTGCGCGCTCTGGCGGCGCTGTTCGTCGGCGACTTCCTGGAAGGGCTGGAGATCGACCGCAGCCCGCATTTCGACAACTGGCTGATCGCGCAGCGGCGGCGCCTACGCGCCTGGCACATCGCCGTCCTCGAGCACCTGGTGGCCAGCGTCGCGGCCGGCTCCGAAGAAAGCTTCGCCAGCCTGGCGACGTGGCTGCAGCTCGCGCCCTTCGACCAGCGTGCGCACGAGCTGCTGCTGGGCGCACTCGGGCAGCGCGGGCAGGTCCGCGAGGGCGAGGAGCACCTGGCTGCGGCCGGCCGCGCCTTCGACGCCGAGGGCCTGGACTGGCGCGCGCTGCGCGACGCCTGGCGGGGTGCGAGAACGAAGGTGGCACAAGCGCAGGTGGCGCAAGCGCCGGTGCTGTCGGCGACACCGACACCGCCCGCGGGCCAGCCGGAGCACGCGGCCGGCGGACCGCGCCGCGCCTCGATCGCCGTCATGCCCCTGGTCGATCGATCGGTCCAGGGCGGCCTTCGGGGTGGGCCGGCCGACGGTCTGGCGCACGACATCATCACCCGGCTCGCGAAGCTGCGCAGCCTGTTCGTCATCGCGCAAGGCACCGTCTTCGCGCTCGATCAGCGCAGCGTGGGGCCGCAGGAGGCGGGCCGGACCTTGAACGTGGACTACGTGGTCAGCGGATTCCTGCGTCGCGACGACAAGCGCATCACGGTCGACGTCGAGCTCGCCGAGACGAGAACCGCCCGCATCGTGTGGGCGCACACCTTCGACCACGCGCTGGACGACGCCTTCCTCGCGCTCGACGAGATCGGCAACCGCATCGTCGCCTCGATCGCCAGCGAGATCGAGATGACCGAACGCAACCGCGCGGTCCTCAAAGCCCCGAGTTCACTGGACGCCTGGGAGGCGCATCACCGCGGCCTGTGGCACATGTACCGCTTCAACCGCGCCGACAACGAGCAGGCGCGCCGGTTCTTCGAGATGGCGGTGCAGCTCGACCCGACCTTCGCACGCGCCCATGCCGGCCTGTCGTTCACGCATTGGCAGAACGCCTTCCAGCACTGGGGCGAGCGCGAGCCCGAGATCGACCGTGCCTACGCGGCGGCCGGGCAGAGCCTCATCGCCGACGACCGCGACCCCGCCGCGCACTGGGCCATGGGCCGGGCGCTGTGGCTGCGCGGCCGGCAGGAAGCGTCGCTGATCGAGCTGGAGAGCGCCGTCGATCTGAGCCCCAACTTCGCGCTCGGGCACTACACGCTCGCCTTCGTGCACAGCCAGTCCGGCGATCCTGAAGCAGCCATCGTTTCGTCCGACCACTCGCGCCACCTGAGCCCCTTCGACCCGCTGCTGTTCGGCATGCTCGCTTCGCGCGCGATGGCGCTGGTGCGCCTGGGCCGCTACGACGAAGCCGCCGACTGGGCCGTCAAGGCGGCGGCCCGCCCCAACGCGCATGCGCACATCCTGGCGATCGCCGCGCACAGCCTGGCGATGGCCGGCCGGCTGGACGAGGCGCGCGGCTTCGTGGCTTCGATCCGCAAGGCGGCGCCGCAGTACGGCATCGACGATTTCCTCGGCGCGTTTCACTTTGCTCCGGATACGGCAGCGCAGTTCCGGCAAGCCGCCGGGCGCATCGGGATCGGTTGATGTCGCGGGTGCCGCCCCCGGTCGCGCCGAAAGCGCTCGATGGCTGCAGTCAGACGCCACCATGTCATGCGCAGGAAGCTGCTGCCGAAACCCGTTCGGGTGGGGATAACCTGCATCATGGGCGTTCTCCTTGGGTGGCAAGGCCTACACCGCGGCGAGTGCAGGCGCCGGCATCAGCGCACGGCACAGCCGCGACCACAGCGCGGCGGCGCCGCCGTGCTGCACCGGCCGCGCCGCCGGGCCGTCGATCAGCAGCTCGATCGCCTGCCCGCGCCACAGCGGGTGGACCAGCACGCCGGCGTCGGTGTCGACGACGAAGCTCTCGCCTGGCGCCAGCACGATGTCGCGCCGGTCGTTGTCGATCGTGATCCAGGCGCTGCCGCGCAGTGCGGTCACGCGGCTTGCCCTGGCATGGTGCAGGCGGGCGACCCGGCCGACGATCAGCGGGAGTCGGGCCTGGCGGGTGTCGATGAGCATGATGTTTCCTTTGCAATCACGGCGGCATTCATCGCCGTGGTGTCGTGAAGATCGCAGTCGCCGCGGCAAAGGCGACAGGCGCCGCTGCGACGCTTGATGCCAAGGCTAGAGCCCCGTCGTGGACGCCGACGTGGTAGCCCGCGTGGAAACGCTGCTGGAATCCGGTTGATCGAGCCGCACCGGCGCCAGCGCGAACCGGGCGCCATTCGCACGCCATCGGCGCGGCGCCTGAACGGCAGTCATCAGCGGGCGGTGAAGAAGTAGTAGTCGGCCGTGTAGGCCACGCGCAGCGATGTGCCGGCCGTGGCGTCGGAACAGCCCGCCGCAGGCGCCTTGCCGCCCACGGTGTTGACGCGCTGGATGCTCGTCACCTTGCCGAAGGCGCCTTGCGGCACGACGGGCCGTGCGGCCAGCAGCAACCAGGGGATGGCGTCGGCCGTCGGCGCGTCGACGCGCTCCTTCACCGTCGCGACGATCCTGCTGCCGTCGTTCGACTCCCAATGGGGGCCGGCATAGTGACGGCCGATGCGCTGGCCGCGCGTGTCGAAGAGTTCGGCTTTGGGCGCGACGAAGGCCCATTCGTAGGCTGCCGGGGGGTCCTTGCGCGCGCGGCATTCGTAGATCTGCACGCCCCTGGCGGGAACGATCATCGCGAGCGTCTCGTGCGTGGCCGGTCGCAGTGCGGCGGGCAGCTCGGCGGTCGCGTTCGGCGGCGGCAGGCCGGCGCAGGCGGCTTGCAGCAGTGCGATCGCGCCGACGTGCAGCAGTGCGACCGCGCCGGCGATGACGGTGCGTGGAGCTTGGAATCGGGACATGGTCTTGCTCCTCGGCGGGCTCACGGTTCAGGCAAGCTCGAAGTCGGCATTGCTCGATGGAACGCAGCGCAGCGTCTCGGCCAGCGCCAGCGCGGCTTTCGCGGCCGCCACGGCGGCGGCCAGCGCGATCAGGACGATCAACATGAAAACTCCTTTGCAGTGATGGGGGGGAAGCGGCTCAGAACGTGGCCGGCAGCTCGGTGGCGATGGCGTCGGCCGCCGGCGCAGGCGGCGGCTCGGGTGCGTTGGTCGGGAACGAAGCCACGCTGGCTTCGATGCGGGCTTCGATCGGCATCGGGCTGCCGGCGGCGGGCTCGGGCGCGAGTGTTCTCAGCACGACGGCCACGATCGCCAGTGCCGAGATCGACAGCAGCCGGTGCGAGCGCGCGGGGACGGGTTCGTAGTTCATCATGACGTTTCTCCTGACGGGGCGGTTCGGACATCGAACCGTCGTGCAGGGGAAATCGGAAGCGGCGCGGGAAAGGCGACAGCCTGCGCGGCGTCGCCGGCGCCCGTTCGCACGCGACGCAGGCTGGCCTCAGTCGGCCTGGCCCGAGGCTTGACGGCTCCGGCGCGCTCGGTGGACCGCCGGATGATCGGCGCCGAGGGTCTGGCGCAAGTGCATCAGCGCAGCGTCGAACGAGGCGCGAGCGGCGGCCTGGTCGCCGCTGGCGAGCTGTCCATCGCCCTGGGCCAGACGGCACAGGCCGACCAGGTAGGAGGGCGCGCCGGGCTCCACGAAGGACTCTGCCAGCAGCAGCGCGCGGTGCAGCACGGCGGCCGCGGCGTCGGGTTGATCGAGCGCCTGCTCGGCACGGGCCAGGCCGATCATGGCCATGACGTTGATCGCGATCTTTCCACCGCTCGCCTTGTCGAGGTGAGCCACGGCGCTGCCGAACTCGGTACGCGCCCGCCGCGGATCGCGCTGCGCGAGGGCCACGCGCCCCTGGTAGTAGGCCAGCAGCGCACCGCGGCGCGCGTCGAAGGCGGGCATGGTCATGAACGGCTTCAGGGTCTCGAGTTGCGCCGCCGCACCGCTCACGTCGCCGGTCTCGAGGAGCAGGTCGGCGAGCTGCATCATCGCGTCGAGCTTGATGCGATGCTCCTGGCGAGCGTCGGCGTTGCGTATCGTCGCCTCGAAGTAGCGTCGGGCTTCGTCGTGGCGCGCCAGCTGGAGCAAGGCGCCAGCGTAGTTGTACGTCACCGTCGGCGTGATGGCGGCCGCGCCCTGGATCGAGCCGAGCAACTCGATCGCGCGCCGGACCAGCGACTCCGCCTTGATGATCTCGCCCTGGTAGTGCACCAGCGCCCAGTTGTTCAGCACGGCGGCGGCGGTGGAGGTGCGCTCCCTGCCGAGGCGCTCCAGCGAGGCCAGCAGCCGTGTATAGACCTCGTCGGCGCGGCGGTTCTGCCGCGACAGGTAGTAGCCATAGGCCAGCATCGCCGGCCCTTCGACGTCCTTCAGCGTGGTCGGTACCGAGGTCCGCTCCAGCAGGTCGAGCGCCGCCGTCGCGTTGCGAATCATCGGTTCCGCTTCGTTCGTGAAGAAGCTGAACTCGCTGGCGTGGAGCAGGCAGTGCGCTCGCTGCAGTGCATGCTCGGGCTCGTCGGGGAGCCTGGCGAGGGCCGATCGCATCGTGGCCTCGGCGGCCTGGTTCTGACCCCGGGCCATCTGCATCATCGCCAGCGGACAGAGGGCACGCGCCTGGACCGCAGGGTCGGGCTGACGGGCCGCGATCGCCGCTGCCCGCTCCAGCAGCGGGCCGGCCTTGTCCCAGCGTTCGGCCGCCATGTAGTGTTCGCCGATACCGGTCAGCGCCTCTGCCTGCAGCGCGGCGTTGCCGGCGAACTGCTTGTCGGCCAGGCGTTCGCCCTGCTCGAGCAAGTCGCTCACCGTGAAGGTCTTGCCTGGCGGCGCCGCCGCACTGAGCAGGAAGCTCATGAACTCGTTGCTGGCGACGGCGCGCCCCAGTTGGTTGAGCGCGATGTCGCGCTGCTTGGCTGCCTCGCGCGCCTGCCACAGCGTACCGGCGCCGCCGCCGAGGATCGCCGCCACCGTCAGGGTGGCAGCGGCTGCTCCGGCGCGGTGGCGTCGCACGAACTTGCCGAGCCTGTAGCCGGTGCTGTCAGGGCGGGCGCTGACCGGTTGGTGGTTCAGATGCCGGCGCAGGTCGTCGGCCAGAGCGGTGACGGTGCCGTAGCGTTCTGCCGGCGCCTTCTTGAGTGCCTTGGCCGCGATGTTGTCGAGATCGCCTCGCAGCGCACGCGACAGCTGCTGCGCGGTTGGGCCGCGCGTGAGCGCGACCTCCGGCTCCGCGCGCGCCGCGGCGTCGGACAGCCGCACCGGCTCGGTCTCGACCACCGCCTGCAGCCGCTCGACCGGCGTGGCGCCGGGTCGGGTGGTCGGGTGCCCGCCGCCCAGCAGCACGTACATCAGCACGCCCAGCGCGTAGACATCAGTCGCGGTGGTGGCATCGAGTCCCTGCACCTGCTCGGGCGCGGCGAAGTCGGGCGTGAAGGCGCGGCCGGCGATCTCGGTCAGCTCGGTCGCCGGGCTGGTCTGCTGCTCGGCGGCGATCAGCTTGGCGATGCCGAAGTCCAGCAGCTTCACCTGCCCGTCGCCAGTCACCAGGATGTTCGACGGCTTCAGGTCGCGGTGCAGCACCAGGTTGCTGTGCGCATGCGCCACCGCGGCCAGCACCTTGAGCAGCACGGCGATGCGCGCGCGCAGGTCGAGCCGGCGGCCATCGCACCAGCGGTCGACAGTCTCGCCTTCGATGTACTCGAGCACCAGGTAGGGCTGCCCACCTGTGCTGACACCGGCGTCGAGCAAGCGCGCGATGTTCGGATGCGCCAGCCGGGCCAGCACGCTGCCTTCCCGCGCGAAGCGCTCGGCCCCGCCGCGCGCGACCAGCGCCAGGTTGAGCAGCTTGACCGCCACCTGCCCTTCGTAGCGCCCGTCGCTGCGCCTCGCGAGCCACACGCTGCCCATGCCGCCGGCACCGATCGGCCGCTCCAGCGTGTAGGCGCCGATGGTGTGGCCGGCCAGCGTCGCATGCGGTACGGCGCTGTCGAGAGCGGCGCCTTCGAGGAAGGCTTCGCGCTCGACCGCGGCCTGCTGCGCCAGCAGCGCGGCCAGCTCGCCCGCGAGCGCCGCGTCGCTCTGGCGCAGTTGATCGAGCCGGGCGACGCGCGCCGCGTCGTCCAGGTCGAGCAACTCGTCGAGCAGCGGGCTCAGCAGAGCCCAGCGTTGGGTATCGAACTTCAGCATCAAGAGCCCGCCATGGCAGCCAACTCCTGATCAATCGGATCGTCGCGGCTAAAGACGACAGCCCGCGCCTACTCGTCCTGCATCACATGGCGCAGGAACAGGCGCGCCTTGTTCCAGTCGCGCTGCACGGTGCGCTCGGACACGCCGCGCATCGCACCGATCTCGGCGAAGCCGAAGCCGCAGAAGAACTTCAGCTCCACCAGCTCGGCGAGCGCCGGCTCGGCCACGGCCAGTGAATCGAGCGCTTCCGAAAGCGGCGCGAAGTCCTCGCCCTGCGGCGCGCCGTCGGCGTTGGCGGTGTCCAGCGTGGTGAGGTGGAACTCGCCGCCACGCTTGAGGGCGCGCCGCTCGCGCACGTAGTCGATGATCAGACCGCGCATCGCGCGCGCGGCGTAGGCGAAGAAGCGCGCGCGGTCGGGGAACACCGCGCTGCGCCGGCTCAGGTCGATGTAGGCCTCGTGCAGCAGGGTCGTCGCGCCGAGCGTGAGCCCCGAGGCATTGACGTGCAGCTGCTTGCGCGCCAGGCGGTGCAGCTCGCGGTAGAGCGTCGCGAACAGTTCGGCGGTGGCCGGAAGCTCACCCCGCTCGGCGGCGGCCAGGGCGGCAGCGAGCGCGCTCGCATCGCCGGGCGCATCGTCCTGCAGCGCGTCTTCGGAGACCATGCTGCAATCTTGCCACGCGGGCCGGCGGCGCAGAAGAGCCTCGACGGCTGCCCGGCGACGAGGGCGCATGAGCCGTGCATGGCATGCAAAATGCGCCGATGAACTTCGACTACCGCGTCAACTACCCCAGCACCCGCCTGCCGGTCTTCGCGCGCAACCTCGTCTCGACTTCGCACCCGCTGGCGGCGCAGGCCGGGCTGCGGATGCTGTCCGGGGGCGGCAACGCGGTCGATGCCGCGGTGGCCGCTGCCGCGGTGATGACCGTCGTCGAGCCCTGCAGCAACGGCCTGGGCTCGGACGCCTTCTGCATCCTCTGGGACGGCAAGCAACTGCAAGGGCTCAACGCCTCGGGCCGGGCGCCGGCGGCCTGGACGCCCGGCTACTTCCACCGCAAGTACGGCGCCGATGCGGCCAGCCCGCCGCAGCGCGGCTGGGACAGCGTCATCGTGCCGGGCGCCGTGGCGGGATGGGTCGGCTTGAGTGATCGCTACGGCAAACTGCCCTTCGCCGACCTGCTGGCGCCGGCGATCGACATCGCCGAGCGCGGCTATGCGGTGCCGGTGGTGGTGCAGCAGAAGTGGGCCGCTGCGGCGCAGGTCGAGGCGCTGGTGTCGCAGCCCGGCTTTGCCGAGACCTTCCTGCCGCGCGGCCGCGCGCCGCAGGTCGGCGAGCTGTTTCGCATGCCGGGCGCGGCGCGCACGCTGCGCGTCATCGCCACGACGCGCGGCCGGGGCTACTACGAGGGAGAGATCGCCGAGGCACTGGCGCGCCAGGCGCGCGAGCAGGGTGGCGCGATCACCGCGGCTGATTTCGCGGCCTACCGGCCGGAGTGGGTGAGCACCATCGCCAAGCGCTACCGCGACGTCGTGCTGCACGAGATCCCGCCCAACGGCCAGGGCATCGCGGCGCTGATCGCGGCCGGCATCCTGGCGAACTTCGACCTCGCCGGCCTGCCGGTGGACGGCGTGGCCTCGCAGCACCTGCAGATCGAGGCGATGAAGCTCGCCTTCGCCG
>CAZTTC010000041.1:0-20547 GCA_964616015.1 uncultured Methylibium sp. | reverse complement strand
CGGTCTACGCGGCCTTCAAGCAGCCGGTGCACATGTACCGCGGCACCACGATGGCGGGCATCGTGCGTGACGAGGCCGGCCACGACACCCGGCGCGGCTTCGCCGGCGGCTACGAGATGGAGACGCTGGCCCTTGGGGTCCCGTTCATGGCTGCCTTCCTGAACCCGGGCGGCTGGGGCTCCGACTTCACGTGGTGGATGGAGCGCTACGAGAACCTGGCCGGCATGTGGCTGGTCGGCGAGGACATGCCGCGCGAGACCAACCGCGTGACGCTGAACCCGAACGTCAAGGACAAGTGGGGCAACCCGGTCCCCAACGTGCATTTCGACGACCACGACAACGACGTTGCGATGCGCAACCATGCCTTCCAGCAGGGCGAGCGCGTCTACCAGGCCGCCGGGGCGATCAAGACCTTCCGCACGCCGCCCTACCCGTCGACGCACAACCTCGGCACCTGCCGCATGAGCGACAAGCCGGCCGGCGGCGTGTGCAACAAGTGGGGCCAGACGCACGACATCGGCAACCTCTTCATCTCCGATGGCAGCCAGTTCACGACCGGCGGCGCGGAGAACCCGACCTTGACCATCGTGACGCTCGCGATCCGCCAGGCCGACTACATTGCCAAGCAGATGACCGCGCGAGCGATCTGAGCCGCTCCACCACCGCCCGCCAGGAGACCCGCATGTGCGAATTCTTCGTCAAGGCCGACCCCATCCTCTACGAGTCGCGCTCGCGCACGATCCGCATCCACGGCGTGCTGACGAGCATCCGGCTCGAGAA
Source organism: uncultured Methylibium sp. (assembly GCA_964616015.1). Taxonomy (GTDB): domain Bacteria; phylum Pseudomonadota; class Gammaproteobacteria; order Burkholderiales; family Burkholderiaceae_C; genus Methylibium. The sequence goes on along the minus strand of CAZTTC010000041.1, from coordinate 19,767 downwards.
CATGGTGTGGGACACCTTGTCCGAGATGGCGCACGAGGAGGGTTGCACCACCAACAACCTGATCGTGACCTTCCACGACGAGATCCTGGCGCATCGCGGCGAAGTTCCCAACTTCGCTTCCTTCCTGCGTGTCACGGCGATGCGCTTCCTGCGGCGCAGGCTCGACGCCGTGGCCGCATCGCGGCCGGCCCACGCAGCGACCCCCGCCCGCCCGCGTCCGGCCGTCGTGCCGCTGGCCGCGCAGACCTGACGCATCGACGACGGAGCCTCCATGGCCAAGGTGATCCACACGATGATTCGCGTGCTCGACCTGGACAAGTCCCTGAAGTTCTACGCGGATGTCCTGGACCTGCACCCCGCACACCAGCTCGACTTCCCCGACTTCGCCCTGGTCTACCTGCGCAACGCGCAGAACGATGTGGAGATTGAGCTGACGCTCAACAAGGGCCGGGCCGAGCCCTACACCCACGGCAGCGGCTACGGTCACATCGGCGTGGTGGTCCCCGACGTGCCGCGGCGGCATGCCGAGCTGGTCGCCGCTGGCTACGAGCCGACGCCGGTGAAGGAGTTCAAGCGGGGGGAAGATCTGCTCGCGCGCTTCTGCTTCATCCAGGATCCCGACGGCTACAAGATCGAACTGCTGGAGCGCCACGGCCACTACCAGTAGCCGGCTCGTGTGCGCGGCTAGGGCAGCAACTCGGCCACGCGGTCCCAGGCCTCGGGCGGTACGCGGCCGTTGAAACGTTCGACGATGCGCCCTTCGCGATCGAGCACGAAGGTCGCCGGCAGCTGGCCGACCACGCCAAAGCCGTCCCGGTGCGCGGGTTCGCCCCGCCACAGGCTCGGGAACCGATCGGTCATCGGCACGATGCGCTCAAGCAGCTTCTCGTAGTCCACCACGTCCTGCCGGCGCGTGTCGGTCGCGATGACCACCAGCTCGAAAGGCTTGCCGCGCCAGCCGGCGTAGTTCGCTCGCAGCTCGGGCAGCGTGTCGCGGCACACCGCGCAGGCCGTGGACCAGAACACGACCATGACCACCTTCCCGCGCTGCGCTCCCAGGTCGAAGCTCTTGCCGTCGAGACTGCGCCCTTCGATCCGAGCCGGGGCTGGCGGCGGCGCCACCGTCTGTGCCGCCGCCAGCATCGACGCAATCAGCAGCAGGCTCGCGAGGGTGGATTGAAGCAAGCGTGGCAAGCGGGACATCGTGAGCTCCGTCATCGAGCGGGCCGTGGCGGCCCGATGGGTCATTGTCGCGATCGACCCTCCGCCGCTTGCGCCCTGTACGCCCTGGCGCCCACCGGGGAGCGCGCCAGCGTGAGGTTCGCCACATGTTCCTAGAATCGTCATCGCGCGCCGAGCTGCCGCCAGGAGATGCCATGAACGCCCCCGTCGACCTGCTACCCCGCCTCGATCCGCGTCCGGTGCCCGCCGAGATGGTCGATGCGCTGAAGGCCCGCTTCGGCGAGCGCTGCTCCACCGCCCGAGCGGTGCGCGAGCAGCACGGCCGCGACGAGTCGCCCTTCGACGTGCCGCCGCCCGACGTGGTCGTCTTCGCCGCGGGCACCGAGGAGGTGGCCTTCACCGTCGGGCTGGCGCATCGGCATGGCGTGCCCGTCATCCCCTTCGGCGTCGGCTCCTCGCTCGAAGGCCACCTGCTCGCGGTGCAGGGCGGAGTCAGCGTCGACCTGTCGCGCATGGACCGGGTGCTGCGCATCAACGCCGAGGACCTGACCGTCACGGTGCAGGCCGGTGTCACGCGCAAGCAGCTCAACGAGGCGATCCGGCACGAAGGCCTGTTCTTCCCGATCGATCCCGGCGCCGACGCCTCGCTCGGTGGCATGGCGGCCACGCGCGCGAGCGGGACCAACGCGGTGCGCTACGGCACGATGCGCGAGAACGTGCTCGGCCTGACGGTCGTGACCGCCGGCGGCGACGTGATCCACACGGGCACCCGCGCCCGCAAGTCATCGGCCGGCTACGACTTGACGCGGCTCTTCGTCGGCAGCGAGGGCACGCTCGGCGTGATGACGGAGATCACGCTCAAGCTCTATCCCTTGCCCGAGGCGATCAGCGCCGCGGTCTGCCATTTCCCCTCGGTCGATGCCGCCGTTCGCACGACGATCCAGGTGATCCAGCTCGGCGTGCCGATCGCGCGCTGCGAGCTGCTGGATGCCCACGCGGTGCGCGCCGTCAATGCGCACGATCACCTCGGCCTGCGCGAGGCCCCGATGCTGCTGATGGAGTTCCATGGCAGCGCTGCCGGCGTGCAGGAGCAGGCCCGGGTCGTCCAGGACATCGCGGCCGAGCTCGGCGGCCAGGGCTTCGAATGGGCGACGACGCCCGAGGCGCGCACGCGGCTGTGGACCGCCCGTCATCATGCCTACCTGTCGGCGCTGCAGACACGGCCCGGCTGCCGCGCGGTGACCACCGACTGCTGCGTACCGATCTCGCGCCTGGCCGAGTGCATCGACGCGACCGTCGCCGAGGTCGACGCGAGCGGGCTGCCCTACTTCATCGTCGGCCATGTCGGCGACGGCAACTTCCACGTCGGCTACCTGATCGACCCGACGCTGCCGGCCGAGCGCGAGACGGCCGAGCGCCTCAACCGCCAGCTGGTGGCGCGCGCCTTGCAACTCGAAGGCACCTGCACCGGCGAGCACGGCATCGGCCTGCACAAGATGGGCTTCCTTCTCGACGAGGCCGGTGCCGGCGGCGTGGCGCTGATGCGCGAGATCAAGCGTGCGCTGGATCCCCGCAACATCATGAATCCGGGCAAAATCTTCGAGCTCTGAAGACCCGCGGTTTCCTCACCGCAACACCTGCTTGCGAAGGCGAGCGCCACAGCGCCGATGACTGGAGTACACCGACGCCATGAATACCTCGGCCTTCGTCGCTCTCGCGCTGACCCGCCCCAGCCTGGTCGGGGCCTTGGCCCCGTCGTCGCGCCGCCTGGCGCGTGCGATGGCCGGACAGGTCGGTGAACCCGATGCCCTGATCGAGCTCGGCGCCGGCACCGGCGCGGTCACGGCGGCGCTGCGCGATGCGGTGCCCGAGCGGCCGCTGCTGGCCGTCGAGCTGCAGCCCGACCTGGCGGCCGGCCTGAAGCGCCGCTTCCCCGACGTCGACGTCGCCTGCGCGCCGGCCCACGAGGTGCTGGCCGACCACGATGCACCGGACGACACGGTACTGGTGTCGTCCTTGCCCTTTCGCAGTCTGCCCGAACCGCTGCGCGGCATCACGCAACGCGCGCTGATCGGCTTCCTCGAGTCGCATCCGGCGCGCCGCCTGGTGCAGTACACCTACCAGCCGCGCGCGCCCTTCGAGTTGCCGGCCGACACGCGGCTGCGCTGGTCGCTGCGCGAGGTGATCTGGGGCAACCTGCCGCCGGCCGGCGTGTGGGTGCTGGGCGCCAGCTAGGCCTGCGCGGCCCGGCCGCGTGCCCCGCGATAGCGTTGACCGGCCCTGGGGCCTCGCGCCGCCGCACTCAGGCAGCGACGCACACCTCGACGCAGTTGCGGCCCTGCGCCTTCGCGCGGGTCAGAGCCCGGTGGGCGCGATCGGCGAGCGCGGCGGCTTCCACGTCGCCCTCGCGCAAGCTCACGGCCACCCCGATGCTCACCGTCAGCGGCTCGCTGGCCCAGACCACCTGCCCCAGCGCCTGGCGCATGCGCTCGGCCGCGGCGGTCGCGCCGCTGATGTCAGTGGCCGGCAGCAGCACACTGAACTCGCCGGCACCGCAGTGCGCCAGCACGTCGTGCGCCCGCAACGTCCCCTCCAGCGCGCCGGCGACCTGCTGCAGCGCCTCGTCGCCGCTGGCGTGGCCATGGCTATCGTTGAAGTGCTTGAAGCGATCGACATCGATGGCCAGCAAGGCGAGGCTGCCGCCGTGGCGGCTCCAGCGTGCCCACTCCTCGGCCAGCCGCCGCTCGAAGGCCGCGCGGTTCCAGGCGCCGGTGACTTCGTCCGTGTTGCCCTGCAGGTCCAGCAAGGCCTGCGCGCGACGCAGTTCGAGCTGCGCCACCGCCTGGTCGGCCAGCAAGCGCAGCGCATGCTGCTGGCGCGCGGACAGCATCCGCGGCGCATGGTCCAGCACGCACAGCGTACCGACGGCCCAGCCCTGGGGCGTGACGAGCGGCGCGCCAGCGTACAGATGCCAGCCGGCCGCGGCGCCGAGCGCCGGGTGCTCGGCAAAGCGTGGGTCACCGGCCGGGTCGACGAGCATCGGCCGGTCGTCGGCCTGCTCGATCGCCTGGGCGCAGGGTGCGTGCGCGCGCGGCGCGCTGTCGCGGTCGAAGCCGAGCTGGGCCTTGAACCACAGCCGGTCCTGGTCCACCAGGGACAGCAACGCGGCTTCGGTCTGGCAGATGCACGCCGCCAGCTCGGTGATCGCATCGAAAGCCGGCTCGGGCCCGGTATCGAGCACGCCGTAGCGGTACAGCGCCGCCAGCCGCTGCGACTCGGCTTCCGCCCAGGCGGCAGGTGCCATCGCGGCGCCGGGCGAGGCGGCGGTCGCGGCCTCGGTCAGGGTCTGGGCCATTGCTGTCTCCTCTGCGCATCCGCGCCGCCGCCACGGCAGCGCTGCCTCGATGCACGCCAACGGGCTCTGCGGCCCGCTCTCCATCACGGCCCGATGCGGGCGTCGCTCACTGCCGCGACGCGGGCACGGTCCAACGCTTGGTGATCTCGCCCGCGCCGTCGACGCTCTCGAGGTGCACGTCGAAGCCCCACAGCCGGGCCACGTGCTTGAGCACCTCGGTCGTCTGGTCGTTGAGCGGGCGGTTGTTGTGCTGGGTGTGGCGAAGCAGCAGCGAGCGGTCGCCACGCAGGTCGACGTTCCAGACCTGGATGTTGGGTTCGCGCTGGCCGAGGTCGTACTGTCGCGACAAGGCCTCGCGCAGGCGGCGATAGCCGGTCTCGTCGTGGATGGCCGAGATCTCGAGCTCTTCTTCCTGTTCGTCGTCGAGCACGGCGAACAGGCGCAAGTCGCGCATCATGCGCGGCGACAGGTACTGGCCGATGAAGCTCTCGTCCTTGAAGTTGCGCATCGCGTGGTCGATCGTCGCCAGCCAGTCGGCGCCGGCGATCTCGGGGAACCAGTTGCGGTCCTCGTCGGTCGGGGCTTCGCAGATGCGCTTCAAGTCGTTGTACATCGCGAAGCCCAGCGCATACGGGTTGATGCCGTTGTAGGCCGGGTGCCCCACCGGCGGCTGGTAGACGACGTTGGTGTGCGACTTCAGCCACTCGACCATCATGCCGTCACCGAGGTGGCCGTCGTCGTACATGGTGTTGAGCAGCCGGTGGTGCCAGAACGTGGCCCAGCCCTCGTTCATCACCTGGGTCTGGCGCTGCGGATAGAAGTACTGTGCGACCTTGCGCACGATGCGCACGATCTCGCGCTGCCAGGGCTCGAGCAGCGGCGCGTTCTTCTCGATGAAGTAGAGCAGGTTCTCCTGCGGCTCGTCCGGGAAGCGTCGTGCGTCGGACTCCTCGGCCGCGCGCTCCTTGCCGCGCGGCAACGTGCGCCACATGTCGTTGACCTGCTGCTGGGCATAGGCCTCGCGCTCGGTGCGGCGCGCCTGCTCCTGCGCCAGCGACAGCTTGGTCGGCCGGCGGTAGCGATCGACGCCGTGGTTCATCAGCGCATGGCAGCTGTCGAGCAGGTCCTCGACGGCGTCGAGCCCGCGACGCTCCTCGCACTCGGCGACGTAGTTCTTCGCGTAGACCAGGTAGTCGATGATCGACGACGCGTCCGTCCACATGCGGAACAAGTAGTTGCCCTTGAAGAAGCTGTTGTGGCCGTAGGCGGCGTGGGCGATCACCAGCGCCTGCATCGCCATCGAGTTCTCCTCCATCAGGTAGCTGATGCAGGGGTTGGAGTTGATGACGATCTCGTAGGCCAGGCCCATGTAGCCACGGCGATAGTTCTTCTCCGTCGCGATGAACTCCTTGCCGTAGCTCCAGTGGCGGTAGTTCACCGGCATGCCGACCGACGCGTAGGCATCCATCATCTGCTCGGCCGTGATGATCTCGAGCTGGTTGGGGTAGGTGTCCAGGCCGTAGCTGGCCGCCGTGCTGCGGATCACCTCGTGGTACTGGTCGATGTGCTCGAAGCTCCAGTCGCTGGTGCTCGGCAGCGGCTGGGCGGCGCGCGGGCGCGGGCGGATGTCGCGGGCGGCACGCACCGGCGCCGCAGCCGCCGTGGCCGCGAGATCGGCGACGGTGAAGAGGTCGTGCGTGCCTCCCGGCGCTGCACCGGTCTTGCGGCTCATGTCGCCCCCTCCTTCTTGAACAGATCGCGGAACACCGGATAGATCTGCGCCGGCTCCAGCACCTTGCGCATGGCGAAGTGCGGCTGCGCCGAGGCGATCTGCGAATACTCTTCCCACAGGTTCTGCTCGGGCTCGGCGACCTGCACGTAGGCGAAGTAGCGGCACAGCGGCAGCAGTTGCTCGGCGACGATCTCGCGGCAGCGGCCGCTGTCGTGGTGCCAGTTGTCGCCGTCGCTGGCCTGCGCACCGTAGATGTTCCACTCGTTGGTGGGATAGCGGGCGCGGATGATCTCCTCCATCAGCACCAGCGCGCTGGAGACCACGGTGCCGCCGGTTTCGGTGGAGTGGAAGAAGCCCTCCTCGTCGACCTCCTGCGCCTGCGTGTGGTGGCGGATGAAGACGACGTCGATCTTCTCGTAGTGGCGCGTCAGGAAGAGATACAGCAGGATGAAGAAGCGCTTGGACAGGTCCTTGCGGCTCTCGTCCATCGAACCCGACACGTCCATCAGGCAGAACATCACCGCGCGCGTGGTCGGCACCGGCACCTTGACCCGGCTGCGGTAGCGCAGGTCGATCGGGTCGAGATAGGGAATGCGGGCGACGCGCTGGCGCAGCTCGGCGATCTGGAGCTCGAGCGCCTTGATCTCGCGCTCGCGCAGCTCGTGCCCCGGGTCGAGGTCGGCCCAGCCGCTTTCGGGTCGGGAGCGGCCGTGCTTCTTCAGGCTGGCGAGCTGGGCCTCCAGGTGACGCAGCTCGCGCCGCGAGTCGGCCCCGAGGGCGATGCGCCGGCCGATCGCGCCGCGCATCGAGCGCAGCACGTGCAGGTTGTTCTGCGTGCCGTCGCTGGTGTAGCCGGCGCGCTGGCTCTTGTAGTCGGGCGTCTCGGCAAGCTGGGTCTTCACCAGGTTGGGCAGGGCCAGGTCGTCGAAGAAGACCTGCATGAACTCTTCCTTGCTCAGGTGGAAGACGAAATCGTCCTCGCCCTCGCCGGAGTCGCTGGCCTGCCCACCGCCCTTGCCGCCCGCGCCGCCTTCGGGCCGCTTGACGCGGTCGCCCTTGACGTACTCCTTGTTGCCCGGGTGGACCATCTCGCGCCGCCCGCCCTGGCCGTGGCCGAACAGGGGCTCGGACACGTCGCGCTTGGGCAGGGTGATGTCCTCGCCCTGCTCGATGTCGCGGATGCCGCGGCCGCTGACCGCGCGGCGCACGGCCTCCTTGATCTGCGCCTTGTGACGACGCAGAAAGCGCTCCCGGTTGCCGATCGACTTGTTCTTGCCAGCCAGCCGGCGATCGATGATCTGCTGCAGGGCCATGAAGTGCTCGTCGTCCTCCGGCGGTCAGGAACTCTTGCGCACGCGCAGGTACCACTCGCAGAGCAGGCGGACCTGCTTGGCGGTGTAGCCCTTCTGCACCATGCGATTGACGAAGTCCTCGTGCTTCTTGGCCTCGTCGGCGCTGGCCTTGGCGTTGAAGCTGATGACCGGCAGCAGCTCCTCGGTGTTGGAGAACATCTTCTTCTCGATCACCGTGCGCAGCTTCTCGTAGCTGGTCCAGGCCGGGTTGTTGCCGGCGTTGTTGGCGCGCGCACGCAGCACGAAATTGACGATCTCGTTGCGGAAGTCCTTGGGATTGGCGATGCCGGCCGGCTTCTCGATCTTCTCGAGCTCGGCATTCAGCGAGGCACGGTCGAACACCTCGCCGGTGTCGGTGTCGCGGTACTCCTGGTCCTGGATCCAGTAGTCGGCGTAGGTGACGTAGCGGTCGAAGATGTTCTGGCCGTACTCGGAATAGCTCTCGAGGTAGGCGGTCTGGATCTCCTTGCCGATGAACTCCGCGTAGCGCGCGCCCAGGTGCTCCTTGATGAAGCCGAGGTACTTCTGCTCGGTCTCGGCGGGGAACTGCTCGCGCTCGATCTGCTGCTCGAGCACGTACATCAGGTGCACCGGATTGGCGGCGATCTCGCTGGAGTCGAAGTTGAAGACCTTGGACAGGATCTTGAAGGCGAAGCGCGTCGAGACGCCGCTCATGCCTTCGTCGACACCGGCGTAGTCGCGGTACTCCTGGTAGCTCTTGGCCTTGGGGTCGGTGTCCTTCAGGCTCTCTCCGTCGTAGACCAGGGCCTTGCTGAAGAGCGAGGAGTTCTCGGGCTCCTTCAGTCGCGACAGGACGGCGAACTGCGCCATCATCTTCAGCGTACCGGGCGCACACTTGGCATTCGCCAGCGAGGAGCTGCGGATCAGCTTCTCGTAGATCTTGACCTCTTCGTTGATGCGCAGGCAGTAGGGCACCTTGACGATGTAGATGCGATCGAGGAAGGCCTCGTTGTTCTTGTTGTTGCGGAAGGTCTTCCACTCGCTCTCGTTGCTGTGCGCGAGGATGATGCCGTCGAAGGGGATGGCCCCGAAGCCCTCGGTGCCCTTGTAGTTGCCTTCCTGGGTGGCGGTCAGCAGCGGGTGCAGCACCTTGATCGGCGCCTTGAACATCTCGACGAACTCCAGCAGGCCCTGGTTGGCCAGGCACAGGCCGCCCGAGTAGCTGTAGGCGTCCGGATCGTCCTGGGCGTAGGTCTCGAGCTTGCGGATGTCGACCTTGCCGACCAGCGAGCTGATGTCCTGGTTGTTCTCGTCGCCCGGCTCGGTCTTGGCCACGCCGACCTGCTTGAGCACGCTGGGATAGCGCTTCACCACCTTGAACTTGCGGATGTCGCCGCCGTACTCGTCGAGTCGCTTCACGGCCCAGGGCGACAGGATGCGGTTCAGGTAGCGGCGCGGGATGCCGTATTCCTTCTCGAGGATGGGGCCGTCCTCGTCGGCATTGAACAGGCCCAGCGGCGACTCGTTCACCGGTGAGCCCTTCAGCGCATAGAAGGGCACATGCTCCATCAGTTGCTTGAGCCGCTCGGCGATCGAGCTCTTGCCCCCGCCGACCGGGCCCAGCAGGTAGAGGATCTGCTTCTTCTCCTCCAGTCCCTGGGCCGCATGGCGGAAGTAGGAGACAACCTGCTCGATCGAGTCCTCCATGCCATAGAACTCGGCGAAGGCCGGGTAGCGCTTGATGACCTTGTTGGCGAACAGCCTCGACAGCCGCGGATCGTTGCGCGTGTCGACCAGCTCCGGCTCACCGATGGCCTTGAGCATGCGCTCGGCCGCGGTCGAGTAGGCGACGGGATCGCGCTTGCAGATCGCGAGGTAGTCCTCGAGGCTCAGTTCCTCCTCGCGGCTGCGCTCGTAGCGCGCCGTGAAACTGCTGATCACATCCATCGCATCCTCCAATCCTGGGTCAGGAGGCGGCGTCGCCACGTGGTCGGCCGGGGGTGGGGGCCACTGTGCAGCGCTGCCTGTGGTTTCATCGATCGATCGGTGTCAACGATCATGCATCCTTGTCGCCCCCGAGGGCAACAGAAGCGGGGTCTTTGCCGGGCTGTCGAAACGATGCCCCATGGGCCCAGCCCTTGCAACTAGCATGCCCCTTTCCGGCACTTCACGCCAGCCGGGATCTGGGAGCCCCGGCCCGCAGGGGTGGTTCCGTCGATCGATGAACCGCCGCCTGCCTGCATCAACGCGCGACATCGCTCACGGGTTCACCGTCCCGCGATGGCGCGGGCGTGACAGCGTGCGCGGAGTCAGCGCCCGGCGCGCAGCTTGTCGAGCAGGCCCGACAACTCGTCGAGCGAGCCGAAGGCGATCGCCACTTCACCCTGCTCGCCGCGCTTCGTGCGCTTCTTGACACGCACCTCGACGGCGGCCGTCAGCAGATCGGAAAGCTCTTCCTCGAGTCGCGTGATGTCGCGCGACTTGGCCTGCTTGCCGCGCAGCAGCTGGGTCTGCCGGCCGGGCGCGGCGGTCCGCGCGACCAGCTTCTCGGCATCGCGCACCGTCATGCGCTTGGCGACAACCTCGTGGGCGGAGGTGATTTGCGAGGCCTTGTCCAGCGCCAGCAGCGCACGGGCGTGGCCCATGTCGAGGTCGCCGGCCAGCAGCATCTGCTGCACCGGCTCGGCCAGGTTCAGCAGTCGCAGCAGGTTGCTGGCGGCGCTGCGCGATCGGCCGACAGCCTGCGCAGCCTGCTCGTGGCTGAGGCCGAACTCGTCGGTCAGGCGCTTGAGTCCCTGCGCCTCCTCGAGCGGGTTCAGGTCCTCGCGCTGCATGTTCTCGATCAGCGCCATCACCGCCGCCGACTCGTCCGGCACGTCCTTGACCAGCACCGGCACCTCGTCCAGTCCGGCCAGCTGCGCGGCGCGGTAGCGGCGTTCGCCGGCGATGATCTCGTAGCGGCCCTGCGTCGGTTCGCCCACCGGGCGGACCAGGATGGGCTGCATCACGCCCTGGCTCCTGATGCTGTCGGCCAGCTCCAGCAGGGAGGCCTCGTCCATGCGGGTGCGCGGCTGGTACTTGCCGGCCTGCAGGCGATCGAGCTTGAGCGCGCTCGGCGCGGCCTCGGCGGTGGTCGCCGCGGGCTTGTCTTGCGCCTTGGGTCCGAGCAGGGCCTCGAGGCCGAGTCCCAGGCCCTTGGGTTTCTTGGTCACCATGCGCTTCATTGTCCCCGACAAGCGGGGTGGCTTCTGGCGCAGCTCGTCAGCGCAAGGCGGTCAGCAGCGACCGCCCCTCGGGCCAGTCGCCCAGGCCGGACTCGCTGTTGAGGTGGCCGCGTGGTCCGGCCACGACGAGGCTGGCGCGCCAGGCCTCGGCCAGCGCGCCGCCGCGTTCGGCGCTGCTGTAGGGATCGTCGGTGCTGATCACGGCGGTGGCCGCGAACGGCAGGGGCTGACGCGCGATCGGCCGCCAGCCATGCAGCTGCGGCGGCATGTCCTCGCGCTCGATGTCCGGCGGCGCCACCAGCAACGCGCCGCGCACGCGGCCGCCCTGGCGGGTGTGCGCGGCCCAAGCCGCCACCAGCAGGCAGCCGAGACTGTGCGCCACCAGCAAGGCCGGCCGATCGGAGTCGAGCAGCACTTCTTCGAGTCGCGCCATCCAGTCGCCGCGGCGTGGCGTCATCCAGTCGCTCTGCTCGACGCGCTGGTCGCCGTACAGCTGCTCCCAGCGGCTCTGCCAGTGGGCATCGCCGGAGTTCTGCCAGCCGGGCAGCAACAGGACGCGCGGCGGCTCGGTCAGGGGCCCGGCCATGCCGCGGTTCAGCGCACTTGAGGCGCGAAGATACGGTTCTCGCGCGCCGGCCCGCGCAGCATCATGCGTGCGCGCTCGGTCGCAGCGCCGTGGTTGACGGCGACCGGCGGTGCACAACGGCCGTTGTTGGCGCGCAGGTACAGCGCCGCCGCCAGCTGGCCCTCGGTCACCGCACCGAGCGGCTGGCTCAGGTCATCGCCGGCCTGGCAGGCCGGCTCGAAGCCGTCGGCGTAGTCGCCGAAGCCCTTGTCGTTGACGCCCTGGAACTCGATCGGGAAGTAGGAGATGCCGCAGTTGTCGCGGGCGGTGAAGCCATAGGGCTTGCCGCAGGTGCGGCCGCCGATCAGCTGGACGTCGACATCGACGCCGCGCAGGCTGTTGACCAGGGACTCGCTGGCCGAGCAGGTCGAGCCGCTGGTCAGCACATAGACGCGGCCCAGATCCAGCGTCGGCAGCGGCTGGACCGAGGTGCAGTTGAAGCTCGCATTCAGCAGGCAGGAGACACTTCGGAAGGGCTCGGTGATGTTCTCCGCGCTGCGCTTGTCGTTGTAGCGCAGGCGCTCGAAGGCCTTGCCGGCCGTGCGCGCCGGGCCGGCGATCATGTAGGCCAGCTCGCTGGCGATGTAGAGATAGCCGCCGCCGTTGTAGCGCAGGTCCAGCACGAGGTCGCTGACTGCGGCGCTGGCCAGCGTCTGGACCGCGGCGATGAGCTGCGCCTCCGACGGGACCACGTGATCGTTGAACACGATGTAGCCGACGCGCTGCCCCCCCACGTCGAGCACCTGCGTCTGCAGCACGGGCTGCTTGACGACGAGGCCGGCCGTGAACACCTGCACCGCCAGCGGCGCGCCGCTGCGGCTGAAGCTGAACCCGTAGGTCCCGACGGCCGACGGGAACAGCGCCTCGTTCAGCAGGTCCACACCGGCGTCCGTGCCGTCGTCGGCCGACACGCCGTTCACCGACACCAGCGTGTCGCCGCGCCGCAGGCCGGCGTTCGCGGCCACGGAGCCGGGCTCGATGTAGGCGATGCGGATGTTGCGCGGCGGCGTCCTGGACTGCAGCGTCCACTCGATGCCGTAGCCCAGCGCGATGCCGGACTGCGAGAGCTGTCGCCACAGCCGCGTCGGGTAGGTGAAGCTGAATTCGTCCTTGGCGCGCCCACTGGCGGTGAACTGCGGCGTCTTCAGCGCAGCGAAGTAGTTGTCGATCGACGGGTAGAAGCCGCCGGCGGTGTCGGAGCTGAAGGCCGGCGCCGCGGCGTCGACGGCCGGGATCTCGCGGTACCAGAGGTAGGCGGCGTCCATGTAGGCCCGCAGCCAGCGCTTCTCCGTCGCCAGATCGCCGGCACTGGTGGCTGCCACGGCATCGAAGCGGAAGGGGTTGCTGGCCGAGCAGTGCTGCGCGTCGGCCGAAGCGGCAACCGTCGCCGTCGATGCGCCGCCGCCACCACCACCGCCGCCGCACCCGGCAAGGATGACGGCCGTGGCCAGCGTCACGCACGTCTTCATGCCACGGTGTACCCATCGCTTCGGTTTGGCTTGCTGCATGAATGAGAGGGTTTCGTCGAAGCGGTGGTTGGCCTTGATTCTAGGCAGCGGCTGGCGCATGGCGACCCGCGCCGGCGGCGTGGTGCTCGTCCCGTCAGCGTCCAGCGAATGCTGCCCCGCTGCCGCGATGGCGGCCGGCGCAGACTGGCGCGAAGCCGACGTGGCGGCTGCAGGTCCCTGGCAGCGCTGGCCGCGCACCGGGCAGCGCGGCGTTGAAGGTCGGCCCGTGCGACGCCAGCGCGGCCTCCTAGCGCAGCAGGGCCACCCGCGCCACCATCTCGCGCGCGAACTCGACGAAGGCCTGTGCCCCCTTGGACTGCGGGTCGAAAACGACCCCCGGCAGGCCGTAGCTGGGCGCCTCGGCCAGCCGCACGTTGCGCGGGATGACGGTGTCGAAGACCTTGTCGCCGAAGTGCGCCTTGAGCTGCTCGCTGACCTGTTGCTGCAGGGTGATGCGCGGGTCGAACATCACCCTCAGCAAGCCGATGATCTGCAGTTCCGGGTTGAGGTTGGCGTGGACCTGCTTGATGGTGTTGACCAGGTCGGACAGGCCCTCGAGCGCGAAGTACTCGCACTGCATCGGCACCACCACGCCATGGGCCGAGCACAGCCCGTTGAGGGTCAGCAGGCTGAGCGAGGGTGGGCAGTCGATCAGCACGAGGTCGTACTCGGCGCCCGTCGCCGCCAGCGCCGCCTTGAGTCGCCGGTCGCGCCGTTCGAGGGCCACCAGCTCGACCTCGGCGCCGGCCAGCTCGCGGTTGGCCCCGAGAACGTCGTAGCCCGCCTGGTCGGCACGCCGGCGGGCCTCGGCGATCGAGGCGGACTCCAGCAGCACGTCGTAGACGGACAGCTCGAGGGCGCGCTTGTCGATACCCGACCCCATCGTGGCATTGCCCTGCGGGTCGAGGTCGACCAGCAGCACGCGCTGCCCGATACGCGCCAGGCCGGCCGCGAGGTTGACGGCGGTGGTCGTCTTGCCGACGCCGCCTTTCTGGTTGGCGATGCAGAAGATCTTGGCCATGCGGGGGCGGTGCAGTCAGAGTTCGATCAAGTCGACGCCGCTGTCGCGCGCGGCGCGCTGCAACTCGACGACGGGCGTGGCGAGCGGCAAGCGGCGACGCATGGCCAGGTCCAGGTAGCAGGCGTCGTGCACCGCCAGACGGTGCTGTCGCGCCAGGTGCAGGGCATCGCTCCAGTGGCGCGGCGTCGCGGCACCCTCGATGCTGATCGGCAAGCGCCCGACGCTGTCGACGATGGCGCTGACCTGAGCCGCCGTCATGCGCGCCTCGCGCTCGGCCGCCAGCAGCAGGTCCGCGAGCTCGACATGCCAGCCGGCAGGAACCACCGCACCGTCGCGCGCGACGCGCTCGAGCAGCGCATCGCTGCCAGCGCCGGGGCCGTCGGCAAAGCACCAGGCCAGCGCCGCAGCGGCGTCGAGCACCACGGCGCTCATCGACCACGCTCCGGCCTGCGGAGGGCCTGCCAGTCGGCGGGGCCGAGATTCAAGGCGGCGCGCAACGCACGCAGGCGGCTCACGGCGTCGGCCACGGACGGATCGGCCGCCGGCGCCGCCGGCAGCAGATGGGCGACCGCCCGCCCGTGCCGCGTGATGACGAACTCTTCCCCGCGCTCGACCCGTTCGAGCAAGGCCGACAGATGGGTCTTGGCCTCGAAGGCGCCGACGCTGGAGCGAGGCATGGCAGGCAGAGTTTCGACCAGAAAACAGACTGGTTGAATTTTCTGGTCTATTCATGCTGCGGTCAAGTCGGAGCGCATCCAGACGATGCAGCGCTCGGCGTCAAGGCCGGGGACGCGCAACGGTTCCACGTGGAACGCAGCCGTGTCCGCCGGCAGACCGGCCATCTCATCGTCGGGAACCCGGCCCTTCATGGCCATCCACAAGCCACCAGGGGCGAGCACGGGCCGCGTCTTGCGGGCGAAGTCGCCCAAGGAAGAGAAAGCCCGGGACGCCACGACGTCCCACCGACCGGCGACCTCCTCGACGCGCGCATGCAGGGCCGCGAAGTGCTCGAGACCGAGTTCCGCGCCGACCTGTCGGATGAAGCCCGTCTTCTTGCCGACGGCGTCGACGCAGGTCACCGATATCTCGGGGCAGGCCACCGCGATGACGATCCCCGGCAGGCCGGCGCCACTGCCGACATCGAGCAGGCTCGCCGAATGCCCCGCCGCCATCCGGCGCAAGGGGCCGACGACCGCCAGGCTGTCGAGCAGATGCTGCGTCAGCATCTGCGCCGGATCGCGAACCGCCGTCAGGTTGTAGACGCGGGTCCAGTGCGCGATCAGCGAGAGGTAGTGCAGCAGCTGCTGGCATTGAGCCGGGGTCAGCGCGACCCCGAGTTCCGCGGCCCCCTCGCGCAGGCTGGCTGCAAGCACCGACGCATCGCCGATGCCACTCATGGAGCCGCACCGGCGGGGTCCTTGGTGGCGAATCCGTGGAACCGCCCTTTCTTGAGATGGATCAGCAGCAGCGAGATTGCAGCCGGGGTCACGCCGGAAATACGCGACGCCTGCCCCAGGGTCTGCGGCCGCTGCGACTGCAGTTTCTGGCGCACCTCGTGACTCAGGGTGGCGACCTCGCGGTAGTCCAGCGCGTCGGGCAGGCGCAGGTTCTCGTAGTGCGCTGCGCGCTCGACGTCGTCGTTCTGCTTGTCGATGTAGCCGGCGTACTTGGTCGCGACTTCCAGCTGCTCGATCACCGCATCAGCGAGCGCCGTGCCGAGTTCGGCCCTGAGCGCCCCGCGCTCGACCGTGGGACCGGCTTCGCCGGCAGCGGCGTTGCGGCGAGGGCCGGCCAGCCGCGCGACTTCAGCAACGGTGTCGAAGCCGATGCCCGGCCGGCGCAGCAGCTCGATCAGCGAGTACTCGTGCTCCAGCGCCTTGCCCAGCAGACGTTCGGCCTCGTCTGCAGGCAGGATTCTCGGATTCACCCAGGTCGACTTCAAACGCTGCGTTTCACGTGAAACAGCGTCCCGCTTGCGGTTGAAGGCCCCCCAGCGCGCGTCGTCGACCAGGCCGAGCCGGCGCCCGGTGTCGGTCAGGCGCAGGTCGGCGTTGTCCTCGCGCAGCTGCAGGCGGAACTCCGCGCGGCTCGTGAACATGCGATAGGGCTCGGTCACGCCTTTGGTGACCAGATCGTCCACCAGGACGCCGAGGTAAGCCTGATCCCGCGTCGGCAGCCACGCCTCCTTCTCTTGCACCTTCAGGGCGGCGTTCAGTCCGGCGAACAGGCCCTGAGCGGCCGCCTCTTCGTAGCCGGTCGTTCCATTGACCTGGCCAGCGAAGAACAAGCCCGCGACGGCACGGGTCTCGAAGCTGGCCTTGAGGCCGCGCGGATCGAAGTAGTCGTACTCGATCGCGTAGCCCGGACGCAGGATGTGCGCATCCTCGAGACCGGGCATCGAGCGCAAGGCCGCCAGCTGGATATCGAAAGGCAGCGAGGTCGAGATGCCGTTCGGATAGAACTCGTTCGTCGTCAGGCCTTCGGGCTCCAGGAAGATCTGGTGCGAGTCCTTGTCGGCGAAGCGATTGACCTTGTCTTCGATGCTCGGGCAGTAGCGCGGCCCGACCCCCTCGATCGCACCCGAGAACATCGGGCTGCGGTCGAAGCCGCTGCGAATGATCTCGTGCGTGCGCTGATGGGTGTGAGTGATCCAGCACGACACCTGCCGCGGGTGCATCGCCGCGTCGCCCATGAAGCTGAACACCGGCACCGGGTCGAGATCGCCAGGCTGCTCGACCAGCCGCTCGAAGGCGATCGTGCGCCCGTCGATGCGCGGCGGGGTGCCCGTCTTCAGCCGCCCCTGAGGCAAGGCCAGCTCCTTCAGTCGCGCCGACAGCCGCTGGGCCGGCGGATCGCCCGCCCGCCCGGCACTGTAGTTCTCCAAACCGACATGAATGCGCCCATCCAGGAAGGTCCCCGCCGTCAGCACCACGGTCTTTCCACGGAAGCGTATGCCCACTTGTGTGATCGCACCAACCACACGACCGGCTTCCAGCATGAGGTCATCGACCGCCTGCTGGAAGATCCACAAGTTCGCCTGGTTCTCCAGCCGGCGCCGGATCGCCGCCTTGTAGAGGACGCGGTCGGCCTGTGCGCGGGTCGCACGCACGGCCGGTCCCTTGGATCCGTTGAGGATGCGGAACTGGATCCCGGCCTCGTCGGTCGCCAGGGCCATCGCACCCCCGAGCGCATCGACCTCCTTGACAAGATGTCCCTTGCCGATCCCGCCGATCGACGGATTGCAGCTCATCTGGCCCAGCGTCTCGATGTTGTGGGTCAGCAGCAGCGTGGAGCAACCCATGCGCGCGGCGGCGAGCGCCGCTTCGGTGCCGGCATGGCCACCACCGACGACGATGACATCGAACTCCTGGGGATAGAGCATCTCGGGTCCTGGGTTGCGGCGAGGGATCGCCGCCGGGCACCGGCGCGCAAAGCGACCGTGCCGAAGCCTAAATTTTAAGCAGTCGCGCGGCCTTGCCACGGGCCATTTGCGCGACACGGCGACAATGCCGCGGCGGCTTCGGCATCCAGGCCGCAGACAGCGATGACAGCAGCACCGGCATGAGTCCCCTCTTCTCCCTCGACGACCGCGTCGCGCTCGTCACCGGGGCCGCCCGCGGCCTGGGCCTGCAGATCGCGCGCGGCCTGGTGCAGGCCGGCGCGCAGGTCTGGCTCAACGGTCGCGACGGCGCTGCGCTCGAGCGCGCGGCATCCGTGCTGGCCGGCGAACACCCGCCCGGCGTGCTCCACGCCCTGCCCTTCGACATCGCCGACGAGGCCGCCACGACCCAGGCCTTCGAGCGCATCGCCGCGCAGCATGGCCGACTGGACGTGCTCGTCAACAACGTCGGCCAGCGCGACCGCCGCGCGCTCGATGCGTTCTCGCTCGACGACGTGCGCCGCCTGCTCGCCGTGAATCTGGTGGCTCCCTTCGACCTGGCGCGCCGTGCGGCCCGCCTGATGCCACTGGGCGGGCGCATCGTCAACATCACGTCGATCGCCGGGCCGATCGCCCGTGATGGCGACGCGGTCTACACCGCCGCCAAGGGCGGACTCGATGCACTGACGCGGGCGCTGGCGGCGGAACTGGGGCCACGCGGCATCAACGTCAACGCGGTCGCGCCGGGGTTCTTCGCGACCGAGACCAATGCCAGTCTCGCCGCCGACCCGAGGACCGTCGACTGGCTGCGGCAGCGCACGTCGCTCGGCCGCGGCGGCCAGCCGCCCGAGATCGCCGGCGCAGTGGTGTTCCTCGCGTCGCCGGCGGCGAGCTACATCACCGGCCAGACGCTCGCCGTCGACGGCGGCTACCTGGCGCACTTCTGACGGCGCTTCGGCCTCAGGCCCGCGCCGGCAACGGCCGCGCGCAGGCCCAGCGGCCTCGAGCCCGCAAGGCCGGATGGGTCCAGCAACGGTCGACGAAGTGCTGCGCCACGGCGTTGACCAGCGGCTCGATGAGGGTGATGGCGCCGGCGATCGTGACACGGCCTGGCAGCGCGTCACTCACGCCGGAGGCGATCCCGATGTGCATGACGCCGAAGCTGGCGGACTTGGCGATTGCCGCCTCACGAACCACGTGCCGATGATCGATGCTCAAAGCCTATCGATCATCCGGGACGATGGGTCCAAGCCAATCGCCGGCATCGCCGCACCCGCGGCGTCAGACGGTCAATTCGGCCCCGACGACGCCGCGTCCGCACCGCCGCCGACGCTGCGCAGATCCTGCGCGACGCGTCCGCCCTGCAGCACGATCACGCGGCCGGCCGCGGCAATGGTCTCGGGCCGGTGGGCCACGATCACCCGCGTGATGCTGAGCCCGCGGATCGCCTGATTCACCAGGCGCTCGCGGTCGACGTCGAGCGCGCTGGTCGCCTCGTCGAGAAAGAGGATCTGCGGCCGCTTGTACAAGGCTCGCGCCAGCAGGATGCGCTGCTTTTGCCCGCCCGACAGGCTGGCGCCCATGTCGCCGATGAGCGTGTGGTAGCTCATCGGCAGCGCCTCGATCTCGTCGTTGACGCAGGCCAGCCGCGCGCACTCCTCGATCCAGGCCTTGTCGGCCTGCACGTCGAAGAAGGCGATGTTGTCCGCGATCGACCCGGCAAACAGCTGGTCGTCCTGCATCACCGTGCCGATCATGGCGCGCCAGCGCGACAGGCCGAGCTGCGCCAACGCCACGCCGCCGACGCGGATCTCGCCGGCCTGGGGCGCATGGATGCCCAGCATCAGCTTGACCAGCGTGGTCTTGCCGCAGCCCGAGGCGCCGACGATGGCGACCGCTTCGCCGGGCTCGATCGTCAGGCTGCAGTCCTTCAGCACCTCGGGCTCCGTGTCGGCGTAGCGGAAGGCGATCTGCTGCACCTCGATCCGCGGCGCGACTGCGCGCGCGGGCTCGACGCTGTCGGCCGCCGGCTCGGGAGCCGCCAGCACGATGTCGGCCAGGCGCTCGCCCTGCAGCCGCAGCATCTTCAGCTCGACCAGCTTGTCGATGAGTGCGCTGATGCGCTGCGCAAACTGCTCCTTGAAGGCCAGGAAGGCGAACAGCATGCCGACGGTGAACTGCTGCTCCATCACCAACAAGGCGCCCACGCCGATGACGGCGATGCGCTCCAGCCCGAACACGAGCTTGTTGAGCACGCCGAACACGAGGTCGAGTTTCTTGGTGGCGATGTCGGCATTCATCGCATCGACCACGAGATTCATGAAGCGGGCGCGCCGCTCGTCCTGGCGATTGAACAGCTTGATCGCCTGCACGCCGCGCAGCGACTCCAGGAAGTGCGTCGAGCGCTTGGCCTCGTGGACGATCGCCT
>CAZTTC010000040.1:0-21510 GCA_964616015.1 uncultured Methylibium sp. | reverse complement strand
TTATGAGCGTGCAAACCGGCACCGTGAAGTGGTTCAACGAAGCCAAGGGCTTCGGATTCATCGCCCAGGACGGCGGTGGCGCCGATGTCTTCGCGCATTTCCGCGACATCACCGGCACGGGCTTCAAGACCCTGCAGGAGAACCAGCGCGTCGAGTTCGAGGTGAAGCAAGGCCAGAAGGGCCCGCAAGCCGCGAACATCCGCCCGCTGTAATCCGGCGAGCGCGAAGCGCAGGAAGAACGCGGCCTCGGCCGCGTTTTTTTGCGCCTGCGCGAGCCGGGGTGCCCGGGCCCGGCGCTCAGGTGTAGCGCTGGCGCGCCAGCGCCGCGCCGGCCGCCAGGGCCTGCAGCTTCCTCAACGCCACCTCGCGGTCCATCGGCGCGAGGCCGCAGTTGGTGCAGGGGAAGAGGCGGTCCTTGCGCACGAACTGCAGCGCACGGCCGATGGTGTCGGCCACCTGCTCGGGCGTCTCGACCTCGGCGCTGGCGACGTCGATCACGCCGACCAGCACGTCCTTGCCTTCGAGCAGCCGCATCAGGTCCGGCGGCACGTGCGAGTGGTAGCACTCCAGGCTGACCTGATCGATCGAGCTGCGGGCGAGCGCCGGGAAAACCTGCTCGTACTGGCGCCACTCGTCGCCGAGCGCATTCTTCCAGTCGATGTTGGCCTGGATGCCGTAGCCGTAGCAGACGTGCACGGCAGTCGTGCAGCCGAGGCCCTGCGCGGCCCGCTCGAGCGCCTTCACGCCCCAATCGGCCGCCTCGGCCATGTAGACGTTGAAGGCCGGCTCGTCGAACTGGACGATGTCCACACCGTCGGCCTGCAGCGCCAGCGCCTCCTGGTTCAGCAGCTCGGCGAAGGCAAAGGCCAGCTGGACGCGGTCGCCGTAGAACCGGTCGGCCACGGTGTCGACGATGGTCATCGGACCGGGCAGCGTGAACTTCAGCTTCTTCGTCGTGTGCGCACGCGCGAACTGCGCTTCCATCGCATGCACCCGGCCCTTCAGCGCGAGCTGCGCGACGACCTGCGGCACCATCGCCTTGTAGCGGTCGTTGCGAATGCCCATCTCGACCTTGTGCTCGAAGTCGATGCCGTCGACCTTCTCGAGAAAGCCGTGCACGAAGTGCTGGCGTGCCTGCTCGCCGTCGCCGACGATGTCCAGGCCGGCGTCTTCCTGGGCCTTGATCCACAGCAGGGTCGCGTCGCACTTGGCCTGGTCGAGCTCCCGGCCCTGCGCCTTCCATTGCGGCCAGAGCTTGTTCGTCTCGGCCAGCCAGGCGGGCTTGGGCAGGCTGCCGGCCAGGGTCGTCGGGAACAGCGGTCGGTGGTCGTTCGGCATCAGGGTGTCCTCTCGTCGGGGTCCTGGCGCAAGCGCCAGTAGTTCGGCCGACCATGCTGATGGCACACCGCCATCACGTGAACCGCGCCATCGGGCCGGACCCGATAGACGACGGCATAGGGAAAGCGATCCCGCAGATAGCGGCGTGTGCGCACCGAGAAAACCGGCCACATCTGCGGATGCTCCGAGATGCGTGTCATGGCCCGGTCCAATGCATCTGCGAAGTCGCGCCCGAGTTCCGGCCGTTGGGTTGCGTAGTAGTCGCGGGCTTCGATGGACTCGGCCAGGGCCTCGTCATCGATCGACAGCGGGCGCTTCACAGCCCGAGTCTGCGCCTCGCCTCGGTCCAGTCCGTGCTTGATCGCTCGCCGCGGTCCGCCGCGTCAACGCGGCGCTCGACCTCGTCTCGCCATGCGGCATCGGGTTCATCAAGCGTGGCCAGGATCTCGCCCACCAGCCGCGCCCGATCGGCCGGCGGCAGGGCCTTGGCGCGCTGCAGCAGGTCGTCTGTCGCCTGACTCATCGGGGTGGCTCCATGTCGGGTGACTCTGAAACGATCATAAGGCCGCAGGCTTCTGGATGGCAGCAGACGGTGCCAAGAGAAACGGGCACCGAAGTGCCCGCTTCATATTGATGTCCTCGGGAGCAAGCTCCCTGGACTTGTTGCCGACAGTCCCCACCATCGCAACGCTCAGTACCGGTTGCAGAATAGCACGGACGCCGGGGAAACTCGGTCGCATCAGGGAGACAGAACGACATGAACTACCGACTCGCACTCGACGTCGGGACGGCATCGCTGGGTCTGGTCGCGTTGGCACTCGACGACGACAAGCAGCCCACCGAGCCTGTCTATTCGGCAGTGCACATCTTCTCGGAGCCGCTGCTTCCCGCCAAATCCGGCGGTGTAGGCGAGCCGAAGAAGGCCGCGCGGCGGCTGGTCCGCCAACAGCGCCGCCTCTCGGAGCGCCGGGCTCGGCGGCTGCGCCGCATCGCCCACCTGGCGCCACTGCTCGGACTGCGATCGACCGACGTACCTGCCGATGCCGGACAAGACATCCACGCGCTGCGCGCTCGGTCATCGCGCGAGCGCGTCGAACTGGCCGAACTGTTGATGGTGCTGCTCAAGCTGGCGAAGCGACACGGGTACGCTGAGCGTTCCGATGGTGGGGTGTCGGAACGACGAGGTACACCCGGCTGAAGCCGGGTGTACCTCGTCGCCCGCTCCGCGGGGTCGCATTGAATGGGGACCCAGTGCGGGGCCGCCGCCCGGCGCCCGGGGAAATACTGAACCGCTGCGCGGCCCACCGTCTTAATCTCACTGCGCGCCGCGTGGCTCGCCATCGAGGAGATCGACATGCTGTTCAAGGCTCTTAGGTGGCTGCTGGCGCTGATCCTGGGCCTGGTGCTGGTGGTCGCCATCGGCGGCCTGCTGCTGTCGCCGAAGTTCCAGGTCTCGCGGACCCAGCAGGTCCAGGCGCCGCCGGACAAGGTCTACGCGCTGGTGGCGAGCCCGAAGGCATGGCAGCAGTGGTCGGTCTGGAACCAGCGCGACCCGGCGATGACCATCGCCTACAGCGGGCCGGACAGCGGCGTCGGTGCGGCCTGGGAGTGGACGAGCGTCAGCCAGGGCAACGGCGGCATGCGCTTCACCGCCGCCGAAGCGCCTCGGCGCATCGCCTACGAGATCCACTTCGAGGGCTTCAGCACCGTCTCGACCGGCGAACTGCGCTTCAAGCCGGCCGGCAGCGGCACCGAGGTGACGTGGGCGATGGACGGCGACATGGGCGGCAACCCGCTGTACCGCTGGTTCGCGCTGTTCTCCGACCAGATGATCGGCAAGGACTTCGAAGGCGGCCTGGCGAACCTCAAGGCACTCGCCGAGAAGCCCTGAGCGATCGCCTCGCGGCGACACCTCACTTGCCACGCTGGATGGCGAAGTAGTCGGCCTCGTCGTAGGCGCGATCGGCGCAATCGGCCTGCCAGGCCTGGCGCACCTGGTGGCCGGCCTGCACGCGCGCATTGAAGGCCGGGAGCCGCATGTTGTAGTCGGCGACGCGCTGGTCGCGCGCGCGTTCGCGCTCGGCCCGCTGCACCAGCCTGGCGTTGAAGGCGGCGACCGACGCTTCCTGGCTGGCGTCGACCGCCGCGCGCTCGGCCTGCAGCGCCGCCGCTTCGGCCTCCAGGGCGGCATCGGCGCGCGCGATCTCCGCCTTGTCGGCGTCGAGTGCCGTCTGCGCCTGCGCCGTCTCGGCGTCCTGTTGCTTGAGCGCCTTCTGCTGCGCCAGGCACAGGCGCAGCTGGTCGCGCGTCAGCAGCTTGCCGGCCGGCTTGCCGCCGCCGAGTGTCAGCGTGTTGCCCCTCTTCGCGGCCGGGTCGGCCGCTGCGGCAGTCAGCGGCAAGCCCAAGGCCACGGCCAGCAGCAGGTACTTCGTCGTCATCGTCGATCCTCGCGAGGTGCGCCGCGCCGTACGCGGCCAGGCTGCCCAGGCGCCGCGGGTGGCGGCGAGGCGCGCATGATGCCATCGGGCGACGCTGTCTTGCCCAGGCTTTGCCAGCCAGTGCTAGGCTCGATCACCTCGGTGCCGTTGCGGGGTCCTCCACCACTCTCGGGAACCACCATGAGCTTCTTGCGCCAGTTCGCCCCGTTGCTGGGTCGGGCCCTCATCGCCTTGCTCTTCATCCCCGCCGGCATCGGCAAGATCGCCGGCTTCCAGGGCACCGCCGCCACCATCGCCTCCAAGGGCCTGCCGCTGCCCGAGCTGGCCGCAGCCGGCACGATCGTCGTCGAGATCGGCGTGGCGCTGGCGCTGCTGGTCGGCTTCAAAGCCCGCTGGGCGGCGTTGATCCTGGCGCTGTTCACGGTCGCGGCGGCCGTGCTGTTCCACAACTTCTGGGCCCTGTCGGCCGACCAGCAGATGGCGCAGCAGATCAACTTCTTCAAGAACCTCGCGATCGCCGGCGGCCTGCTGTTCGTCGTGGCCTACGGGGCCGGACCGAAGTCGCTCGACGGGGACGGCTGACCCGGCCTGCGCCACGCGGCGACTACCATCGCCGCATGACCGACGACGACGCGGTGCCACTGGCGCGACCGGCCTCCTGCACCGAGCTCTTCACCGCCTTCACCGGCCTGGCGCTGCAGGGCTTCGGCGGCGTGCTGGCGGTCGCGCAGCGGGTGCTGTGCGAGGACCGGCGCTGGCTGAGCCAGGCCGAGTTCCTCGAGATGCTGGCGCTCGCGCAGGTGCTGCCCGGACCCAATGTGTGCAACCTCTCGCTGATGGTCGGTGACCGCTGGTTCGGCACGCGCGGCGCCTTCGCGGCACTCGCCGGGATGATGGCCTTGCCCCTGCTGATCGTCCTGGCGGCGATCGCGCTGTATGCGCAGTTCGCGAGCCACCCTCTGGTGGCCGGGGCGCTGCGCGGCATGGGGGCCGTGGCCGCCGGGATGATCGTCGGCACGGCCTTCAAGCTGTCCGGCCCGTTGCGCAGCAGCCCGCTGGGGCTGCCGCTCGTCGCGCTGCTGGGCGGCGCCTGCTTCGTGGCGGTCGCGCTGCTGCGCTGGCCGCTCGCGGGGGTGCTGCTGGCGCTCGGCCTGCTGGCTGGCGGACTGGCATGGCGGCGACTGGCGCCATCGCCGGAGCGCGGCGCATGAGCGGCGGCGCGCCGGGCCGCCCCGAGCCCCGCGCGACCCCGTCGGAGGTTCGCTGGCCGACCTTGGCCAGCGGGGTGCCGACATGAGCAGCCCCGAGGCGGCGACGCTGCTGTCGCTGTTCGGCCATTTCCTGCTGCTGTCGCTGCTGTCGATCGGCGGCGCGATCACGGTGGCGCCGGACATGCACCGCTGGATGGTCGTCGAGCAGCAGATGCTGACCGATCCGCAGTTCGCGTCGGCCATCGCGATCGCGCAGGCCGCGCCCGGGCCCAATGTGCTGTTCGTGCCCCTGCTCGGCTTCCAGGCCGCGGGCCTGGCCGGGGCGGCGGCCACGCTGGTCGGCATCATGCTGCCGTCGGCCACGCTGGCGCTGCTGGCGACGCGCTGGGGCCACGCGCGTCAGGACTGGCGCGCGGTGCGGGCCTTCAAGATCGGCATGGCGCCGATCACGCTGGCGCTGATCGCCGCCACCGGCTGGCTGCTGGCCGCGCCCTGGGGCGACTGGCCCTCGCTGCTGCTGACGGCGGCCGCCGCGCTGCTGGTCTGGCGCACCCGGCTGCACCTGCTGTGGCTGATCGGCGGCGGCGCCGTGCTGGGTATGACGGGCTGGGTGTGAGCGCCACGTGACGACCGTCGTTCACAACGCTGCAGACTCGCGCTTCGAGGCGCTGGTCGACGGCCAGCAGTGCGTCGCCGACTATGCCGTGGAGCGCGGCGTGATGGTGATGCACCACACCCACGTGCCCGCCGCCTTGCGCGGACGGGGCGTGGCGGCCCTGCTGGTGCGCGAAGCGCTGGCGTACGCCCGTTCGCAGGGACTCCAGGTCCGGCCGCTGTGCTCCTACGTGGCCGGCTACATGCGCCGCCACCCGCAGACCCGGGATCTGCTTGCGTCGGATTGAAACCGTCGCCGCCCCTGCGCATTCCGACCGGATTGAGGGGACCGCCCCCCCCCGTTCGCGGCATAGCCGCGCGATCATCCATGCCGAGAATGCAAAGCGTCGAGGCCCTGCCGCCCCGCCCTCCGGGGCGTTGGCGACGGAGCGCAGACGACGGGTCGAGCTTCCGGGCCCTGGGCCCCCTGCGGGGGACCCACCAACAGGAGCACCAATCGAGGCCCCTGCCACCGTCACCGGTGGCAGGGGCTTCCAGCTTTCAGGCCCCGGTCTCGCCGGGCAGCCGCGTGACCATCACCTGGTCGATCTTGTGGTTGTCGACGTCCAGCACCTCGAAGCGGTGGCCGGCGACGCTGACGCAGTCGGTGCGGCGCGGGATGCGCCGCAGCATCACCATCAGGAAGCCGGCCAGCGTGTCGTACTGGCCCTGGTGCGGCAGTTCGTCCAGGTCCAGCGCGCGCAGCACGTCCGGGATCGGTGTCAGCCCGTCGATCAGCCAGGAGTTCTGGTCCCGCTTGACGATCTGCTCCTCGGCCCAGGGCGAGACCAGGTCTCCCATGACGGTGCTCATCACGTCGTTGAGCGTGATCACGCCGACCACGAGGCTGTACTCGTTCATGATGACCGCGAAGTCGTCGTGCGCGGTGCGGAACTGCTCGATCACCTCCGACAAGGTCAGCCGGTCGGGGATCACCAGCACCTTGTGCAGCACGCCCTCGGCGTCGAGTTCGATCGACTGGTGGTTCAGCACGCGGATCAGCAGATCCTTGGCATCGACATAGCCCAGCACATGGTCGATGTCGCCGTCGCAGACCAGGTAGGTCGAGTGCGGGTTCGAGGTGATGCGCGCGCGGATCAGCTCCGGCGGATCGTCGCGCAGGAAGTGCACGATGCGGTCGCGCGCGGTCATCGCGCTCTCGACCGTGCGCGTGTCCAGCTCGAAGACGTTGGCGATCAGCTGCTGCTCCCCCTGGGCCAGCAGCCCGCCGGCGGCACCCGCTTCGGCCATCGCCAGGATGTCGGCGTGCGTGACGCGGTCGTCGCGCGTCGTCTTGATGCCGAACAGCGCGAACAGCGCGTCGGCCGCCTTGTCGAAGACCCAGACCACCGGCTTGAGTACGCCCATCAGCGCGCGCATCGGACCGATCAGCTGGAGCGCCACGGCTTCCGGGTTGCTGAGGCCCAGTCGCTTGGGGAACAGGTCGGCGAACAGGATGAACAGGCTGGTGATGATCAGGAAGGACAGCACGAAGCCGGCCGTCTGCGCGGTCTCGGGCGCCGTCACCCCGCCGAGCCAACGCGTCAGGGTCGGCGTCAACGCGCCCTCGCCGACGATGCCGCCGAGGATCGCCACCGCGTTCAGGCCGATCTGCACCACCGTCACGTAGTGGCCCGGCTGCTCCTGCACCGCCAGCACCTGCAGGGCGCGACCGTCGCCGTCGTCGGCCAGCTGCCGCAGCCGCTGACGCCGCGCCGCCGCCAGCGACAGTTCGGCCATCGAGAAGAAGGCGCTGGCGCCGATCAGGGCGACGATGACGATGAGGCTGGTGCCGGCATCCATGCTGCCGGGCAGTGTAGCCAGCGGTCGCATCGTCGCGACCTCCTGGAGCTTGCCCGATGCGCCTGCGCCCCCGCCCGTCCGGCCCGCTCCTGATGAACCGCCTGACCGCCTGCGCCCTCGCGTGGTCGAGCGCGACGACGCCCGCCAGGTGCACAAGCTGAGCGCCCTGCAGGTCCGGCCCCTGCGCCTGGCCGACGCCGCGAAGCCGACCTGGCGGCGCGACCCGGTGGACCTGCCGACGCTGACGGGCTCGCTGTCGCCGCAGCGAGCTCACCTGCACGCCAGCGTGGCCGACGCACGCAGAGGCAACGCAGCCACGACGCGCCGGATCTCGAGCCGCGTCACTCAGGCATCCCGAGCCGGCGCGCGCGTCTTCGCATCCTCGCGCTCCTGCAGCACGCGCCACAGCACCTTGCCGGCGCCGGACTTCGGCAGCGCATCGACGAACTCGACCTCGCGCGGGTACTTGTAGGCGGCCATCTGCTCGCGCGCCCACTCGACGATCTGCTCGGCCGTCACGTCCTGGCGGTCGTGGCGCTTGACCACCACCGCCTTGACCGACTCGCCGCGGTACGCGTCGCGCGTCGCGATGATGCAGGCTTCCTGCACGGCCGGGTGCTTGTAGAGCATCAACTCGACCTCGGCCGGCCACACCTTGAAGCCGCTGGCGTTGATCATCCGCTTGAGGCGGTCGGTGAGGAAGAAGTAGCCCTCCTCGTCCATGCGGCCGAGGTCGCCGGTGCGAAAGAAGAGCTTGTCGTCGCCGCGAATCTTGACGAAGGCCGCCGCGGTGGCCTCGGGGTGGCGCCAGTAGCCCTTGAAGACCATCGGGCCGTGGGTGACGATCTCGCCGATCTCGCCGGGCGGCAGCTCCTCCAGCGTGTCCGGGTTCACGACGCGCGAGTCGACGCCATAGATCGGGATGCCCAGGCACTGCAGCTTGGCGCGCTCGGGCGGGTTGCCGTGGCTGGGTGCGGCGGTCTCGGTGAGGCCGTAGCCTTCGGCGAAGCTCAGGCCGAACTCGTCCAGCAGCCGCTGCGCCACCGCCTGCGGCATCGCCGCCCCGCCGCCGCTGAGGTAGCGCAGGCTGGCGAGGTCGAAGGACTTGTAGTTCGGGCTGCCGAACAGGTCGATGACCATCGTCGGGATGCAGGTCCAGTGCGTCACGCGGTGGCGCGAGATCAGCATGCCGGCCAGCTCGCGGTCCCAGCGCGGCATCAGCACGACCGTGCCGCCGAGGTAGACCGAGCCCAGCACCGAATACATCATCCCGGTGATGTGGAACAGCGGCACCACGCCCAGCGACACCGACTCCGGCCCGCCGTAGCCCCATTGCCCGCCGCCGACGGTGTTGCTCATCAGCGTGCGGTGGGTGTGCATGCAGCCTTTCGGCAGGCCGGTGGTGCCGGACGTGTAGGGCAGCAGCGCCAGGTCGTCGGGCTGCGCGGTGTGCGGTCCGGGCGCGTGGCCGGCACCGATCGCATCGGGCCAGCGCGTGAGCGGCAGGTCGGGCGACAGGCCGGTCGGCAAGGGCGGGTCGGCGCGCAGCCACTGGTCCATCGCCGGCGCCACCGCCAGGCCGTCCGGGTAGCGCTCCGGCAGCGCGTCGGCGTAGCGCGTGACCAGCAGGTGCTGCAGGCGCTGCGTCGGCGGCAGCGCGCCATCGGCGGCGGCGACGTTGGCCGCCAGGTCCGCGCTGGCGACGACCACCCGCGTCTGCGGGTCGGTGATGTAGTGACCGAACTCGTCGGCTTTGTTCATCGGGTTGACCGGCACGACGACGGCATCGGCGCGCAGGACCGCGTAGTACGCCACGATGTACTGCGGACAGTTCTGCAGGTACAGGGCCACGCGCTCGCCGGCCTGCACCCGGGCCACCCGCTGCAGCCAGCCGGCCAGCGCCTCGGCCTGGCGGTGCAGCTCGCGGTAGCTCAACGCGCGGCCGAGGAAGACACAGGCCGCCTTGTCCGGATAGCGGCGCGCCGCCACCTCCAGGTTGAACCACAGCGTCGTGTCGGGGATCACCAGCTCGCGCGGCAGGCGCGCCGGCCAGATCCTGAGATGGGGCCGGTCGGCGGGTACGGGGCTAGCGGGACTCTCGGGGCTCACGGGTGAAGTCTCCAGCGGCGGTCGAGCCCGGCACCTTACGCCTCGCGCCGGCGCTTGGGCAGTGGGGCTCGGCCCGAGGGAGAGTCGCCTTGGCGACAGCGAACGGGCCGCACCAGGACCCCGTCGCCGGCGCGCGGCTATGCTGCGCGCTTTTCCACTTCGAGAGAGCGCAGCACCATGCAAACCACCGCTTCCGGCCTGCAGTACGAAGACACGACCGTGGGCAGCGGCGCCACCGCGCAGGCCGGCCAGGACGTGCGCGTGCACTACACCGGCTGGCTCTACAACGACGGCGTGGCCGGCAAGAAGTTCGACTCCAGCAAGGACCGCGGCGATCCCTTCGAGTTCTCGCTCGGCGCCGGCATGGTGATCCGCGGCTGGGACGAAGGCGTGGCCGGCATGCAGGTCGGCGGCACGCGCCGGCTGGTGATCCCCGCGGCACTCGGCTATGGCGCCCGGGGCGCCGGCGGCGTGATCCCGCCGAACGCGACGCTGCTGTTCGAGGTCGACCTCCTGGCCGTCGGCTGAAGTTCCCGCGGCGGGCACCGATAACCAGAGGCGCGACCCGGCGCCGCGCCTGAAGCTCGATGGTCTCCGCCACCCCCTCCTCTGCCGTGCCGCGTCGCCGGCCGCTCCCGCTGCACAGCGCGCTGCTGGCGGTGGCGGTGCTGTTGCTGGTCGCACTCGGCGTCGCGACCCGCATCGCGCTGCAGGACGCCTACCGCGAGGCGGCCCAGCGCGCCCTCCACGACGCCGACCGCAGCGCCCAGAAGCTCGCCGTGCGGGTCCGCGAAGTCCTGGACAGCGTCGACCAGACGACGCTGCTCGTCAAGGCGCTGCGCGAGACCGGCAACCCGATGGACCTGACGACGCTGCGGCATGCCGGCCTGCTGGCCTTCGACATGACGCATTCGGTGTTCGTCACCGACCGCCGCGGCATGGTGGACGACAGCACCTCGCTCGACGTGCCGCTGAACATCGCCGACGAGGACGACTTCAAGCGGCATGCCCGCTACAACGACCTCGGCCTGACGCTGGGTCCGGCCCAGCCGCACCCGCTGGCCCAGGGCTGGATGATCCCGGCCATGCGCAGCCTGTCGCGCGACGGCAGCGAGTTCGACGGCGTCGTGGTGTCGCTGGTGGACCCCGCCGCCCTCACCCGCAGCTTCGACGCCAGCGAGGCACCCGGCACCGCGGTGACGGTGATCGGCCTCGACAACCTGGTCCGCTCGCGCCTGGTCGACGGCAAGTCGAGCTTCGGCGAGAAGGTCGATGCCAAGGCAGTGCAACGGACCATCCAGCAGATGCGCGAGACGCTGGAGCCGGCGCTGAGCCCGGTCGACAAGCAGCGGCGATTCGGCGCTGCGGTGCCGGTCGAGCGCTACCCGCTGCTCGCGGTGATCGCCATCGCCGCCGACCCGGTGATCGCCCGCTACGAGGCCACCCGGCGTCGGCTGCTGGCCGGGGCCGCCGCGATCGGCTTGCTGATCCTGTTCGGCGCCTGGGTGCTGTGGCGCCAGGCGCGTCGGCTCGATGCCAGCCGGCAGGCGGCGCGGGAGGCCAAGGCGCTGTACGTCGCCACGCTCGACGGCAGCCTCGACGCCTTCTGGCTGCTGCGTGCCGAGCGCGACGCCGCCGGCGGCATCCACGACTTCACGATCATCGAAGCCAACCGGCGCGCCGCCTCGATCCTGCAGCTCGAGCGCGCGGCCATGGTCGGCCGGCGCGCTGGCGAGCTGGTGCCGTCGATGCGCAGCGACGGCCTGATGGACCTGCTGCGCAAGGTGATGGCGCAACAGCGCCCGATCGACGTCGAGGCGCTGGGCATGACGCCCGAGGTGCGCGACCGCTGGCTGCACTACCAGGTGGTGCCGGTCGACGACGGCGTCGCGCTGATCATGCGCGACATCACCGACCGCAAGCAGGCCGAGCAGCATCTGGCCGAGCGCGAGAGCTTCTTCCGCACCCTGCTCGACATGCTGCCGGTCGCCGTCTACGCCAAGAGCGCGCGCGGCCCCACACGCGGCCGCTACCTGTACTGGAACCGCAGCGCCGAGCGCAGCTTTCACGCGCCGGCCGAGCGCGTGATCGGCCACCGCGCCCACGACTTCCTGCCGGCCGACGCCGCCGCGCGCGGCGACGCACAGGACGAAGCCCTGCTCGCCGACCCGCGCCTGGTGCACTACCCCGAGCTCAGCTACGACGGCCCGGACGGTCGCCGCTATATCGATGTCACCAAAGCGCCGATACGCGGCGCCGACGGCGAGATCGATCACATCCTGGTGGTGGCCGACGACGTGACCGAGAAGCGCGCCACCGCCGAGCGCCTGCGGCTGACCTCGCGCGTGGTCGAGGAGACCGGCGACGCCGTCGTGCTGACCGACCGCGACGACCGCATCGTTCAGGTCAACGCCGCCTTCCTGGCAATGACCGGCCAGCCGCTCGACGGGCTGATTGACCGCTGGGCCGGCGATGCCGGCCTGCCGGCCTTGAGCGATGCCGAGCTGCCGGGCGTCGAAGCGTCCTTGCGCGAACGGCGTCGCTGGAGCGGCGAGAGCCGCCAGCAACGGCATGACGGCAGCAGCTTCGACATCTGGCTCAACGTGATCGCCATCGTCGACGAGCGCGGTGTCGTCACCCACCATGCGCGCTTGCTCGCCGACATCACCGTCTTCAAGACCCAGAAGCAGCAACTGGCCGATCTGGCGCGACGCGACCCGCTGACCGGCCTGCCGAACCGTCGCCACTTCGAGGAGGAGCTCGAGGCGGCCACCGCCCGCGCGCGGCGTTCGGGCCAGCCGCTGGCGCTGGTCTACCTCGATCTCGACGGCTTCAAGGACGTCAACGACACGCTCGGCCATGAGGCCGGCGACCTGCTGCTGGTCGAGGTCGCGCGCCGGCTCGAGGCCCAGGTGCGCAGCACCGATCGGGTGGCACGCCTTGGCGGCGATGAATTCACCGTGCTGCTCGAGAACGCCGGCAGCGCCGACGACCGGCTGCTGCAGTGCGAACGCCTCGTGAGTGCGCTGTCGCTGCCGCATGCGCTGGCCGGGCGCCAGGTCGTCTCGACGCCCAGTCTCGGCATCGCGGTCTACGTTCCGGGGGAGACCGTCGAGAACCTGCGCCGCCGCGCCGACATCGCGATGTACGCGGCCAAGCGCGCCGGCAAGGCCTGCGTGCGCGTCGCCCCCGAGGCTGCAAGCGGCTGAAACACGGCGCCGCCGCGCGTGGCGCCAGGGGCGAGAATGCGGCGGACCCGACGCCCCAGCCGATGCCGCCTGCCCTGCGCCACACCCTGCTCAGCACCCGCGACCTGCTGGTCACGGCGGGGCCCTTCGTGCTGCTGGCCGGCCTGCTGCTCGGCCTGGCCTACTGGGCGCTGGACCCGGCCCCGCCGAAGAAGGTCGTGCTGGCGACCGGACCGGCCAACGGCGCCTACGCCGAGTTCGGCCAGCGCTACCAGGCACAGCTGAAGAAGTTCGGCATCCAGGTCGAGCTGCGCGGCACCGAAGGCTCGGCCGAGAACCTGCGGCTGCTGGAGGACGAGGACTCGGGGGTCGACTTCGCCTTCGTGCAGGGCGGCGCAGGCCGGCTGCGCACCGCCGACGACGAGACCCCGCCCGACCTCGTCTCGCTGGGCAGCCTGTTCTACGAGCCGCTGTGGATCTTCTACCGCCAGGCCAGTGCGCAGCAGCGCCTCAAGCGCGAGCGCGTCGACAAGCTGTCCGAGCTGAAGGGCTGGCGCATCAACATCGGCGCCAAGGGCAGCGGCATCACCAACCTGATGAAGCGCGTGCTGGCCGTGAGCGGCCTCGAGCCCGAGGACATCGTCGCGGAGCGCATGACCCAGACTCCCGCGGTGATGGCGCTGCTGGACGGCGACCTGGACGCACTGGCGCTGGTGTCGGCGCCGGAGGCGCCAATGGTGCAGCTGCTGCTGCAGACGCCAGGCATCCGGCTGCTGGACTTCGCGCAGGCCGAGGCCTACACGCGCCGCCTGCCGATGCTGGCGGCGGTGCGCCTGCCGCGCGGCGTCGTGAAGCTCGACGCCGACCTGCCACCGCAGGACGTGGACCTGCTCGCGCCGACCGCGATGCTGGTCGCCAAGCCCTCGTCGCACCCGGCGCTGCAGCGCCTGTTCGTGCAGGCCGCCAACGCCATCCACAGCGAGGCCGGCTGGTTCCAGACGCGGCGCGAGTTCCCGAACCGGCGCGCCACCGAACTGCCGATGGCCAAGGAGGCCGACCGCTTCTTCGACACCGGCCCGCCCTTCCTGCAGCGCTACCTGCCGTTCTGGCTGGCCAACCTGATCGACCGCATGTGGGTCGTGCTGGCCTCGATCATCGTCGTGCTGCTGCCGCTGTCGCGCGTGCTGCCGCCGCTGTACGAGCTGCGCATCCGTTCGCGGGTGTTCCGCTGGTACGCCCGGCTGCGCCAGATCGAGCAGAGCCTGGCCGGCCAGACCGAAGGAGCGCAGCCGCTGATGGAGCAGCTGGACCAGCTGGACACCCGCGTCAAGCAGCTGCAGGTGCCGCTGTCGCATGCCGACGAGCTGTACGCGCTGCGCAGCCACATCGACCTGGTGCGCAAGAAACTGCGCGCCCTGGGGGCGCAGACGCCGGGGCCGGCCGCCTGAGCGGCGACAACGAACCTGGCTTTCCTATTCCCGCGGCTTGCGCGTGCCACAGTCCGCCCCACCATGAGCCGTGCTCCCGTTTCCCCTGGCCGCCCGCGCGTCGTCATCGTCGGCTGCGGCTTCGGTGGCATCGAGGCCGTGCGGGCCTTGTCCCGGGCCGAGGTCGAGATCACGCTGATCGACCGCACCAACCACCACCTGTTCCAGCCGCTGCTCTACCAGGTGGCGACCGCCAACCTGTCGGCCCCGGCGATCTCGGGGCCGATCCGCCACATCCTGCGCGGCGAGATGCAGCGCGGCAACCTGACCATCCTGCTGGGCGAGGTCACGCGCATCGACGTGCAGGCCCGCAGCATCGAGCTCGACGGTGGCAAGGACCGCATCGCCTACGACCACCTGATCGTCGCCGCCGGCGCGACGCACAGCTACTTCGGCAACGACCAGTGGGCCCCGCACGCGCCGGGGCTCAAGACGCTGGCCGATGCCTTCACGATCCGCCGTCGCGTGCTGATGGCCTTCGAGCGCGCCGAGCGCCAGCACGACGAGGCTGAGCGCATGAAGTGCCTGAGCTTCGCGGTCGTCGGCGCCGGCCCGACCGGGGTCGAGATGGCCGGCCAGCTCGCCGAGATCGCCCACCACACCCTGCCCGACGAGTACCGCCGCATCGACTCGCGCCGCGCGCGGGTGCTGCTGATCGAGGGCGGGCCGCGGGTGCTGTCGGCCTTCACCGAGGAGATGTCGGCCCGGGCCAAGGCCCAGCTCGACATGCTCGGCGTCGAGGTGCTGACGAATGCCAAGGTCACCGGCATCGACGCCGAAGGCCTGGACTACGACAGCCCCGAGGGCCCGCGCCGCATCGACACCCAGACCATCGTCTGGGCTGCCGGCGTGGCGGCATCGCCGCTGGGTCGGTCGCTGGCCGCCAGCAGCGGCTGCGAGACCGACCGCGCCGGCCGCGTCGTCGTGCAAGCCGACCTGACGATTCCCGGCCATCCGGAGATCTCGGTGGTCGGCGACCTGGCCGCCGCGAAGAGCCACCCCAAGCAGGGCGAGCCGAAGCCGGTGCCGGGCGTCAGCCCGGCCGCCAAGCAGATGGGCCGCCATGCGGCGCACAACCTCCTGCGCCGCCTGCGCGATGAGCCGACGCGGCCGTTCCGATACCTCGACTACGGCGCGCTCGCCACCATCGGGCGGCGCGCGGCGATCGCCTCGGTCGATGTGCCGCTGCTCGGCACGGTGCGCTTCAGCGGCGCCTTCGCGTGGCTGTTCTGGCTGTTCGTGCACATCTACTTCCTGATCGGCTTCCGCAACCGGCTGGTCGTGCTGAGCGACTGGGCCTGGGCCTACTTCAGCTTCGAGCGCCAGGCCCGGGTGGTCGCCGACCCGGAAGTGCCGCCGGCCAAGGCCGTGACTTGAGCGCTGCGGCGCCGCCTTCCTAGAATCAGGGCATCGCACGACGCCGCCGACCCGGCTGCGTCGCGTCCCTCCCGACCCAGGAAGCCGATGGACACCCGCACCCACCCTGCCCGCCTGCGGCTCGAACAGCTGCGCTCCCGCATGACCGCGCAGGGCTTCGACGCCGTGCTGCTGCCGTCCAGCGATCCGCACCTGTCCGAATACCTGCCCGGGCACTGGCAGGGCCGCGAGTGGTTCTCGGGCTTCACCGGCTCGATGGGGACGCTGGTCGTGCTGGCCGGTGGCGCGGCGCTGTTCGCCGACAGCCGCTACTGGGTCCAGGCCGAGGCCGAGCTCGCCGGCAGCGGCGTCGAGCTCGTGAAGATCGCGACCGGCAGTTCGGCCGCCCACGTCGACTGGCTGGTGCAGCAGCTGCGGCCCGGCCAGACGCTCGCGGTGGACGGCGCGGTGCTGGGGCTGGCCGCGGCGCAGTCGCTGCGCGCCGCGCTGTCGGCCGCCGGCATCGCCCTGCGCACCGACACCGACCCCCTGACCGGCGCCTGGCCCGGCCGACCGAGCCTGCCGACGGCCACCGTCTACGAACACCGCCCGCCCGAGGCGCCGACGCCGCGCACCGACAAGCTGGCGCTGGTGCGCGCGGCGATGGCGCAGCACGGGGCCAGCCACCACCTCGTCTCCACGCTCGACGACCTGGCCTGGCTGCTCAACCTGCGCGGCGCCGACGTCCACTACAACCCGGTGTTCCTGGCGCACGCGATCGTCGCGCCGGCCGGCGTGCAGCTCTTCGTGGGCGCCGGCAAGATCGACGCGGCCCTGGCGGCGACGCTGGGCGCCGACGGCGTGCAGCTGCGGCCCTACGAGGAGGCCCGCGCGGCGCTCGGTGCCTTGCCGGCCGACGCGACGCTGCTGATCGACCCCAAGCGCATCACCCTGGGCCTGCGCGAGGCGGTGGCGCCCGGCGTGCGGCTCGTCGAGGCGATCAACCCGTCGACGCTGGCCAAGAGCCGCAAGAGCGCCGCCGAGGCGACCTTCATCCGCGAGGCCATGGCCCGCGACGGGGCGGCGATGTGCGCCTTCTATGCGTGGTTCGAGCAGGCGCTCGGCCGCGAGACCATCACCGAGCTGACCATCGCCGAGCGCCTGAGTGCCGAGCGCGAGAAGCAGCCCGGCTACGTCAGCCTGAGCTTCCCGGTGATCGCCGGCTTCAACGCCAACGGCGCGATGCCGCACTACCGGGCCACGCCCGATCACCATGCGGTGATCTCCCGGGCCGACGGTGTCGCGGCCGACGGACTGCTGCTGATCGACTCCGGCGCGCAGTACCTCGGCGGCACCACCGACATCACGCGCGTCTGGCCGATCGGCACGCCCAGCGCCGCCATGAAGCGCGACGTCACGCTGGTGCTCAAGGGCACGATCGCGCTGTCGCGCGCGCGCTTCCCGCGCGGCACGCCCAGCCCGATGCTGGATGCGCTGGCGCGCGCACCGCTGTGGGCCGAGAGCCTGGAGTACGGCCACGGCACCGGTCACGGCGTCGGCTACTTCCTCAACGTCCACGAGGGGCCGCAGACCATCAGCAAGGCCGTGCCCGCGCCCGAGATGGCGATGGAGGCCGGCATGGTCACCAGCATCGAGCCCGGTCTGTACCGGCCCGGCCGCTGGGGCGTGCGCATCGAGAACCTGGTCATGAACGTCGCCGCGCCGGCCGACGAGTTCGGCGACTTCCTCGAGTTCGAGACCCTGAGCCTGTGCCCGATCGACACCCGCTGCATCGATCGCGCCCTGCTGAGCGAGGGCGAGATCGCCTGGCTGAATCTCTATCACGCCGTGGTGCGCGAACGGCTCTCGCCGCTGGTGACCGGCGCCGCGAAGGTCTGGCTGCAGGCACGGACCGCAAGCCTGTAGCGTCGGCGACCCTCGGAGCGCCGGCAAGCTGGCGGTTCCACGGGTTCGGAGTGCCGCGATCCGGGTTACAAAGCGGGCGATGCCGCGGAGCGCCGCCTCGCCATGACACCGTTGCGATTGCCGAACAGCCGCCGCCTCGCCGCCATCGGTGGGGTGCTCCTGGGCATCGTGGCACTTGTCTACGGCGTGCTGACGTGGAACGCGGTGCGCGCCGAGCAGATTGCGCGCATGCAGACCGTGCTGGAGATTGCGCAGAAGGCGACCAACAGCTACTTCGTCGAGCTCGAGGCCTCGATCGAGGGCCTGGGCGACGCCCTCCAGGCCGGCCCCGGCCTCGCGGACATGCAACGTGCCGGCGCATTGATCCGGCGCTTTCGCGAGCTGCACCCCACCTTCACCGCCATCAACTTGCTGGCCCCCGACGGCGAGATCATCGCCGCGGCGCTGGCGCCGGATCGCGCCGGGCTGCCGCGCGTCACGCGGGTGCGCGGCGAGTCGTGGGTCGAGTTCCTCGGGCGTCTCACGCCGCAGACCCGGTTCGACCTCGGCCGCCCCTTGCGCGCCACCGTCGCCCCCGGCTGGTTCTTCCCGATGCGCTTTGTGATTCGCGGCCAGGACGGCCAGCCGCTGGCTTTCATCTCGGCCACGCTGCCGGCCGACGTGTTGCAGCGCTTCTGGAGCGACGCCCCGGTGGTCGCCCATTCCTCGCTCGGGCTGATCCGCGACGACGGCTACCTCATCAGCCTGTTCCCGGCGCCGCTGCAGGCCACGCAGGACATGATCTACGGCAGCCCGAGGACTGGTGTCGTGCCGCGCGGTGGCAGTGGCGACGCGCGCAGCGGCTATGCCCAGGGGGAATCGTCCATCCTCGGGCAGCCCGGCGGCTACGCCTTCCGGCGGCTCGAGAGCTACCCGCTGACGATGTTCGTCGCCACGCCGCTCTCGGTCTACTGGCAAGGCTGGTGGGCCACCGTGCGGGTGCCCTTCCTGTTGCTGGCCCTGCTGGCGGCTGCCGGTGTCACGGCTCAGCGCGTGCTGCGCACCCGCCAGCTGGCGCTGGAGGCCGAGCGCCGCCGCGCGGAGGCGGCCCTGGTCGAAAAGCAACTGGCCGAGCGCGCCAATCGCACCAAGACCGAGTTCATGGCGCGCATGAGCCACGAGCTGCGCACGCCGCTGAACGCGATCCTCGGCTTCACGCAGATCCTGCAGCGCGACACCCCCGGCACGCTGATACCGGCGCAGCAGCGCGAGCTGGAGCACGTGCTGCACGCGGGTCACCACCTGTTGTCGCTGATCGACGACCTGCTGGACCTGTCGCGGGTCGAGGCGGGCACGCTGCGACTCGACCTGGCCGAGGTCGATGCGGCCGACGTGGTCCGCGACGCGATGCGGCAGATGGCCGCGCAGGCCGAAGCGCGGCAGCTGTCGGTCGCGCTCGATGCGTCGGCGCAAAGGCTCCCCGCCGTGCGCGCCGACCGCACGCGCCTGCGGCAGGTGGTGCTCAACCTGCTGTCGAATGCCATCAAGTACAACCACGCCGGTGGCAGCGTCACGCTGAAGTTGCGCGCCCGGGATGACCGCTTGCACCTGAGCGTCATCGACACCGGGTCGGGGTTGAGCGCGCAGCAGCTCGAGCAGCTGTTCCAGCCCTTCAACCGGCTGGGACGCGAAGGCGGCGACGCCCCGGGCACCGGCATCGGCCTGATCATCACGCGCGGGCTCGTCGAGCTGATGGCCGGGCGGCTCGAGGTGGCCAGCACTGCGGGCGTCGGTACGGAGTTCCGCGTCGAGCTGCCGTTGTCGCCGTCGCGCGAGCCCGCGGCCCGACACCCCGGCGGTGCGGGGCCGGCACCGCAGGCCCCCGCACCGCCCGGCGCCGGCGCGGTGATCTACATCGACGACGAGGAGACGAATCGCGTGCTGATGCAGGCCTACCTTGCGACCCGGCCTGCGGTCCAGCTGCGGTCAGTCGCCTCAGGGCCGGAAGGCCTCGCGGCGGCTCGCGCGGCGCCGCCCGACCTGCTGCTCATCGACATGATGATGCCGGGCATGAGCGGGCTCGAGGTGCTGGCTGAGGTGCGGGGCGACGCGGCGCTGCGCGCCGTCCCCTGCGTGGCGATCTCGGCCAATGCAATGCCCGAGGAGATCGACGCGGCAATGCGCGCCGGCTTCGACGGCTACCTGGTCAAGCCGCTCGCGGTGGACCTGCTGCTGCGCGAGATCGATCGGCGGCTCTGCCCGAGCCGCACCCGGCCAGGCACGGCACCGCAAGGTCCACGCTAGCCCGCCAGGGCGCCCGCCACGGCCTCATTCCTCGTCGCCGCCCAGCACCGCCCCCAGCAGCCCGCCCGCGCCGAAGCCGCCGAGCACCGAGCCTTCCTCGCGCGAGCCGCCGCGCTGCGGCGCGGCCGCGAACACGCGGCTCGCCAGCCGCGAGAACGGCAGACTCTGCAGCCACACCGTGCCGGGGCCGGTCAGCTTGGCGAAGAACAGGCCCTCGCCGCCGAACAGCGCGGTCTTGATCTTGCCGACGTACTGGATGTCGAAGCCGGTGTGCTGCGTGTAGGCAACCACACAGCCGGTGTCGACCATCAAGGTCTGGCCGGGCTGCAGCTCGCGCTGGAGGATGCTGCCGCCGGCGTGCACGAAGGCCAGGCCGTCGCCGTCGAGCTTTTGCATGATGAAGCCCTCGCCGCCGAAGAAGCCGACGCCGAGCTTGCGCTGGAAGGCGATGCCCAGGCTGACGCCGCGCGCTGCGCACAGGAAGGCGTCCTTCTGGCAGATCAGCGTGCCGCCCAGCGTCTTGAGATCCATCGCGAGGATCTTGCCCGGGTAGGGTGCCGCGAAGGCGACGCGCTGCTTGGCGGCGGCGTTGTTGGTGTAGACCGTCGTGAACAGCGACTCGCCGGTGATCAGCCGCTTGCCGGCGCCGAGCAGCTTGCCGAAGATGCCCCCCTGCTGCGCCGAGGCATCGCCGAACACCGTGTCCATGCCGATGCCGGCGTCCATGAACATCATGCTGCCGGCCTCGCCGATCGCCGCCTCGCCGGGGTCCAGCTCGACCTCGACGAACTGCATCTCGGCGCCCTTGATCTCGTAGTCGACCACATCCATTGCCATCTCGATCTCCGTCAGTGCGATAGCGCACGTTTGCAAGCGCGCGATGGTAACGAAGCGCCGTGATGTCGTACCGATCCGCGCGGCGTTCTTCGACAATCACTGTGGGCCCCACCCGCCTTTGGGGGGATCTCCGCCACGATCGGCCCCGGAGAATCGAGAAGCGCTCCAGATCCCATGCCGACCTCGCCCGCCACTTTCGCCCTGCACCTGCCCACGCTGATGTTGATGTCGGTCGTGGTCATGGGCTCGGCCGCGGCCATCATGACCGTCTTCGGCATCAGTCAGCGTGTCTACCGGGGCTACTGGTGGTGGACCGCCGCGATGTGGCTGGCCTCGGCCGGCGCGGTGATGCACGCGATCCGCGGCTGGTGGCCCGAGGCGGTGGTGCCGGGCATCTTCCTGGTGCTGGTGTGGCCGATGCTCATCGTGACCGGCGTGCGGCGTTTCTTCGCGCGCGATCGTTTGTTCTCGAGCCCGGCCGTCGACGCGACCGTGTTCGCGCTCTGCTACGCCGCCTGGCTGGCCTGCTGGGTCGGCAACCTGCCCCAGCTGGTGCGCTCGACGGCGTTCAGCGTCGCCTCGCTGCTGCTGTACCTGTACGCGGCCGTCTTCCTCTACCGCATCGAGGAACGTCGGCGCAGTCCGGCGCTCAAGCTGCTGGTGCTGTTGATGGTGGCCATGGCGGCCATACCGTTGCTGCGCGTGGCGCTGCTGGTCGGCACGGCCGGGGCCGCGGAACTGCCGGCGCGTCCCCTGGTGGCAGCCGGCGTGGTGCTGCCGCTGCTGATCGGGATGCTGTTCACGGTCTATCTGTGCCTGGTGCTCACGCACGAGCGCACGGTGCGCGACCTGCGCGAGACACAGCGCCAGCTGCGCGTGC
>CAZTTC010000039.1:0-22324 GCA_964616015.1 uncultured Methylibium sp. | reverse complement strand
AAGTGGCCGGACTGGACGGCCGCGCAGGTCGATGCCCAGGTCGAGAAGTACGTGAGCCTGGTCGGCCTGGGCCACGCGATCGACAAGCAGCCCTCGCAGCTGTCGGGCGGCATGAAGCAGCGCGTCGGCATCGCGCGCGCCTTCGCGATCGAACCCAAGATGCTGCTGCTCGACGAGCCCTTCGGGGCGCTCGACGCCCTGACCCGCGGCACGATCCAGGACGAGCTGCTGCGCATCTGCGCCGAAACGCACCAGACCGTCTTCATGATCACTCACGACGTCGACGAGGCGATCCTGCTGGCCGACAAGATCCTGCTGATGGGCAACGGCCCCGGCGCGCGCATCGCCGAGGTGGTGGTCAACACGATGCCCCGGGACCGCCAGCGCGCCAGCCTGCACCACGATCGGCAGTACTACCGCATCCGCAACCACCTGGTCGACTTCCTGGTGGCGCGGTCCAAGGACCTGTCGCATGGCCGCGCGCCGGCCTTTCCGCCCGAGGTCCGGCCGGGGCCCGAGCCCGCCCCGGAGCCCGAGCCCGAACCTGCCTCCCCCGTCGTTCCGATCATCAGGAGAATTGCATGAGCCGCATCGAAGTCACCGAGAAGATCATCGCCACCAAGGTGGCCAGGGGCATCAAGTGGTCCGACGTGGCCGGCAAGGTGGGCCTCAGCAAGGAGTGGGTCACCGCGGCCTGCCTCGGGCAGATGACCTTGACGCCCCAGCAGGCCGGCGTGGTCGGCGAGATCTTCGGCCTCAGCGATGCCGAGCAGAAGTGGCTGATGGTCGTGCCCTACAAGGGCTCGCTGCCCACCAGCGTGCCGACCGATCCGCTGATCTACCGCTTCTACGAGCTGGTCAGCGTCTATGGCACGACCTTCAAGGAGTTGATCCACGAGGAGTTCGGCGACGGGATCATGAGCGCGATCGACTTCAGGATGGACTTGAAGCGCGAGCCGAATCCGGCGGGGGACCGCGTGAGCATCGTGATGTCAGGCAAGTTCCTGCCCTACAAAACATACTGAGCTTCGAGGGCGCCGTTCGAGCGGTCGAGGCGCTGCGCGCCCGCCGCTCAACGGCGTGCCTGCGAAGAGGCATCGCCTGACGGCGACGCCTCGTCTGCTTGATGGAGGTAGTCATGACC
Source organism: uncultured Methylibium sp. (assembly GCA_964616015.1). GTDB lineage: Bacteria > Pseudomonadota > Gammaproteobacteria > Burkholderiales > Burkholderiaceae_C > Methylibium. The sequence continues at coordinate 21,180 of CAZTTC010000039.1, read as the reverse complement.
GAGGCGCGTCCGCCTGTTCCGCCGTTCACGATCGAGACCGCGACGAAGAAGGTGCGGGGGGCCGAGGACGCGTGGAACACGCGCGACCCCGACGTCTGCGTGCGCGTCTACACCGAGGACACGCGCTGGCGCAACCGCGCCGAGTTCCCGGTGGGGCGCGAGCAGGTGCGCCAGTTCCTGCAGCGCAAGTGGGCCAAGGAGCTGGACTACCGGCTGATCAAGGAGCTGTGGTGCACCGACGGCAACCGCATCGCGGTGCGCTTCGTCTACGAGTGGCACGACGACTCGGGCCACTGGTACCGCAGCCACGGCAACGAGAACTGGCAGTTCAACGAGTTCGGCCTGATGACGCACCGCCACGCGAGCATCAACGACCAGCCGATCCCGGCCGCCGAGCGCAAGTTCTTCTGGCCGCTGGGGCGGCGGCCCGACGATCACCCGGGGCTGAGCGGGCTCGGTCTGTAGGGCCCGGGGTGTAGGGCCCGGGGCCGGTTGACGCTGCCGGACCGCTCGCGCCCGGGCCGCAGGATCAGAGCAGCGCGGCGAGCAGCAAGGCGCCCAGCAAGGGCAGGGCGCAGGCCAGCGCGGGGCGACGCAGGTCGGGGGCGCGCAAGGCGACGCTGCGGATGTTCGGGCGCCGGGCGGCGCGTGCGTGGTGGCGGTCCATCTTCACCTCCGTGGGGGTCTACGTCGTGGCATCGGCTCCGGGGGCCGGACCTCGAGCCGCGGTGCCCATCTTGAACCCGGACGCTCCGACGCGCGCGGCAGGAACTCACGCCGGCCAAGGTCGCGCGCAAGTGCCGTGCCGGCGCCGCCCATACGTCACGTTCTGGCACATCCGGCATCAGCCCAAGGTCGCGTGGGGATGGCGCGGATGCGCCAGCGTGCCGGCGATCAGGCGCAAGGCGTCGTCACAGTCCCCGCGCGTTAGCGGGCCACCCAGGCAGATGCGCACGGCGTCCGGCGGATCGCCGTCGGTCGAGAAGGCCGCGCTCGCCACGACGCCGACGCCCTGGGTGCGCAGGTAGGACGCGAACTCGACCACGCTCCACGACGAGGACAGCGGCAGCCAGAGGTGGAAGCCCTCGGGCTGGGCCAGCACGCCATGGCCGGCCAGGTGCTGCGACGCCAGCGACTGACGCGCCATCGACTCGCTGCGGATCGCGGCCAGCATCGCCTGCGCGGTGCCGTCGGTCACCCAGCGCGTCGCCAGGGCGTTGGTCACCGGTGAGGCCATCACCGTGGTGGCGCGCAGCGCTCCGGCCAGCCGTTGCGCCTGGCGCTCGCCGGGTGCGCAGACGTAGGCGGTGCGCAGCCCGGCGCCGAGGCACTTGGACAGGCCGGTGATGTAGTAGGTCAGCTCGGGCGCCAGCAGTGCCAGCGGGGGCGGCACCTCGCGCGGCAGCATCGCGTAGGCGTCGTCCTCGATGATGGGGATGCTGTAGCGCAGCGCCACATCGGCCAGCGCCTCGCGGCGGCGGCGCGTGACGGTGGCCGTGGTGGGGTTGAGCAGCGTCGGGTTGCAGTACAGGGCCTTGGGCTGCAGGGTCTTGCAGGCCTGCTCGAACTCGGTCGCGCTCGGGCCTTCGTCGTCCAGTGGCAGCGCGTGCAGCTGCACGCCGAGCTGCGTCGCGATGGCCTTGATGCCGGGGTAGGTCAGCGACTCGACGCAGACCGTTTCGCCCGGTCGCGCCAGCTGCGAGATCAGCGCCGCCAGCGCGCTGTGGATGCCGGGGCAGACCAGCACCCGCGAGGCTTCGCAGCCCGGCAGGTGACGGCGCAGCCAGTGCGCGGCGGCGTCCTTGTCCGCGGGCGTGCCACCGAAGTCCTGGTAGCGCATCAGCGCGTACAGGTCGCTGCGCGCGAACAGCTCGGCCGCGCTGGCGTGCATGCGGTCGAGCAGAAGCGCGTCCTGCGGCTCGGGCGGCAGGTTCATCGTCATCTCGGCACCGCTGCCGCCGCGCAGCGGCAGCGCCGGCCGCGCGCCGCGCGCGTAGCTGCCCATGCCGGGTCGCGAGTCGATCAGGCCACGCTTGCGCGCCTCGGCGTAGGCGCGTGCGACGGTGGTGTAGTTGAGGCCCAGGGCCTCGGCCAGCTCGCGCAGCGTCGGCAGCCGCTCGTGGGCCGCGAGCCGGCCGGTGCGCAGGTCTTCGGCGATCAGCTCGGCGATCTGCAGGTAGGCCGGCCGCGGGCTGGCGTCGATGCGGCGGCGCCAGTGCTGCATCGGTTTGGGGGCGGCGGGCATGCGTCCCTTGATTGCATCGTTCGTGCCATCAAGGGATCACCGATCTGCTGGCATGGCGCCCCGCAGCGGTGCGATGACGACCCTTGATCGGAGGCATTGATCGCAGATCGTCGCGCCGGCACGGTGCACTTGATCGCGCCGCCGCGCCGCGGCACGGCAGCGCAACGGGCGCTTGCAAAGAAGTCGCGCGCGGTGGCGGGCGCATCGCTGCGCGTTGATCGGCGCTTGATCGCATCGACGCCCGCTGCGCGCGGCGCTGCGGTGGCACGGCGCGTGCGACACAGATCGCAGCACGCGTGCTTGCCGTCATCCCTCCTCACTCAACGGAGTCCTGCCATGCCCAAAGTCACCCGCCCCGCCAACGAGAAAGGCGAGTTCCTCGTCGACTACGAAGAGAAGGTCTTCGAGGACGTCAAGGCCGAACCGGGCGAGAAGGCCCTGGTCACCTTCCACACCGTCGCCTTCGAAGGCTCGATCGGCTTCGTGAACCTGCTGCAGGCCACGCGCCTCAAGCGCAAGGGCTTCGACACCTCGGTGCTGCTCTACGGCCCCGGCGTCACGCTGGGTGTGAAGCGCGGCTTCCCGACGCTGGGCGACGAGGCCTTCCCGGGCCACCAGAACTTCAACAACACGCTGACCAAGTTCATGGCCGAAGGCGGCAAGGTGTATGCGTGCCGCTTCGCGCTGCAGGCGCTGTACGGCCACGGCGAAGGCGCGCTGATCGAGGGCGTGCGCCCGATCAGCCCGCTGGATGTGCTGGACATCATCCTGCTGCACCGCAAGGACAAGGCCTTCATCCTCAACACCTGGACCTTGTGATGACGACCACCCCCGTTGCGGCTGCGCCGCTCCCCCTCAAGGGGGCGACGCTGGCGGACCGGCAAAGCCGGATCCGCGGCGTCTGCTGGGGGAGGCCTGCTGCATGCATCGACCAGTGCGCTCCGGCGCCGCTGGACCACTGAGATGAGCACGCCTCGCCTTGTCCGCGCTGCCGCGGTCCAGATCGCACCCGACCTCGAGCGGCCCGCGGGCACGCTCGAGCGTGTGCTGGCCGCGATCGACGAGGCGGCGGGGCTGGGCGCGCAGCTCGTGGTGTTCCCCGAGACCTTCGTTCCCTACTACCCCTATTTCTCCTTCGTGCTGCCGCCGGTGCTGCAGGGCGCGCCGCACCTGCGGCTGATGGAGCACGCGGTCGCGGTGCCCGGGCCGGTCACGCAGGCGGTGGCCGAGCGCGCCCGCGCGCGCGGCATCGTCGTGGTGCTCGGCGTCAACGAGCGCGACCATGGCAGCCTCTACAACACGCAGCTGGTGTTCGACGCCGATGGCGCGCTGATCCTCAAGCGCCGCAAGATCACGCCGACGTACCACGAGCGCATGGTCTGGGGCCAGGGCGATGGCGCCGGCCTCAAGGTGGTGGACAGCGCCGTCGGCCGCATCGGCGCGCTGGCCTGCTGGGAGCACTACAACCCGCTGGCGCGCTACGCGCTGATGACTCAGCACGAAGAGATCCACTGCGCGCAGTTTCCCGGCTCGATGGTCGGCCCGATCTTCGCCGACCAGATGGCGGTGACGATCCGCCACCACGCGCTCGAATCGGGCTGCTTCGTCGTCAACGCCACCGGCTGGCTGAGCGATGCGCAGATCGCGTCCATCACGCCCGATGCCGGCCTGCAGAAGGCGCTGCGCGGCGGCTGCCACACCGCGATCGTGTCGCCCGAGGGCAAGGACCTGTGCACACCGCTGACCGACGGCGAAGGCATCGTCGTTGCCGACCTCGACATGGCGCTGATCGCCAAGCGCAAACGCATGATGGACGCGGTGGGCCACTACGCGCGGCCCGAGCTGCTGAGCCTGCTGATCGACGACCGCCCCGCCCAGACTTCCAGGAGCCTCACGCATGAGCACGACGCCCGGCCCGACGAATCCCGCCCTGCCCCCCGCGCTGTCGCGGCAGAGCCGCCAGTTGATGACCGAGCTGCAGTCCTTCGGGTTGCGGCTGGCTGATCCCGGCTCGGCGAACGGCGGCGTCGCCAGCCGGCGCGGCGGTGCCGGGCCGTCGGACCACAAGGCCGTCACCGTCGACGGCCACACGATCATGGTGCCGGTGCACACGCACGGCGCCTGGCAATCGCCCTTCGTCGCCGAGGCGCCCGACGCCAGCGGCACCAGCCGCCTCACGCGCGCCAGCATCCCGATCGCGAACATCGCCTTCCCGAAGGCGCCGCGCTTCTACGCGCTGCAGACCTTCGACGGCGTGCCCTACTCGCAGATCGCGACGCTGCACGGCTCCGACGTGCTGGCCACCACGGTGCTGCAGACCTGCATCCGCTACGAGAGCCGCAAGAAGACCTGCCAGTTCTGCGCGATCGGCCAGAGCCTCGCGGCCGGCCGCACCATCGCGCACAAAACGCCGCAGCAGCTGGCCGAGGTCGCGCGTGCCGCGGTGCTGCTCGATGGCGTGAAGCACATGGTGATGACCACCGGCACGCCGGCCACGCCGGACCGCGGCGCGCAGGTGCTGTGCGACAGCGCCTTCGCGATCCGCGCCGCGGTCGATATCCCGATCCAGGCGCAGTGCGAGCCGCCCGATACCGACCCGTGGTTCGTGCGCATGCGCGCCGCTGGCATCGACACCCTGGGCATGCACCTCGAAGTGGTGACGCCCGCGCTGCGCGAACGCATCATGCCGGGCAAGGCTTCGGTCCCGGTCGAGCGCTACATGCAGAGCTTCGAGGCTGCCGTCGGCGTGTTCGGCCGCGGCCAGGTCTCGACCTACATCCTGGCCGGCCTGGGCGACACGCGCGAGGCCATCCTCGCGATCTGCGAGAAGCTGCTCGCGCTCGGCGTCTACCCCTTCGTCGTGCCCTTCGTGCCGATCAGCGGCACGCCGCTGGAAGACCACGCGCCGCCGACGCCCGAGTTCATGAAGGCCTTGCTCGAGCCGCTGGGCGCGATGGTCGCGGCCGCGAACCTGCGCTCCAGCGACATCAAGGCCGGCTGCGGCAAGTGCGGGGCGTGTTCGTCCTTGTCGGTGTACGAATCATGAACGCCGTCCTCGAACCGCTGTGGGACCTGCCGACGGCCTTCGTACCCTGCGAGTTCCGCGTGAAGTGGGCCGACGGCGGCTGGGAGATCAATGAAGCGCGCAAGCTGCGCCGCGCGGTGTTCTGTGCCGAGCAGGGCGTGTTCGCCTGTGACGACATGGGCGACCTCGATGCGATCGATGCGCACGCGCAGCCGCTGGTCGCCCTGTCGTGCATCGGCGGCATGGCCGACCAGGTCGTCGGCACGGTGCGCATCCATGCGTCCCGGGAGGAAGGCGAGGAGGGCGTGTGGTGGGGCTCGCGCCTCGCGGTGCACCCCGACTTCCGCCACCACGGGCGCCTCGGCGCGACGCTGATCCGGCTGGCGGTTGCCAGTGCGCACGCGCGCGGCGCGCGGCTCTTCCTGGCGCACATCCAGGCCCCTAACCGGCCGCTGTTCGAGAAGCTGCACTGGCAGTGGCTGCGCGACGTGGCGCTGCACGGCCGCCCGCACTGCTTCATGCAGGCCGATCTGGCGCAGTACCCGCCCTGCCACGACCCACTGACCGGCTACGTGACGCAGGGCCGGGCCAGGGCCGCCGCGTGAACGGCGCGCCCGGGCAGAGCGAGCTCGACGCCCTCGCGTCGGCACTGCTGCGCGGCCGCGGCTTCGCGCACAAGCGCGACATCAGCGACGTGGTGACCGCGCTCGCGGCGGCGCTGCCCGGCGGCAGCGCCGACCTGGCCCAGGCGGTCGCGATCGGTGACGACTGCGCGGCGATCCCCGACGGCCACGGCGGCTACCTGCTGCTGGCGATCGAGGGCTTCGTCGACGACTTCGTGCAGGACCGCCCCTGGTTCGCCGGCTACTGCGGCGTCATGGTCAACGTCAGCGACATCGCCGCGATGGGCGGGCGGCCGGTCGCGGTGGTCGATGCCCTGTGGAGCCGTGGCATGGCGCCCGGGCGCCAGGTGCTCGAAGGCCTGGCCGCCGCCTCGCAGCGCTACGGCGTGCCCATCGTCGGCGGCCACAGCAACAACCAGGCGCCGGGCGGCCAGCTCGCCGTCGCGATCCTCGGCCGCGCGACGCGGCTGCTGACCAGCTTCGACGCCCGGCCCGGCGACGCGCTGATGATGGCGATCGACCTGCGCGGCGCCTACCAGGAGCCCAAGCCCTACTGGGATGCCTCGACCTCGGCGCCGGCCGAGCGGCTGCGGGGCGACCTGGAACTGCTGCCGCAGCTGGCCGAAGCCGGCTGGTGCGACACGGCCAAGGACATCAGCATGGCCGGCGCCGTCGGCACGGCGCTGATGCTGCTGGAGTGCTCGCGGGTCGGCGGCGAGATCGACCTGCAGGCCATCCCCCGCCCGCCCGGCGTGCCGCTGCTGCGCTGGCTGCAATCCTTCCCCAGCTTCGGCTACGTGCTGAGCGTGCGGCCCGAGTGGGTGGAGGCGGTGGCCCGGCACTTCGCGCAGCGCCACATCGGCTGCACCGTGGTCGGCGAGGTCCGGGCCGAGCCGCAACTGTGGCTGCGCGATGGCGCGGCGCGCAGCCTGCTGTGGAACCTGGACGCCCGGCCCTTCATCGGCGCGCGGGTGGCGACGGCTCGCGAGGCGACCCACCATGCCTGAGCGCTCGCTGCCGGGCTCCTTGCGGGTGGCCTTGCTGACCCACTCGGTCAACCCCCGAGGCGGCGTGGTCCACACGCTGGAGCTGGCCGACGCGCTGCACGCCGCCGGCCACGACGTGACCGTGCTGGCGCCGGCCCAGCCCGGGCAGCGCATGTTCCGGCCCAGCCGCTTCCGGGTCGACCTGGTGCCGGTCGGCCCGGCCACGCCGGACGTGGCGGGCATGGTGGCGGCGCGCCGCGACGCCTTCATCGCCCACCTCGCGCCGCGCCTGGCCGGGGCGCCGTGGGACATCCTGCACGCGCAGGACGGCATCGGCGGCAACGCGCTGGCGACGCTGCGCGAGCGCGGCTTCATCGATGGCTTCGTGCGCACCGTCCACCACCTCGACCACTTCGACGACGCCCGGGTGATGGCCTGGCAGCAGCGCGCCTTCGTGCAGGCCAGCCGCGTGCTGTGCGTCAGCCGCAGCTGGTGCGACGTCCTGCGGCGCGAGCATGGCGTCGAGGCGGCGCTCGTGTGCAACGGCGTCGACCTGCGCCGCTACGGCCGCGCGCGCGGCGCCGCCGACGCCCGCGTCGCCCGCCGCTGGGGCCTGCGCGGCGGGCCGGCCGCGCCGGTCTTCCTGGCGGTGGGTGGCATCGAGGAACGCAAGAACACGGTGCGCGTGCTGCAGGCCTTCGCGGCCGTCCACGCCGTGCAGCCCGAGGCGCAGCTGGTGATCGCCGGCGGCGCCAGCCTGCTGGACCACGACCGCTACGGCGCCGAGTTCAACGCCGCCCTCGTGGCCAGCGGCCTGGCCGTCGGGCCCGGCCGTGCGGTCGTCATCACCGGCAGCGTGCCCGACGAGGACCTGCCGGCGCTGATGCGCGCCGCCGACGCGCTGGTGATGGCCTCGCTGCGCGAGGGCTTCGGCCTGGTCGTGCTGGAGGCGCTGGCCTGCGGCACGCCGGTCGTGGTGTCGCTGCAGGCGCCCTTCACCGAATACCTGGCCGCCGACGAGCCGGCCGTGTGCTGGGCCGATCCGGCCGACCCGCTGTCGATCGCGCGGGCGCTGCAGGCGGCCGCCGGCGACCCGCGGCACCGCCACGCCCTGGCCCAGGGCGTGCCCGAGGTCTGCCGGCGCCACGGCTGGGCGGCCAGTGCGCTGCGCCACGTGGCCCTCTACCGAGAGCGGCTGGCGGCGACCCGGGTCCGCGAGCCGGCTTCGGCGAGCACCTGACGGCCGCCCGGAGAAGCGCCATGCCCGCGATGCACTTCCACCTGCGCTGGCCCGACGGGCGCGAGAGCCGCTGCTACTCGCCGTCGCTGGTCATCAAGGACTACTTCGAGCCTGGCGCCGCCTACGCGCTGCCGGACTTCATGCGCCGCGTGCGCGAGGCGCTGCACATCGCGTCGGAGCGCGTGCGTGCGAAGTATGGCTTTGCGTGCTCGATGGCGATGGACCAGCTGGCAGGCATCGAGGCCGACGCCGCGCGCTACGGCGTGCAGGACGAGGTGCGCGTGCTGCGCTTCGACGAAGACGACCGCTGAGGACGATCCATGACGCCCCCCGCCCCCGAACACGTGCCCGTCGCCATCATCGGCGGCGGCCAGGCCGGCCTGTCGCTGAGCCACTGCCTGCAGCAACGCGGCATCGGCCACCTGGTGATCGAGAAGCGCAGCCCGCTGCACACCTGGCGCACGCAGCGCTGGGACAGCTTCTGCCTGGTCACGCCCAACTGGCAATGCAAGCTGCCGGGCTGGGAGTACGCCGGGCCGGATCCGCACGGCTTCATGAAGAAGGACGAGATCATCGCGTGGCTCGAAGGCTTCGTCCGCCACGTGAACCCGCCGCTGCGCAGCGGCGTCACGGTGCAGCGCGTGGCGCCGCGCGCCGCCGGAGGCTTCGAGATCGCGACCTCGCAGGGCGCCTTCAGCGCCGACCAGGTGGTGGTGGCCTCGGGCGGCTACCACCTTCCCATCATCCCGCGACTGGCCGAACGGCTGCCGGCCGGCCTGCTGCAGATCCACTCCGAGCAGTACCGCAGCCCGCAGGCCCTGCCCGCCGGCCGGGTCCTGGTGGTCGGCAACGGCCAGTCGGGCGCGCAGATCGCCGAGGACCTGCACCTGGCCGGCCGCCAGGTGCTGCTGGCCACCGGCGACGCGCCGCGCTGCGCGCGCTTCTACCGCGGCAAGGACGTGGTCGACTGGCTGGCCGACATGGGCTACTACGACATGCCGGTGCACGAGCATCCGCTGCGCGAAGGCGTGCGCGACAACACCAACCACTACGTCACCGGCCGCGACGGCGGACGCGACATCGACCTGCGCAAGTTCGCCCGCGAGGGGATGGAGCTCTACGGCCTGCTCACCGGGCTGGAGAGCGGCCCGGGCGGCGACACCCTGCTGTTCAACCCGGACCTGCGCGCCAACCTCGACCACGCCGACCGCATCTACAACGGCATCAACGCCTCGATCGACAAGTACATCGACAGGATGGGCATCGCGGCGCCGCCGCCGTCGGTCTACACGCCGGTGTGGGAGCCGGCGGCCGAGCGCACGCGCCTGTCGCTGCGCGAGGCCGGCATCGGCGCGGTCATCTGGTGCATCGGCTTCCAGCCCGACTTCGGCTGGCTCGACGCGCCGGTCTTCAACGGCCGTGGCCACCCCGGCCACGTGCGCGGGGTGACGCGCCAGCCGGGCCTGTACTTCCTGGGCCTGCCCTGGCTGCACACCTGGGGCTCGGGACGCTTCTCCGGCGTGGCACGCGACGCGCTCTACCTGGCCGAGCAGATCGAGGCTCGCTGCGCGGTGCCCGCGCCGGTGAACGAGGCGATGGCGGAGTCGCTGCTGTCCTGAGCCGTCCGACCTTGCGCGGGGGCCGGGCGCCGCACGGCCGGGGTCTTGAAACCGCGGCGGGCGCCGCTATCTCACTGTCCGCGAACGCATGCAGCCTGCCGGCGCCCGCCGTGGCACCGGCCCCTTTTGGCTTCGAAAGGAGACTCGCCATGTACCGGACCCTCTTTCCCCGCGACGTGTTCCAGGAGCTCGACCGGCTCCAGCAGGACATGCAGCAGGCGCTGGGCCTGACCCCCAGCATCCGTGGTGCGGCCGCCAGCGGCTTCCCCGCGCTCAACGTCGGCAGCACGCCGAAGTCGGTGGAGATCTACGCCTTCGCCCCCGGCCTGGACCCGGCCAGCATCGAGGTCCAGCTCGACCGCGGCCTGCTGAGCGTGGCGGCCGAGCGCCAGGCCGACCTGCCGGCCGAGGGCGGCAAGGGCGGGGCGCAGCCGGTGGTGCACATCAACGAACGCTACGCTGGGCGATTCCGCCGCGTCGTCAGCCTGCCCGAGGACATCGATCCGCAGCAGGTGACGGCCGACTACCGCGACGGCGTGTTGCGCGTCAGCGTCGCCCGCCTGGCCGCGCCGCAACCCCGGCGCATCGAAGTGCATTGACCGCATCGAGGAGAACGCCATGAGTGACACCCTGACCACCACGTCCCGGCGCGAGTCCGCCGAGTCCCACAGCGCGCCGGGCACCCAGCCCGAGGCCGCGATGCGGCCGCCGGTCGACGTTGTCGAGGACGCCTCGGGCATCACGCTCTACGCCGACCTGCCGGGCGTCCCCAAGGACCAGGTGCAGGTGCGCGTCGAGGCCGACTCGCTGACGATCGAGGGCGAGATCCGCCTGTCGCTGCCGGAGGGCATGGACGCCAGCCACATCGAGCTGCCGATGCCGCGCTTTCGCCGCACGTTCACGCTGAGCAAGGAGCTCGACACCGACCGTGTCGGCGCCGAGTGCCACAACGGCGTGCTGCGGCTGCGCATCCCGAAGGCCGAGCATGCCCAGCCGCGGCGCATCGAGGTGCGGGTGGGGTGAGCGAGGCTCTCGCTAGGCGAGCCGCAGCACATGCGCGTCCACGCGGTGCCGCACGGTGAAGACCGGCGGCACCGTGCGGGCCAGCCAGGCGGCGTGCGCGGCATCGAAGGCCTCGATCTCGTCGACGCCCAATGTTGCGCCGACGCCGCGGCAGGCCCGCAGCCGGCCGCGCCAGCTCTCGCGCGTGAAGGACACGTCCACGTCGAACCACAGCATCGCTTCGACCCGTGCGCGGCCGGTCGTCCAGGCCGGTACCGACGGCAGCTTGCCCGACCAGCCGCCGCCTCGCCATGCAGGGTTGAACTGCAGCACCAGCGCCTCGCTCCCCCGTGCGACCGGATCCTGTTGCGGCAGCCAACTGAAGTGCGTCGTGACCAGTTGGCCGCCAGGCACCAGCACGCGCCGCAGTTCGGCCAAGACACGATCGACGTCGAAGTACATCCAGCATTGACTCGCCGTCGCAAGGTCGAAACTGCCGTCGGACCAGGGGCCTGACTCGGCGGGCGCGACCCGAAAGTCGATCGTCAAGCCTTCGCGCGCCGCTTCGATGCGCGCGGCGTCGATCTGGCCGGCCGCGATGTCGCTGGCGCTGACGTGCGCGCCGCGCCGTGCGAACTCGCGAGCGACGAGGCCCGTGCCGGTGCCGAGGTCCAGGAGGCGTTGTCCGGGGAGGCCGACGCCCAGCGCGGTGAGCAGGTCGTAGAGGCGAGCCGGAGGCCCGGGGCGGTGGGCGACGTAGTCGGCCGACGTCGCACTCCAGTCGATCGCGCGACCGGGGTCGATCGGGCCGGGGTCGTGCATCCTCAGCCTCCTGCCGTCAAGGCCTTGGCCACAGCACCCACATCCTCAGCGGCTGCTTCATGCGCCCGGCGTAGTCTTCGGCGCCTTCGGTCCAGCCCCAGAAGTAGTCGGCGCGCACGGCGCCGGTGATTGCGCTGCCAGTGTCCTGGGCCAGCACCAGGCGCTGCAGCGGGCGCGGGGCGGGCGGAGCGCCCCCTGCCGCGCGGGCGACGCCCGTGGCGGGCAGCAGCGGCTCGGTCGTGTCCAGCCACACCGGCGTGCCGTAGGGCACGGCGCGCGGATCGACCGCGATCGAGCGGCCCGGCGTCAGCGGCACGCCTTGCGCACCGACCGCGCCGACGCTGGGATCGGCCAACGGCTCTTCGCGGAAGAACACGTAGCGCGGGTTGGCGTTGAGCATCTCGGTCACGCGGCCGGGGTGGGCGCGCGCCCAGGCCTTGATGGCCGGCCACGAGGCCTGCTCGAGCGTGAAGGCGCCCCGTTCGACCAGCCAGCGGCCGACCGACTGGTAGGGCTGGTCGTTGTGGCCGGCGTAGGCCAGGCGCACGGTGCGGCTGCGGCCGTCGGGCTCGGCGATGGTGAGCCGGCCCGAGCCCTGCACCTGCAGCAGCAGCGCGTCCAGCGGATCGGCGACCCAGGCGATCTCGCGGCCCTTGAGCGCCGCGCGCGCGGCCGGCAGCGCGTCGATCTCGGCGCGCGTGTACCAGGGCTTGCGTGCGCCCAGCGCGGCCGGCGGCGCGTGCAGCGGCACACCGTGGCTCTTGCTGCGCGTGCGCGAGGCGGCGACCAGCGGCTCGAAGTAGCCGGTGATCAGGCCCTCGGCCTGGCCCTCGGGCGCGGTCACCCGGTAGGGCTGCAGCGTGCGCTGCAGCCAGGCGCGCACGCGCGCATCGGTCGGGTCGGCGAGGGCCTTGGCACTCGCGCAGGCGGCGGTCCAGGCGGGCGCCGGCCGGTTGCAGCTCTGCAGCAGCGCGGGCCAGGCGTGGATCGGTGTGTCGGACTCCCAGCCGGGGAGGTCGCTCCAGGCGGCGGGCTGCCAGCGCGCGTTCTCGCGCTCGATCGGCGCGGCGGTGGAGGCCGGCGCCGGCGCGGCCGGGCCGGGGGGCGGCACGGGGCCGGGCGGCGGCGCAGTGGGGGGAGTCGTCGTGCAAGCGGCCAGTGCGCCTACCATCGCCAGCCAGGCACGACGCTTCACGAAGATACGCATGGGACTCCTGTTGCTCGAGGCCTTGGGGGCGCTGGCCTGCCTCATTTTCATCGTCTGGTGGACGATGTTCTCCGGCCGTCGCCGCGGCGAGCGTCGCGACGACGAGCCCGAGGACTGATCACGCGGAGGCCGTCGCCGGGGGCGCGTCGCGCGGCGGCAGCAGGAAGCTCGCAAAGCGCGTGCGCAGGCGCCGCCGCAAGGCCGCGTAGAGCCTCGACCGGTCGCCCACGCGGATGCCGCGCGAGCGCAGCGCCACCTTCAGGGCGAGCACGAAGCTGACCGTGAGGTTGAGCGCTCCGGTCAGCGGGATCGCCGCCACGCACCACCAGAACGCCGGCTCATGCAGCGCTTGCGTGCCCAACGCCCCCAGGGCCGCGGCGATCTGCCCGGTCGACAGCGTGACGTGCCGCACCTCCAGCGGCAGCGCGAAGAAGGCCCCGACCACCGGCACGATGCCGAGCAGCAAACCCAGCGAGATGTTGGCGGCCAGCCCCGAGACGTTGGCGCGCCACCAGCGCGACCAGGCCTCGGCGCGCGGCGCGCCCAGCCGGGCCAGGATGCGCGGGTTCCAGCGGATCGCGCTGTCGAGCCGGTGCAGCACGAACCAGTTCTCGGCCCAGCCAGCGATCAGGCTGGAGGCGAACAGCAGCACGCCGGTGAAGGCGGCATACAGCGGCGTGGGGCCGAGCAGCGTCAGGTCGTGCAGCACGTGCTCGGCGGTCTTCGTGCCGACCAGCGGCGCGCCGAAGCTCAGCTGCGCCAGCCACTGCACGCCCAGCACCACCGGCACGACCATCGCGAGGTTGCCGACGATGCCGGCGGTCTGCGAGCGGATCAGGTGAGCCACCTCGTCGACGAAGTCCTCGACCGCCGCGTCGCTGCCGACGTCGTCCAGCTTCTCGGCCATCGCCGGGGCCGTCATTGCCGGCTGCTTGGTGGCGACGGTCCAGTGCAGCAGGTGGATCGCGACGAAGCTGCCGGCGTAGTTGACGCCGGCCCAGAAGCCGCCCCAGAAGGCCGACAGGCCCAGCGCCAGGATCGCGAACTTGATGAAGGTCGTGGCGGCGATCACCGCACCGCCGCCCAGCGCCTTCTTCAGCATCTGCAGCCACTCGGTGCGGGTGCGGGTGATGTAGTGCTCGCCGGTCTCGGCGCTGCGCTCGGCGATCTGGCGCGCCAGCATCGAGTACTGGCGCGCGAACAGCGCGCGGATGCTGCGCCGCTCGGCGGCCAGGCGCACCAGGTCGGCCAGCAGGTGAACGATCTCGCGCGGCGGATCGGCGGTATCGGCAGGCGCCAGCACGCAGGCCAGCAGGGCGTCGATGCGACGCGTGCGCTGGCGCAGCTGGTCGATCTGGAACACCAGATCGACCGAGACGCCGTGCTCCTCGAGGTGGCCGCGGATGCTGGCCGCGGCCTGGCGGCAGGCGCCGAGCAGGGCGCGCAGGTACTGAGCCTCGTGCAGCACGGCAGCGTCGTCCCCGTCTTCGGCGGCGGCCCGCAGGCGCTCGCTGACGCGCAGCAGCTGCCGGAACGGCTGATCGGTCAGCAGCTCCGGGCTCATGCGCAAGCGCATGGCGCCGGCCGTGCCGGCGGCGCCGACCTGCGAGGCGAGGATCAGGATCGCGTCGAAGAATGCGGCGCGCCAGCCGAGCGGCGGCTCGGCGTCGGGGCGGGCCTGGGCAAACAGCGCGGCGACGCGCGCCAGGGTCGCATCGTCGATGGCCTGCAGCCAGTCGGCGTCGTCGAACTGGGTGAACAGCAGGCCGAACAGCTGCGCCAGGTCGGCCGTCGCCGGCGTGCCGGGCAGCAGCCTCAGGCGCAGGCGGTCACCGAACTCGCTGAAGACCGCGATGCGCTGCGCGAAGCCGAAGTCGGCCAGCAGCGCGGTGGTGTCGATCTCGCTGCGAAAGGCGCGCAGCAGCCCGACGATGCGGGCCTGGTGTTCGGGGTGGCGGTCGAGCACGCCCAGCAGGTGCTTGAGGCGCAACAACGGGCGTGGTGTGCCGGCCGCGGCTTCGCCGTCGACCGCGGCGGCCGGCGCGTGGCGCAGCCACTCGAGCAGGCGCACCAGCCACAGATGGCGCTCCGGCTGGCTGGCGCGCGGGTCGGCGGCATTGAGCAGCGCGGTCAGGTCCCAGCCGCGCGGGCTGCGGATCGGGCGGCGCATCGTCAAAGCGTCAGTGGAGCGACGACTGCTGCGACAGCTCGAAGGCCGGGATCTCGGCCTCGAAGGCCTCGGCCTCGGCGGTCATGCAGAAGTAGGTGCCGCGCATCTGGCCGCGTGGGGCCCTGATGCGCGCCCAGCTCTGGTACTCGAACTGCTCGCCGGGCTGCAGCAGCGGCTGGTGGCCGACGACGCCCAGGCCGCGCACCTCCTGGGTGTCGCCGCTGGCATCGCTGATCAGCCAGTGGCGGCCGATCAGCTGGGTCGGCACGTCGCCGCTGTTGACGATGGTGACCGTGTAGCCGAAGGCGTACGCCTGCTGCTCCGGGGCGGACTGCTCGGGCAGGTAGCGCGCGACGACGCTGACGGTGAGGGCGGGACGGGCCATGCGCCCGATTCTAGGGACAGCCGCTAGCCGGCGGGCGCAACGTCGAAGGCGACGCAGACGCGATCCTCGTCGGCGGCGAAGGGGAGGGTGCGATGGAACAGCGAGGAGGGGAACAGCACGATGTCGCCGACCTGCGGCGCGACGACGCGGCGCGGGAAGTCGTCGTGGCGCTTCGGGTAGCCGTCGCCGTCGGTGCTGAACTCGATGCAGCCGTCTTCGCTGCCCGGCGCGCGTGGCGGCATCGCGAGGTAGACCACGCCGCTCAGCCAGCCGGTCTCGTGGATGTGCGAGGTGAGGTGGCCGCCCCGGCGCATCTTCACGTACCACGAGCTGCTGAACATCGTCTGCGGCGGGAAGGCGCGCGCGTACTCGCAGTCGGCGTCGGCGAGGCGCGTGCGGTAGTCGGCGATGGCGCCCTCGATCAGCTGCGCGAGCCGGCCGAACGAGGCTTCCGGCCGCCGGAACAGGTTGCCGGCCGACTGGATGCCGTGGTGCAGCCGGCCCTGCTTGCGCTCGGCGATCTCGGCGTGCTCGACGTCGCGCAGCAGCTCGGCGACCAGCGCGCTGCCGGGCTCGGCCAGCCCGGCGAGGCGGGCGTGGTGGACGAAGTCCAGCGGCGCGCGGCAGAAGTCGTAGGCATCGGCCTCGCCGAAGTTGGCGGCATGGTGGGCCGACAGTGTGGCCAGGAAGGGCGAGCGGTGGGGTCGCGCGGCGAGCAGCGGCGCGAGTGCAGCGCGGAACTCGTCGTGGCGTCCTGTCTTGTACAGGCAGTAGAGCCGGCGTTCCTGCCAGTCGCGCAGGCGCGAGCGCTCGAAGCAGGCGATCGCGTCGGACAGCTGGCCGGCGTCGTAGAGCAGCGTGCCGAGGTTGTAGTTCGCTTCCGCGTGGTCGGCGTCGATCGCGAGGGCGGCCCGGTAGCTGGCCAGGGCCTCGTCGACCCGGCCCTGGTCCCACCGCGTCTCGCCGAGGTTGTTGTGCGCGTCGGCATAGGCCGGGTCGAGTGCGACCGCTTCGCGCAGGCGGGCCTCGGCGTCGGACAGCCGGCCCTGGGCGCGCAGCGCCGAGGCGAGGCTGAGCAGCACGCGGGCGCTCGGCGCGATCGCCAGGGCCGTGCGGTAGCTGGCCACGGCCTCGTCGATGCGGCCCTGGGCCTGCCGCACCGCACCGAGATTGGCGTGCGCGGCCGCATAGCCGGGCTGCAGTGCCACCGCGCGGCCCAGGCTGTCGGCCGCCTCGTCGTGACGGCGCAGGTCCTTGAGCGCGGTGCCCAGGTTGTAGTGCGCGACGGCGAAGTCGGGCTTCAGCGCCACGGCGCGGCGGTAGACGGCCACGGCCTCGTCGAGCCGTCCCAGGCGGCCGCAGGTCACGGCCAGGTTGAACTGGAGCTCGGGCGAGCCCGGCGCCAGCGTGACCGCCCGGCGCAGACTGGCCACCGCGGCATCGAGCTTGCCCTGCTCGGCGCAGGCCGTGCCCTGCAGGTTGTGCAGCGCGACGTCCTGCGGGTGGTCCTTCAGCAGCCGCGCGGCGCTGGCCTCGGCGTCGGGCCAGCGCCCGGCGTTGCACAGCGCCAGCAAGGCGTTCATCTCGGCCGCGGTCGGGCCGCGGCGCGGGGGCGGGGCAGGTCTTTGCATGGGCCCGCGAGCGTAGCCAGCGCCGCGACGCGCGGCAATGAGGGCTGGCGCGGGGGCCTAAACTGGCGCCATGACCGCCTCACGCACCCACCGCATCGCCCCCAGCCTGCTGTCGGCCGACTTCGCGCGGCTCGGCGAGGAAGTGAAGAACGTCGTCGCCGCCGGCGCCGACTGGATCCACTTCGACGTGATGGACAACCACTACGTGCCCAACCTGAGCGTCGGTCCGATGGTCTGCGAGGCGCTGCGCAAGCACGCGGTGAAGGCCGACGGGACCCGGGTGCCGATCGATGTGCACCTGATGGTGCAGCCGGTCGACGCACTGGCGGCCGCCTTCGCGAAGGCCGGGGCCGACGTCGTGAGCTTCCACCCCGATGCGAGCACCCACGTGGACCGCAGCCTGCAGGCCATCCGCGACGCCGGTTGCCAGGCCGGCTTGGTGTTCAACCCGGCCGCTTCGCTGGACGTGCTGGAGTGGGTGATCGACAAGGTCGACCTGGTGCTGTTGATGAGCGTGAACCCCGGCTTCGGCGGACAGAGCTTCATCCCCTCCACGCTGAAGAAGCTGGAGAAGGTGCGCCGCCTGATCGACGCGACCGGCCGCGACATCCGCCTCGAGGTCGACGGCGGCATCAAGGCCGACAACATCCGCGCCGCGGCCGATGCCGGCGCCGACACCTTCGTCGCCGGCAGCGCGATCTTCGGGCAGCCGGACTACCGGGCCGTGATCGCCGCGATGCGCCAGCGGCTGGCGGCCTGAGCCGCCACGCCGGTCACTTGGGGACCGCGAGCAGGGCGTCCTTGAGCTGGTAGTCGGCCGGCGACTTGCCGAACCAGATCTTCATCAGCGACGAGAAGAACTCGGGCTCCTTGATCGGCTCGCCGTCGGCCTTGCCGTTGATGACCAAGGAAGTGCCCATGCCCGGCGACCACTCGATGATGAAGTTGTCGCCGGCGACCAGCTTCTTGCGGGCCGCGAACACCTCGGCGAGCTTCAGGGTGCCGGGAATGGCCTTGCCGAACTCCTCGCGCGTGGCGTTCTTCTGCATGCCGTCGGTGAACAGCTTGCCGAGCTCGTTGCCGTCGATGTCGCGCAGCATCACGACCTTGAAGGCGCGCGGCGTCTTGGTGTCCCAGGTGGCCTCGGGCGTCGAGATCCGGGCGGGCACGTAGAGGCCGGCGGCGTAGACCTTGACGACGAACTTGTAGCGCGTGCCGGCGCCGTTGAGCAGCAGCTTGTTGCCGCGCAGCGTGATCTCGTTGTCGAACTTGACGCCGTTCACCTCGGTGACGGTGGACTGCGCCAGCGCCGGGATCGGCAGGGACAGGGCGATCGCGGGCAGGGCCGCGATCAGGGAGCGTCTGAACATGAGCAGCAACCTTGTGGGTCGTTCCGGAGCGACGGAGTTTCGCGGCTCGTCCGGGCGCCGTCCATGCAGGCTGACCCGAGCAGGGTGTCGCCCGCGTGACGTCTGCCTGCTAGACTGGATTCATGTTCATGTCGCGCAAGCAAACCAAGGGGTCGCACGACCGGGGAGCCTGGCCCTGGCGTCGCCAGACCAGCTGACCTGAGCGCGGCGACGGCGTGGAGCCGGGCGCCGCAGTCAAGCCCCTTGCGACTTGTTTGCGCGGCCACCCATCGACAGGGTGGCCCTGGGCCACGGAGGGCCCCGACGTGATCACCGAACTGGAATTCAAGAGCCTGGCCGAGCAAGGCCACAACCGCATTCCGCTGATCGGCGAGGCTTTCGCCGATCTCGAGACGCCGCTCTCGCTGTACCTCAAGTTGGCGGGGGGCCGGCCGCGGAGCTTCCTGCTCGAATCGGTGGTGGGCGGGGAGCGCTTCGGGCGCTATTCCTTCATCGGCCTGCCGGCGCGCACGCTGCTGCGCGCGACCGGAACGCATTGCGAAGTGGTCACCGACGGTCAGGTCGTCGAGACCCACGAGGGCAACCCGCTGGACTTCATCGAGGCCTACCAGCGCCGCTTCAAGGTGGCCTTGCGGCCCGGCATGCCGCGCTTCTGCGGCGGGCTGGCGGGCTACTTCGGCTACGAGGCGGTGCGCTTCATGGAGCCCAGGCTCGCGGCCGCGCGCCGCGAGGGCGGCATCGGCACGCCCGACATCCTGCTGCTGCAGTGCGAGGAGCTGGCGGTCATCGACAACCTGTCGGGGCGGCTGTACCTGATCGTCTACACCGACCCGTCGCAGCCGGAGGCCTACTTCCGCGGCAAGAAGCGGCTGTCCGAGCTGAACGATCAGCTGCGCTACAGCGTGACGGCGCCGGCCGTGAAGCGCGGACCCTCGCACGCGGTGGAGCGCGAGTTCGCGCAGGCCGACTACCAGGCGGCGGTCCTCAAGTGCAAGGACTACATCGCGGCCGGCGACTGCATGCAGGTCGTCTTCGGTCAGCGCCTGAAGAAGCGCTACACCGAGAGCCCGCTGTCGCTCTACCGCGCGCTGCGCTCGATGAATCCGTCGCCCTACATGTACTTCTACGACATGGGCAGCTTCCAGATCGTCGGCGCGTCGCCGGAGATCCTGGTGCGGCACGAGCAGGTGGCCGACGGTGACACGATCGGCCAGAAGGTCACGATCCGCCCACTGGCCGGCACCCGACCGCGCGGCGCCACGCCGGAGCAGGATCGCGACACCGAGGCCGAATTGCTGGCCGACCCGAAGGAACGCGCCGAGCACCTGATGCTGATCGACCTGGCGCGCAACGACATCGGCCGCATCGCGCAGACCGGCAGCGTGAAGGTGACCGAGGCCTTCGCGGTCGAGCGCTACTCGCACGTGATGCACATCGTCAGCAACGTGGAAGGCCTGCTCAAGCCCGGCACCACCAACATGGACGTGCTGCGCGCGACCTTCCCGGCCGGCACGCTGAGCGGCGCGCCCAAGATCCGCGCGATGGAGATCATCGACGAACTGGAGCCCGTGCAGCGCGGCATCTACGGCGGCGCCTGCGGCTACCTGAGCTTTGCCGGCGACATGGACGTGGCGATCGCGATCCGCACCGGCATCGTCAAGGACAACACGCTCTACGTGCAGGCCGCGGCCGGCATCGTGGCCGACTCGGTGCCCGAGCTGGAGTGGAAAGAAACCGAGCACAAGGCGCGGGCGGTGCTGCGGGCGGCGGAGCTGGTCGAGGAGGGCTTCTGACATGCTCTTGATGATCGACAACTACGACTCGTTCACCTTCAACCTGGTGCAGTACTTCGCCGAGCTCGGCCAGGACGTGAAGGTGTTCCGCAACGACGAGATCACGCCGGCCGAGATCGAGGCGCTGCATCCCGAGCGGCTGGTGCTGTCGCCCGGCCCCTGCTCGCCGGCCGAGGCCGGCATCTGCGTGGAGGCGATCCGCCACTTCGCCGGCAGGCTGCCGATCCTGGGCGTGTGCCTGGGCCACCAGGCGATCGGCGCGGCGCTCGGCGGCCACATCGTCCGGGCCCAGGTGCAGATGCATGGCAAGGCGAGCACCATCACGACCGACCAGCGCGGCGTCTACACCGGGCTGCCGAAGAGCTTCGAGGTGATCCGGTACCACTCGCTGGCCATCGAGCGCCAGTCGCTGCCGGCCGAGCTGGAGGTCACCTCGACCTCGCCCGACGGCGAGATCATGGGCGTACGCCACCGCACGCTGGCCATCGAAGGGGTGCAGTTCCACCCGGAATCCATCCTGTCCCAGCACGGGCACGCGATGCTGAAGAACTTCCTGAACGGGGAACGATGAAATGATCACCGACACCGCCGCGCTGCAGCGCACGATCGAGCATCGCGAGATCTTCCACGACGAGATGCTGCACCTGATGCGGCGCATCATGAGCGGCGAGATGTCGCCAGTGATGATCGCGGCGCTGATGACGGGGCTGCGCGTCAAGAAGGAGACCATCGGCGAGATCGCCGCCGCCGCGCAGGTGATGCGCGAGTTCGCGACGCCGGTGGCCGTGGCCGACAAGACCGGCCTGGTGGACCTGTGCGGCACCGGCGGCGACGCGGCGCACACCTTCAACATCTCGACGGCGGCGATGTTCGTTGCCGCGGCGGCGGGCGCGCGCGTGGCCAAGCATGGCGGGCGCAGCGTGTCGTCGACCTCCGGCAGCGCGGACGTGCTCGAGGCCCTGGGGGCGCGCATCGACCTGAAGCCCGAGCAGGTCGGCGCCTGCCTCGCCGAGACCGGCATCGGCTTCATGTTCGCGCCCAACCACCACCCGGCGATGAAGC
>CAZTTC010000038.1:0-22432 GCA_964616015.1 uncultured Methylibium sp. | reverse complement strand
CCTTCATCGCCTCCTTGTGGCGCACGCCGAAGCGGTGCTCCTCGTCGATGATCAGGAGGCCCAGGTTGGCGAACTGGGTGTCCTGGCTCAGCAGCTTGTGGGTGCCGATGACGATGTCGATCGTGCCGTCGGCCAGGCCGGCGAGCGCGGCCTTGATCTCCTTGGCCGAGCGGAAGCGCGACATCTCCGCGACCTTGACCGGCCACTTGGCGAAGCGGTCGGCGATGTTCGAATAGTGCTGCTCGGCCAGCAGCGTGGTCGGCGCCAGCAGCGCGACCTGCTTGCCGCCGGTGACGGCGACGAAGGCGGCGCGCAAGGCGACCTCGGTCTTGCCGAAGCCGACGTCGCCGCAGACCAGCCGGTCCATGGGCCTGGGGCTCACCATGTCCTGGATCACGGCGTGGATCGCGGCGCGCTGGTCGGGCGTTTCCTCGAAGCCGAAGCTTGCCGCGAAGGCCTCGTAGTCCTGCGGCGAGAAGCGGAAGGCGTAGCCTTCGCGCGCGGCGCGGCGTGCATAGAGGTTGAGCAGTTCGGCCGCGGTGTCGCGCACCTGCTCGGCGGCCTTGCGCTTGGCCTTCTCCCACTGGCCCGAGCCGAGCCGGTGCAGCGGTGCCTCCTCGGCGCTGACGCCGGTGTAGCGGCTGATCAGCTGCAGCTGCGAGACCGGCACATAGAGCGTGGCCCGGTCGGCGTACTCGAGATGCAGGAACTCGCTGGCGCCGCCTTCGCCCTGGCCGAGGTCGATGTTCACCAGGCCGACGTAGCGCCCGATGCCGTGGTTGGCGTGCACGACCGGATCACCGACCTTCAGCTCCGACAGATCCTTGATCAGCGCATCGACGTCGCTGGTGGCTTCCTGCTTGCGGCGCCGGCGCACCGTGGGCGCGGCGTCGAACAGCTCGGTCTCGGTGACGAACTGGATGTCCGGCTCGATCCAGTGGAAGCCGGCGGCCAGCGGCGCGACGGTGATCGCGTAGCGGTGGTCGCTGGCCTCGAAGGCGGCCAGCGACTCGATGGAGGGCGGCTCGAGCTGGTGGTCGCGCAGCAGCTCCAGCAGGCTCTCGCGGCGGCCCTCGCTCTCGGCCACCAGCAGCACGCGGTGGCTGGTCTTCGCCAGGTGCTGCTCGAGCTTGCGCAGCGGGTCCGGCGTGTTGCGTTCCACGGCGAGGTCGGGCAGCGGCCGGGCCCAAGAGGAACTCGCTCCTGCCCCCTCTCCCTCTGGGGGAGGGGCGGGGTGAGGGCCTCGCGGCGCCGGGCCCTCACCCAGCCTCGCCCCAGGCGGGAGAGGAGTCATGCCTGCCGGCCCACGCACCGACAGTTGCGCATGCTCGTTGGCGCGGAGGAAGAACTCCTCCGGCGGCAGGTAGATCTCCTGCGGCGGCAGGATCGGTCGCTCGGGGTCGTGCTGCAGGAATCGGTGGCGTTCGCGCGTCTCGCCCCAGAACTTCTGCAGCGCCGCGTCGACCTCGCCGTGCAGCACCACGCAGGCCTGGGCGCCGAGGTAGTCGAACACCGTCGCCGTCTGCTCGAAGAACAGCGGCAGGTAGAACTCGATGCCCGGGCTGGCGAGGCCGGCGCCGATGTCCTTGTACAGGCGCGACTTGCTCGGGTCGCCGTCCATCTTTTCGCGCCAGCGCGCGCGGAAGGCGGTGCGCGCGGCCTCGTCCATCGGGAACTCGCGCCCGGGCAGCAGCCGCACCTCGGGCACCGGGTAGAGGCTGCGTTGGGAGTCGGGGTCGAAGGTGCGGATCGAGTCGACCTCGTTGTCGAACAGGTCCACGCGGTAGGGCACGGCCGAGCCCATCGGGAACAGGTCGATCAGGCCGCCGCGCACCGCGTATTCGCCCGGCGACACGACCTGGCTCACGTGCTGGTAGCCGGCGAGCGAGAGCTGGGCCTTGAGGCCGGCCTCGTCGAGCTCCTGCTTGTGCCGGAAGTCGAAGGTGTAGGCCGCCAGGAAGGCCGGCGGCGCCAGCCGCACCAGGGCTGTCGTTGCCGGCATCAGCACCAGGTCGAGGTCGCCGTTCTTGTGCGCCTGCAGGATGCGCCACAGCGTGGCCAGCCGCTCCGAGATCAGGTCCTGGTGCGGCGAGAAGCTGTCGTAGGGCAGGGTCTCCCAGTCCGGGAACACGGCGATGCGCAGGCCGGGTGCGAAGAAGGCCAGCTCCTCGGGCAGCCGCTGGGCGTCGCCCGGGTCGGCGGTGACGACGGCGGTGAGCTGCCGCTCGGCCGCGCGTGCCTGCACGAAACGCGCGAGCAGCAGCGCATCGGCCGAGCCGAGCGGTCGGGGCAGCTGGAAGCGTTTGCCGGGGGCAAGGAGAGGGAGGTGCATGGCGCCGGAGCAATGCAGATCGCCCCGCCGCGGTGGCAGGCGGGGCGATGAAGCAGGTGAATTCTAGAATCGGGCTTCGATGACCCCGGACTTGCCCTCGACCTCGCCGCGCTGTTATGGCCTTGTGCCCTGTGCCGGCGTCGGCGAGCGCGCCGGGGCCGGCGGACCCAAGCAGTACCGCGAGATCGCCGGCCGCAGCGTCGTCGCGCACACGCTGTCAGCGCTGGCCCGCGTCCCGCGGCTGACGGCGACGCTGGTCGTCGTCGCACCGGACGACGTCGCGTTCGAGCGGCACGTCCCTGATCGGCAGGCCTGGGTGGCCCGGGCCGGTGGCGCGAGCCGAGCGGCCACCGTCGCCAACGGCCTGAGCGTGCTGGTCGAGCGCGGCGCGCGCGACGACGACTGGGTGCTGGTGCACGACGCGGCGCGCTGCCTGCTGCAGCCTGCGGACGTCGAACGCCTGATCGCCGCCTGCGAAGACGATGCCGTCGGCGGCCTGCTTGCACTGCCGGTGGCCGACACGCTCAAGCGCGAGGCGGCTGGCGAGCGCGTTGCCGCCACCGTCGACCGCCGCGGCCTGTGGCAGGCGCAGACGCCGCAGATGTTCCGTCTGGGGCTGCTGAAGCGCGCGCTGGCCGAGGCCGGCGACGGCGTGACCGACGAGGCCAGCGCCATCGAATCCCTGGGTCACGCGCCGCGGCTGGTGCCAGGCCCGCTGGAGAACTTCAAGCTCACCTGGCCGGCCGATTTCGCGCTGGCCGAACGACTCCTGAGGACGCGCACATGACGGCTCCGAACTTGCGCATCGGCGAAGGCTGGGACACGCATGCGCTGGTCATCGGCCGCAAGCTCGTCCTGGGCGGCGTGGAGATCCCGCACAGCCACGGCCTGATGGGCCACTCGGACGCCGACGCGCTGCTGCACGCGATCACCGACGCCGTGCTGGGCGCGGCCGGGCTGGGCGACATCGGCCGCCATTTCCCCGACACCGATCCGCGCCATGCCGGCGCGGACTCGCGCGTGCTGCTGGCCGCGGCGGTGCAGCGCGCGCATGCGGCGGGCTGGGTGGTTGGCAATGTCGATGCCACCATCGTCGCGCAGGCACCGAAGATGGCGCCGCACGTGCCGCGGATGGTCGAGTGCATCGCCGGCTGCCTGGGCGTGGCGCCGGCGCAGGTCAACGTGAAGGCCAAGACGGCCGAGAAGATGGGTCCGGTCGGCGAAGGTCGGGCGATCGAGGCGCGGGCAGTCTGCCTGTTGGTGGGGCGTGATCTGTGATCGGTGACCTGTGACCTGTGATCTCTGATCTGTGATCGCGAATTGCCGATCACCGATCACCGATCACTGCCTACAGATCACTGCCCTCAAGGCGCGCGCTTGAGCCTGATGTGCGCCACCAGCCCGCCGTCACTGGCGTTGGCCAGCTCGAAGCTGCCGCCCATGCGCAGCACGGTCTTCTCGACGATGGCCAGACCCAGGCCGGCGCCGGTGGCGGCCGTGCGCGCCGCATCGCCGCGGAAGAAGGGCGTGGTCAGCTGCTTGAGCTTCTCCTGCGCGACGCCCGGACCGTGGTCGCGCACGCTGACGATGACCCAGGGGCCGGTGCGCGCGTAGCTGACGACCACGCGCGCCCAGCCGGTGTCGGTGCCGCGGCCGTAGCGGCGCGCGTTCTCGAACAGGTTGCCGATGACGCGGCCGAGCTCGGTGTCGTCGGCCATCACGCGGGTGTCGATCGCCACGCGCGACTCGATGCGGATCTGCGTCGGGTCGCGGAAGGCGGCGATCTCGCGATCGACCACGCTGGACAGGTGAACCGGCACCAGCTTCACTTCGCCGGGCCGCGCGTAGTCCATGAACTTGTCGATGATGGCGTCGAGCTGGTCGATGTCGGCCGCCATGTTGCGCTTGGCGTCCTCGTCGACGACGCTCATCTCGGTCTCCAGCCGCATGCGCGCCAGCGGCGTGCGCAGGTCGTGGCTGATGCCGGCCAGCATCACGGCGCGGTCCTCCTCCACCTTGGCCAGCTCGCGCGCCATGCGGTTGAAGCCCATGTTGACCTCGCGGATCTCGCTGGTCATCGTCAGTTCATCGAGTTGGGACTCGTACTCGCCATCGCGGATGCGGCTGGCGGCGAAGGACAGCTGCTTGAGCGGCCGGTTGATCAGACCGGCGATCGCCGCCGAGCCCAGCGCCGTGGCCAGCAGCGCGATGCTGATCCACACGAAGTAGGTGCTGCCGGCGACGGCCTGCAGGCGCTTGGGGTCGGCCTGCAGCCAGTAGGGGTCGTTCTCGATCGTGAAGCCCACCCACAGGCCGGCGATGCCGTTGACGCTGTTGGCGACGATGGTCTCGGGCCCGAGCCGCGAGCGCAACGCCTGCCCGACCGCGCGGCTGAAGCGGTCGACCTCGAAGGGCTCGAACTGGTCCTTGGGCTCGCGCGGAACGACCTTGACCGCCTCCTGGTCGCTCATGGTCTTGACGACCGTCACGCGGTTGATCGCGTCGGCGTAGCGCAGCGCGGCGCGCGACAGGTTCACCAGGCTGGCGATCTGCTGGGCCGATTGCACCGCGCGCGGCTCGAACTCCAGCGCGCGGAAGGTCTGCACCCAGGCGAACACGCCGCCGCCCAGCAGCAGCGCGAGCAGGATGAAGGTGCGCCAGAACAAGCTCATCGCGAAGCGCGGCAGGCGCAGCCGCAAGCGCTTCTTGCGCGGCCGCGACGCCGGGCCGCGCGCGGTGCCGCGCGCGGTGCCGCGCGAGGCGCGGCGCACGCGCTCGCTGGAGGCTGCCGAGTCAGCGGCCATGCCTATGGTGGCCCGTCGGCCGACGCGCAGGTCGGCCGGGCCCCCGAGGGGACGCGGACCGGCCTGGGAGCGGCCCGGCGCTCGGCCCGTGGGTGCGTCATCGCTGCGCCACCGCTCAGGCCGCGCCGTCCGGCACGAACACGTAGCCCACGCCCCACACCGTCTGGATGTAGCGCGGCTGGGCCGGGTCGGGCTCGATCATCTTGCGCAGGCGCGAGATCTGCACGTCGAGGCTGCGGTCGAAGGGCTCGAACTCGCGGCCGCGCGCCAACTGGGCCAGCTTGTCGCGCGACAGCGGCTGGCGCGGGTGGCGCACCAGCGCCTTGAGCATCGAGAACTCGCCGGTGGTCAGGGCGATCTGCTCGCCATCCTTGGTCAGGCGGCGCAGCGCGAGGTCGAACTCGAAGGGCCCGAAGCTGACGGTCTGCGGCTCCTTGGCCGGGGCACCCGGTGCCTCCAGCGAGGGCCGGCGGCGCAGCACCGCGTGGATGCGCGCCAGCAGCTCGCGTGGGTTGAAGGGCTTGGGCAGGTAGTCGTCGGCGCCGACTTCCAGGCCGACGATGCGGTCGACGTCCTCGACCTTGGCGGTCAGCATGATGATGGGCGTGGTGTCGTTGTTGGCGCGCAGGCGGCGGCAGATCGACAGGCCGTCCTCACCGGGCAGCATCAGGTCCAGCACGATGAGGTCGATGGTCTCGCGCGTCATGACGCGGTTCAGCGCCTTGGCGTCCTCGGCCAGCAGGACCTCGAAGCCCTCTTGCGTCAGGTAGCGGCGCAGCAGGTCGCGGATGCGGGCGTCGTCGTCGACGACCACGATGCGGTCGGCTCGCTGGTTGTTGGCAGTGGCATTCATCGCAACTCCATATTTGTAACAGCGGCGATTGTGCGCAGGGGTTTCGGGGTCCGCCGGGGGCTTTTCGCGTTGTTACATCTCTCGCGCCGACCGGCCGGGGGCTGTCGAGCGGCCCGCGCACGGGGGCTGTGCGACAGTCGCCGCCTCACGATCCTCACCCGCATCAAGGAAGGAAAGCCATGCCCATCGTTCGACGCCAGACCCTCGCCGGCTTCGCGGCCGGCGCCGTGCTGTGGATGCCGCTCGCGCAGGCGGCCGATGCGGTCCGCGAGAACCTGGTCAGCTTCAGCACCAGCGCGAACCTGGAGGTGACCAAGGACCTGCTGAGCATCAGCTTGCAGGTCGTTCGCGACGGCAACGACGCGGGCGCGGTGCAGGCGCAGCTCAAGCAGGTGCTCGACACAGCGCTTACCGAAGCGAAGAAGGCCGCGGCCCCGGGCGCGATGGAGGTGCGCAGCGGCAACTTCTCGCTGTTCCCGCGCTACGGCAAGGACGGCAAGATCAACGGCTGGCAGGGCCAGGCGGAGCTGATGCTCGAGGGCCGGGACAGCCAGCGTGTCGCGCAGACCGCCGGCAAGCTGACCGGCATGAACGTCACCGGCGTCGGCTACAGCATCTCTCGCGAGCTGGCCGAGAAGCACGAGGCTGAGGTCAGCGCCCAGGCGATCCAGAAGTACCGCGCCAAGGCGCTGGAGTACGCCCGGCAGTTCGGCTACACCGGCTACGCGCTGCGCGAGGTCAACGTCCAGGCGGCCGAGCAAGGGGGCGGGCCGCGACCGGTGATGTACCGCGGCAAGGCGGAGATGTCGATGGCATCGGACGCCCCGGTTCCGGTGGAGCCCGGCAAGGGCTTGATCACCGCGACCGTCAGCGGCAGCGTCCAGCTGACCCAGTGAACCGCCCCCGGGGCGGCTGTCCCGCTCTCGCTCCAGCGGGCGCCGCTGGCGACCCCGGCCGCGGCGGCTGGGGGGACAGCTTGCGCATCGTGGGAAAGGCGGTCTGGACTATTGCGCCGTCCAGCCGCCATCGACGGCCCAGGCCTGGCCGGTGACGTTGCCGCCGCCGGCCGAGCACAGGAAGGCGGCCAGTTCGCCGAGTTGGTCGGGCGTGGTGAAGCGCAACGAGGGCTGCTTTTCGCCGAGCAGGTCCTTCTCGGCCTGTGCCACGGGGATGCCCTCGCGCGCGGCGCGGTCGTCGATCTGCTTTTGCACCAGCGGCGTCAGCACCCAGCCGGGGCAGATGGCGTTGACGGTGATGCCGCTGGTGGCGGTCTCCAGCGCGATGGACTTGGTGAAGCCGACGATGCCGTGCTTGGCCGCCACGTAGGCCGACTTGTTGGCTGATGCCACCAGGCCGTGCGCCGATGCGATGTTGATCATGCGCCCCCAGCCCTTCTTACGCATGCCGGGCAGGGCCAGGCGGGTGGTGTGGAAGGCCGAGCTGAGGTTGATCGCGATGATCGCGTCCCACTTCGCGACTGCAAAGTCCTCGACCGGCGACACATGCTGGATGCCGGCGTTGTTCACCAGCACGTCGACGCCGCCGAAGTCGCTGGCGGCGTAGGCCATCAAAGCCTCGATCTCGGACGGCTTGCTCATGTCGGCGCCGTGGTAGCCGACGCGGATGCCGTGCGCCTGGCCGGCGGCCAGCACTTCGGCCTTCGGGCCCTCGGCATCGCCGAAGCCGTTGAGGACGAGGTGCGCGCCCTGGCGCGCCAGCACCAGGGCGATGCCCAGGCCGATGCCGCTGGTGGAGCCGGTCACGAGGGCGGTCTTGCCTTTGAGCATGGGGGTTCTCCGTTCCTTGGTTAGGATCATTATCGAATGGAGCTCCGACATGCATGAACCGCGCCTCGACTTCGTCCACTGCCTCGACGGACAGGGACTGCACCGCATGGCGTACTGGGAATGGGGCGAGCGCGACAACCCGCGCGTGCTCGTCTGCGTCCACGGCCTGACGCGCCAGGGGCGCGACTTCGACACGCTCGCCAAGGCGCTGGCCCGGGACTTCCGCGTGGTCTGCCCCGACGTGGTCGGCCGCGGCCGGTCCGACTGGCTGGCCGACCCGATGGGCTACCAGGTGCCGGCCTACGTGGCCGACATGGTGAGCCTGCTGGCGCGACTGGGCGCGCCGCAGGTGGACTGGGTCGGCACCTCGATGGGTGGGCTGATCGGCCTGGGGCTGGCCTCGCTGCGCGACCGCGAAGGTCGCTCGCTGGTGCGCCGGCTGGTGCTGAACGACATCGGCCCGGCGATCCGGACCGAGGCGGTGCAGCGCATTGGCGCCTACCTGGGTCTGCCCAAACGCTATGCCAGCGTGGAGGCGGCGGCCG
Source organism: uncultured Methylibium sp. (assembly GCA_964616015.1). GTDB lineage: Bacteria > Pseudomonadota > Gammaproteobacteria > Burkholderiales > Burkholderiaceae_C > Methylibium. The sequence continues at coordinate 14,111 of CAZTTC010000038.1, read as the reverse complement.
ACGACCTGTGGAGCATCTCGCAGGGCTTCGGGCCGCACACGCGCGAGCAGTGGCTGGACCTGACGCGGCCGCAGCTGCGCGCCGTGAAGGACGAACAGGGCGAGGGCTACGTCTCGGCCTACGACCCGCGCATCGGGCTGCCCTTCAAGGCCGTCACGCCCGAGATGGCGGCGGCCGGCGAGGCGCTGCTTTGGCAGCGCTACGACGCGATCGACTGCCCGACGCTGTTGCTGCGCGGCGCGCAGTCCGACCTGCTGTCGCGCGAGACGGCCCAGGCGATGACGCAGCGCGGCCCCAAGCCGCGCCTCGTCGAGCTGGCGGGGGTGGGTCACGCGCCGACCCTGGTCGCCGACGACCAGGTGGCCCTGGTGCGGGAGTTCCTGGACACACCATGAAGACGGCGCTGGCGGAGTCCGCGCCGAACGCGGCTCCGATCGTCCAGCTGGCGGCCGAGGCCGGCGCTGGCGTGGGCCGTGACGACGACGTGCTGGCGCGCGCGCGTGCCTTTGCCGAGCCCTTGCTGGCCGGCGAGCGCTTCGACACCGGCGAGGACGCGCTGGCGCATGCCGACGGCGTCGCGTCCATCCTGCAGGCGGTCGGCGCGGCGCCGTCGATGCGCGCGGCCGCCTACCTGGTCTACGCCGGCGACTACCTGACCCGGCCGGAAGAGGTGATCGCCAAGGCCTGGGGCGAGAGCTACGCCAGCCTTGTCGCGCACACACGCAAGCTGGTGCAGGCGCAGCGCACCGCCCGCGAGGCGCTGGGCGACGCGCTGCTCGACCCCGCGCAGCAGGCTGCACAGGTGGAGCGCGTGCGCAAGATGCTGCTGGCTTTCTCGCGCGACCTGCGGGTGGTGCTGCTGCGGCTGGCCTCGCGCCTGCAGACCCTGCGTCATTACGCAGCCAGCCGGCAAGCCTGTCCGCAGGCGCTGGCCCGCGAGTCGATGCAAGTGTTCGCGCCACTGGCCAATCGCCTGGGCATCTGGCAGATCAAGTGGGAGCTCGAGGACCTGGCCTTCCGCTTCCAGCAGCCCGAGGACTACCGGCGCGTTGCCCGCCTGCTGGACGAGAAGCGCGTCGAGCGCGAGCAGGTCGTCGAGACCGCGCGCGCGCGCCTCGCGGCCGCGCTGGCCGATGCCGGGCTGCACGCCGAGGTCCAGGGCCGGCCCAAGCACCTGTACAGCATCTGGAAGAAGATGCAGGGCAAGCAGCTCGACTTCGGCCAGGTGCTGGACGTGCGCGCACTGCGCGTCGTCGTCGACGACGTGCCGGCCTGCTACGCCGCGCTGGGCCGCGCCCACGAGCTGTGGCGCTCCCTGCCCGAGGCGTTCGACGACTACATCGCGCGGCCCAAGGCCAACGGCTACCAGTCGCTGCACACCGTGGTCTTCGATGAGCAGGACCGCGCGCTCGAGATCCAGATCCGCACGCGCGCGATGCACGAGCACGCCGAGAGCGGTATCGCCGCGCACTGGGCCTACAAGGAAGCCGGCGCGCGCGGCTACGCCGGCGTGGCCGCGACCGGCGACTTCGAGGAGCAGGTGGCCCAGGCCCGCAAGGCCGTGCTGCGCCAGCTGCTGGCCTGGGAGCGCGAGCTGATCGAGCCGGGCGCCGCCGCGGGACAGGGCCTGTTCGACGACCGCATCTACGTCTTCACACCGCAGGCCGCGATCATCGAGTTGCCGGCCGGCGCGACGGCGGTCGACTTCGCCTACAGCCTGCACACCGACCTCGGGCACCGCTGCCGGGGTGCGCGCGTCGATGGCGCGATGGTCACGCTGGGCACGCCGCTGCAGAGCGGGCAGACGGTCGAGATCGTCAGCGCGAAGGAGGGCGGGCCGTCGCTCGACTGGCTCAACGCCGAGCTCGGCTACCTGAAGAGCTCCCGCGCCAAGGCCAAGGTGCGCGCCTGGTTCAACGCGCTGGCCCAGGCGCAGACGGTGGCGCGCGGCCGCGACGCGGTGGAGAAGCTGCTGCAGCGCGAGGGCCGCACGTCCGTCAAGCTCGACGAGCTGGCGGAGCGGCTGGGTTTTCGAGACGCCGAGGCGCTGTTCGAGGTCGTCGGCAAGGACGAGTATTCGCTGCGCCACATCGAGGCGCTGCTGCGTCCCGCCGACCCGCAGGCCGACGCCGACGAACTGCTGGCCCAGCGCCTCAGCCGCGGCGCCACGGCGGCTCCCGCGCGCGGCGGCGTGCTCGTGGTCGGCGTCGAGTCGCTGCTGACCAGCATGGCGCGCTGCTGCAAGCCAGCGCCGCCCGACGCGATCGGCGGCTACGTGACGCGCGGCAAGGGCGTCGCGATCCATCGCCGCGACTGCGCCAACTTCCGGCAGATGGCCGGGCGCGTGCCGGAGCGCGTGATCGCGGTGGCCTGGGGTCGCGCGAGCGACGCGGTCTACCCGGTCGACGTGATCGTCGAGGCCTCCGACCGGCAGGGCCTGCTGCGCGACATCAGCGAGCTGTTTGCCAAGGAAAAGATGAACGTCGTCGGCGTGCAGTCGCAGAGCCTGCGCGGCACGGCGGCGATGGCCTTCACCGTCGAGGTCAGCGACTCGGCCCGGCTGCAGTCGGTGCTGGCCGCGGTGTGCCGCATCGACGGCGTGCGCAGCGCGCGTCGCCGGTGAGCGCATGGCCGCGTGCTAGACTCTCGGCCGCTTCAGGCGCGTAGCTCAGCTGGTTAGAGCACCACCTTGACATGGTGGGGGTCGTTGGTTCGAGTCCAATCGCGCCTACCAAATTCGGTAGAGGACCAAGGGCTTGGCGATGTCGCCAAGCCCTTGGTCCTGGATGACCGTCCGCCGGCCGTCCCATGCGGCGGCGCCGGCGGCTGAGGTCGGCAGTCACGGCTGCTACAGCAGCGTCTGTCGCGACGAGGTCGATCCCGTGGAGTGCCGGCACTGGCGAGCACATTCAGTCGCGACGCATCCCCTGGATCTCGTGCAGCCCCGATGGCCGTACCGTTTCCACCACGCGCCTCGCCAGCCAAGTCCTCGCTCGACCACCGATCGAACGGCCGCACCTTGGCGCAGGCCCGCCTGGCGTGGTGCTCGAGTGTCCAGGCATCGGCCACCAGGCCGTGGCTGGCGGCTTGCTGCGGCGCATCGCCAGCATCCGGGACAGGGCCAGAATCCGCCGATGCCCAACGAGCTTGATCCTCCCGACCGCGGTGATCTGGCCCAGGCCCGCGCCGGCGGCTCTTTTGCCTTCGACCGCCTCGTCGCACCCTATCGGCGCTTGCTGCACAGCCATTGCTACCGCATGCTCGGCTCGCCGCACGATGCCGACGATGCCCTGCAGGAAACGCTGCTCGCCGCCTGGCGCGGACTGGCCGCGTTCGAAGGGCGCAGCGCACTCGGCACCTGGCTTTACCAGATCAGCACCCGCGTCTGCCTGCGCCTGATTGCGCAGCGGCCGCGCCGCATCGAGTCGCCCGACCATGGCCCGTCGTTGCACGGCACCGCAGACCTGGGGGAGATGGTCCTCGGCCCGGTGTGGCTCGAGCCACTCTCCGACGACGAGTTGCCGGCGCTCGGCTCGCACGAGGCCGATCCGGCCGCCGTACTTGCCCGGCGCGAGAGCGTCGCGCTGGCCTTCGTCGCCGCGCTGCAGCACCTGCCCGGCACGCAGCGCGCCGTGCTGCTGCTGCGCGACGTGCTCGGATACTCCGCCGCCGAGGCGGCCGGCATGCTCGACACCTCGGTGGCCTCGGTGAACAGCGCCCTGCAGCGTGCGCAGCAGACGGTGAAGGACAAGATGCCCGCCGTCTCACAAGCGGCCGAGCTCCAGTCGCTCGGCGAGGAGGGCCTGCGCCAGCTGCTGGGCCGTTTCGTCACCGCCTGGGAGAGCCGCGACATCGAGGAGCTCGTGCGCCTCCTGACCGAAGACGCCCGCTTCACGATGCCACCGCTGCCGGCCTGGTTCGACGGCCGGGTGTTCGTCGAGAAGTTCATCGCCGAGCGGGTGTTTGCCACGCCCTGGCGGCTGTTGCCGCTGCGGGCCAACGGGCAGGTGGGCTTCGCCTGCTACATGAGGGCCGATGGGGAAGACCGGTTCCGGCTCGGTGGCATCACCCTGCTGAGTCTGCGCGGGGGCCGCATTGCCGGCCTGCACAGCTTTCTCGACCCGGCCGTGCACCGGCGGTTCGGCCTGGCCGAAACGACTTACTGATCGGGGGGGGCCGGATCGATGAGTTTGGGCATCGACCTGTCTCTCAAGCGATGACACGCCCCGGATGTGCCGGGCCGTGGCGCTTCCTGAACCCCGACTGCAAAGGTGATCCCCTCATGGCCCAGCTCGTCTTCAGCACGCTCGTCTCCCTCGATGGTTACTGCGCCGGACCCGGTGGCGACCTCAGCCGTTTGCCCATGGGGCCGGTGTTCGATGACCACAACGCCCGGCTGTTGCGCTCGGCCGGCACGCTGCTCTTCGGCCGTGTCACCTTCGGCATGTTCCAGGCTTTCTGGCCCCAGGTGCAGAAGGATCCGTTGGCCGGCCCGGTGCTGGCCGAGATCGCGGCCCTGACCGCCAAGGCGGACAAGCTCGTGGTCAGCGACAGCCTCTCGCTGTCGGCGGACGACCCCTGGGGCGATGCCGAAGTGGTGCGCCGCGCGCAGGCCCATGCGCGCATCAGAGCGTTGAAGGCCAGCGCCGAGCGTGACGTGCTGGCCTACGGCAGCCACGTGCTGATGAACGACCTGCTGATGCATGGCCTGGTCGACGAAGCGCGTCTGCTGGTCGGCAACGTGGTGCTGGGGGAGGGAGTGCGAACCTTCGAAACCGGCCTGCCTGCGGCACTCGAGCTGCTCGAGGAACGCCGCCTTGCCGGGTCCGGCATCGTGATGCTGCGCTATGCGTGTGCTTCTGCGGCCCATGTCTGAGGCGTCCTCATCCTGCGCATGAACCTCCAGCTGCGGCATGAACTTCACGGCTGAGATCGAGCTCAACGGGGTCGGGCACTGTCCTGCAGTGGCGTCGATCGATCCTGTAGAAGACCGACGCGGCGGTCGCGGTCGCGGTCGTCGACGGCCGGTCGCTGTGGCCGCGTGCGCACTCCTGTACGGCACGGCGATCGCCTCGATCTGAATCAGCCAGGCGGGGTCGGAGCAGCCGGCGATGACCACGGTCAGCGCGGGCGTGCGGGACCCGCGCGCCTGGCGCGAGGGCACCGATTTCTCTTCCGCGGGGCGGCGGTCGGTCGGGTAGGTGGTGACCTTGTTCAGGCGGCCCAGCGATAACCCATGGCCCGCAGCTGGGCCTGCCCTTGGCCCCGCCCAGTGGCGCTGCAACGCGAGATTCAGTGGTACGGTGCCAGCGGGAGACACCGGAAACTGCCGGAGCCTCGCGGCGCCGGGGAAAACCCCTTCGGGTCGTTTCCCACGCCCCTCCTAGAATGGTTTTCCATTGGAGAGCAAGGCATGACGCAAGCGAAAGCGCGAGCTCAACGCGGCAATCCGGCTGAAGGCGGGACCGAGGCGCAGGCCGGTGCCGAAGCCTTGCGCGTGCTGAAGAAGTACCCGAACCGCCGGCTCTACGACACCCAGACCAGCGGCTACATCACGCTGGCCGACGTGCGGCAGATGGTGCTGGAGAACGAGCGCTTCGTCGTGCGCGATGCCAAGACCGGCGAGGACCTGACGCGCAGCATCCTGCTGCAGATCATCCTGGAGGCCGAGACCGGCGGCATGCCGATGTTCACGACCCCGGTGCTGGCCCACATCATCCGCTTCTATGGCCACACCATGCAGGGCGTGATGGGCAGCTACCTGGAGAAGAACATCCAGGCCTTCACCGAACTGCAGACCCGCTTCGCCGAGCAGTCCGGCCTGTCCGCCGGCCAGGGCTTCAGTCCCGAGCTGTGGACGCAGTTCATGAACGTGCAGGCACCGATGATGCAGGGCCTGATGTCGAACTACCTCGACCAGTCGAAGAACCTGTTCGTGCAGATGCAGGAGCAGATGCACAAGCAGACCGAGACGCTGTTCCCGGTCGGCTTCGGACTCGGCGGCAAGAAGTAGCGACGAGGCGCTCGCCGGCCCCCCCGCGGGCGGATCGGCGAAAATCGGGCGATGACTCAAGACAGCGCGGTCGCCGCAGGCGCGGCCCCCCGGATCGGTTTCGTCTCGCTCGGCTGCCCGAAGGCCCTGACCGATTCCGAACTGATCCTCACCCAGCTCAGCGCCGAGGGCTATGCGACCAGCAAGTCCTTCGCGGGAGCCGACCTGGTGATCGTGAACACCTGTGGCTTCATCGACGATGCGGTCAAGGAGAGCCTCGACACCATCGGTGAAGCTCTGGCCGAGAACGGCAAGGTCATCGTCACCGGTTGCCTGGGCGCCAAGGCCGGGGAGGGCGGTGGCAACCTCGTGCGGCAGATGCACCCCAGCGTGCTGGCCGTGACCGGCCCGCACGCCACCCAGGAGGTGATGGACGCCGTGCACCTGCACGTGCCCAAGCCGCACGATCCCTTCGTCGACCTGGTGCCCGAAGCGCGCGCGCAGTTCCGCGGCACGGCAGGCATCAAGCTCACGCCGCAACACTATGCCTACCTGAAGATCAGCGAGGGCTGCAACCACCGTTGCAGCTTCTGCATCATCCCCAGCATGCGCGGCGACCTGGTGTCGCGGCCGATCGGCGACGTGCTGAACGAGGCGCGTGCGCTGTTCGAGTCCGGCGTGAAGGAGCTGCTGGTCATCAGCCAGGACACCTCGGCCTACGGCGTCGACGTCAAGTACCGCACCGGCTTCTGGGACGGCCGGCCGGTGAAGACGCGCATGACCGAGCTGGTCGAGAAGCTCGGCGAGCTGGCCGAGCCGCACGGTGCCTGGGTGCGCCTGCACTATGTCTATCCGTACCCGCACGTCGACGAGATCCTGCCGCTGATGGCCAGCGGTCGCGTGCTGCCCTACCTGGACGTGCCTTTCCAGCACAGCCATCCGGCCGTGCTCAAGCGCATGAAACGCCCGGCCAGCGGCGAGAGGAACCTCGAGCGCCTGGCGCGATGGCGCGAGGCCTGCCCGCAGATCGTCGTGCGCTCGACCTTCATCGCCGGGTTCCCGGGCGAGACCGAGGCCGAGTTCGAGCACCTGCTGGACTTCATGCGCGAGGCACGCATCGACCGGGCCGGCTGCTTTGCCTATTCGCCGGTGGCGGGCGCGAGTGCGAACGAGCTGCCTGGCGCGCTGCCGGCCGAGGTGCGCGAGGAACGCCGCGCGCGCTTCATGGCCGTGGCCGAGCAGGTCTCTGCGGCCAAGCTGGCCGAGCGCGTCGGCGCGGAGATGCAGGTGCTGGTCGACGCCGCGCCGGCGCTTGGCCGAAAGGGCGGCCGCGGCCGCAGCTATGCCGACGCGCCCGAGATCGACGGCGTCGTCCACCTGCTAGCGCCGCTGAAGGCCAGCCGCACGCTCAAGGTCGGCGATTTCGTGCGCGCGCGCATCGTCGGCACCCAGGGCCACGACCTGGTCGGGCAGCCGCTATGAGCGCCGGCCCGGACGAGCGCGACGAGGACCGGCTCACCACCGGCCTCATCCACCACCCCTACGAGGCGCCCAGCGGCTTCGGCGCGGTGGCGCCGGGCGTCTTCAAGGCGTCGACCGTCGTCTTCAAGAACGTCGCGGCACTGCGTGCGCGCAACTGGAGGGAGAAGACCGGCTACACCTACGGGCTGCACGGCACGCCGACCACCTTCACGCTCGAGGCGCGCATCGCCACGCTCGAGGGCGGCGCGCAGACCTTGCTGGTGCCCAGCGGGCTGGCCGGCATCGCCCTGGTGAACCTGTCGCTGCTGAAGTCGGGCGACGAGGTGCTGCTGCCGTCCAACGCCTATGGGCCCAGCGGCGAACTCGCCCGCCAGGAGCTGGCGCAATGGGGCATCGGGCATCGCGTCTACGACCCGATGGACGTCGCGGCGCTCGCGGCCATGATCGGCCCCCAGACCCGGCTGGTGTGGATCGAGGCCGCAGGCTCGATCACGATGGAGTTCCCGGACCTGGCCGGGCTGGTGGGCGCGTGCCGCGCGCGCGGCGTCACCGTGGCGCTCGACAACACCTGGGGCGCCGGCATCGCCTTCGCGCCCTTCGAGCAGGGCGTCGACATCTCGATGCAGGCGCTGACCAAGTACCCCTCGGGCGGTGCCGACCTGCTGATGGGATCGGTGACGACGCGCGACGAGGCCCTGCACCAGCGACTCAAGGCGACACACATGCGGCTCGGCGTCGGCGTCGGCGCCAACGACGTCGAGTTCGTGCTGCGTTCGCTGCCGACGCTGGCGCTGCGCTACGCCGCACAGGACGCCGCGGGCCGGCATCTGGCCGCCTGGTGGCAGGGTCGGCGCGAGATCGTGCAGGTCTTCCACCCGGCCTTCGAGGGCTCGCCCGGGCACGAGCACTGGGCCAGCTGCTGCAGTGCCGCGGCGGGCCTGTTCTCGGTCGAGTTCGACCCGTGCTACGGCCAGCCGCAGGTCGACGCCTTCGTCGACGCGCTGCGCCGCTTCAGGATCGGCCATTCCTGGGCCGGGCCGGTCAGCCTGGCCGCACCCTACGACCTGGCGACGCTGCGCGGCCAGGCCGGCCGCGGCAAACTGGTGCGCTTCTCGCTCGGCTTCGAGAACGTCGACGACCTTGTCGCCGACTGTGAACAGGCGCTGCGCGCGCTGTGACCGGCGCGCCCTCGTTCGCGGCCGCTGCCGGCCGGCGGCTGCCGATGATCGACCTGCTCAAGGCCGTCGCGGCCCAGCTCATCGTGCTGCATCACCTGGCCTTCTACGGGCCGATGTCGGACGTGGTGGCGACCGCGGCGCCTCAGCTGATCGAGTGGCTGTCACGGCAGGGGCGGCTGGCGGTCCAGGTCTTCCTGGTGGTCGGCGGCTTCCTGGCGGCGCGGCAGCTGGCGCCCGAGGGGCGGCTGGCCCTGCCGGGTTCACCGTGGGCGGCCCTGCGCGACCGCTACCTGCGACTGGTGCTGCCCTATGCCGCGATGCTGGTCTTCGTGCTGGCCTGCGCCGCGCTGGCGAGGCGCTGGCTCGACCATCCCTCGGTGCCGGCAGCGGCCGACGGCTGGGACCTGCTGGCGCACCTGCTGCTGCTGCAGGACCTGCTCAACGTCGACGCGCTGTCGGCCGGCGTCTGGTACGTCGCGATCGATTTCCAGCTGTTCGTGATGTTCCTCGGCGTGCTCTGGATCGCGGCGCGCATGGAATCGCGCTGCGGCGCCGGGCGCATGCCCGCTGTCGCAGCGACGGTGGCCCTGGTGCTGCTGTCCTTGTTGTACTTCAACCGCGACGCTGGGTGGGATGAAGCCGCGCCGTACTTCTTCGGCGCGTACGGGGCCGGCGCCCTGGCCGCGTGGTGGATCGCAGCGCCGGGGCGCTGGCTGTCGCCGCGGCTGGCAGCGCTGCTGCTGCTGGGCAGCGCGCTCGCGCTGGTGATCGAGTACCGGCCGCGGATCGCCGTGGCGACGTGGGTCGCTCTGGCGATCGCCGTCGGCGCACCGCGTGGTCGAGCGCTGCTGGGCCGGGCGTGGCCGGCCGTCCAGGCTCTGAGCCGCATCAGCTATTCGCTGTTCCTGGTGCACTTCGGCGTCTGCCTCGTGGTCAACGCCGTGTTCGTGCGCTTCCTGCCGGCCACGGTGCCGGTGCAGGCGCTGGGGCTGCTGACGGCCTGGGCCGCCAGTCTGGCCACCGCGGCGGTGTTCCACCGCTGGATCGAGCGGCCGGCGCTCGCGTGGGTCGCCGCCCGGCCTGGCCGGGCGGCGTCAGCCCTTCGGGCCTGACGAGACCTTCGTTCTCATCAAGCGACCTTTCTCCCGCTCCCAGTCCCGCTTCTTCTCGGTTTCGCGCTTGTCGTGCGTGTCCTTGCCCTTGGCCAGGGCGATGTCGGCCTTCACGCGACCACCCTTGTAGTGCAGGTTGAGCGGCACCAGGGTGTAGCCCTTCTGCTCGACCTTGCCGATCAGGCGCCGGATCTCGTCGCCCTTCATCAGCAGCTTCTTGGTGCGATCGGCCTGCGGATGCACGTGGGTGGACGCCTCGCGCAGCGGGTTGATGCGGCAGCCGATCAGGAACAGCTCGCCACCCTTGATGACGACGTAGCCGTCGGTCAGCTGCACCTGGCCGGCGCGGATGGCCTTCACCTCCCAGCCCTCGAGCACCATGCCGGCCTCGTACTGTTCCTCGAGCGTGTAGTTGAAGCGGGCCTTCTTGTTCTCTGCAATTGCCATCCGGGGTCTCAATAGAATTCCTCCGATTCTATGAAGCACGTCAAGAAGTCGGTCCTGCTGTGGTACTCGGCGCGCGAGATGTACGGTCTCGTGACCGACATCCCGGCTTACCCGCAGTTCCTGCCGTGGTGCGAGCGGGCCGAGGTGCTGGACGCCGGTCCGGCGGGAATGACGGCCCGCCTGCATCTGGCCTACCACGGCGTCCGGCATGCCTTCACGACGCGCAACACCCATGTCGACGGCGAGTCGGTGACGGTGGCGCTGGTCGACGGCCCGTTCTCGCAGCTCGCAGGCCAGTGGCGCTTCGTCGCCGTCGGTACGCCGGCGGACGGCGAGGCCGCGCTGCGCGCGTCGCGTGTCGAACTGGACCTGCGCTATGCCTTCAGCAGCGGTGCGCTGGAGGCGGTCGTGAGCCCGGTGTTCGACCGCATCGCCAACACGCTGGTCGACTCCTTCGTCCGGCGGGCCGAGCAGGTGCATGGTCCGCGCTGACCGGCCCGGCCTGCGCGTCGAGATCGCGTACAGCCCCGCGGCGCGCGTCGTCGACCGGGTCGAGCTGTGCCTGGCGGAGCCCTGCACCGTGGGCGAGGCGCTCCGCCGCAGCGGCTTGCTCCAGCGCCATCCGGAGATCGACCTGGAGCGGCAGCGGATCGGCGTCTGGGGACGGCCGCGGCGCGTCGACGAGTTGCTGCGCGACGGCGACCGCGTCGAGGTCTATCGGGGCTTGCGGGTCGATCCGAAGGAGGCGCGCCGGCTGCGGCAGCGCCGCCAGTCCGCGCGAGCGCCGAGGCGCGGGGCCGGCAGGAGCGAAGGCTGAGCAGGCCTCAGCGGCACTCGCTGGCGATGGCGCGGCGACCCTGCTCGAGCTCACGGGCACGCGCGCTGTCGTCGAGGATCTCGCGCTCGCCCTTGTCGTTGATGCGAGCGATGCGCTGGCCGCTCTCGAGGTTACGCATCGCGGCACGTGCACGTTCGCAGTTCTCTGCGCGGGCCTGAGCCTGTTTGGCCTCGTCGCCCTTGCGCTGTGCTTCCTGCTGTTGCTCGGCCTGCTTGCGCTTGGCTTCGAGCGCCGGATCGACGGCACTGGCCGCGGCGGCAGCCGGGGCCACGCCCTCCGGCGCGCTGGCCGGCACCAGCTTGGGCGCCGCCGCGACGATGGGGCTTTGCAGGATGTCCTTGGCCGGCGTGTTCGGTGGCGGGGGACGATCGCTGTACTGGACGCGGCCGCTCGCATCGCGCCACTTCCACTGCGCATGGACCGGCAGGCAGGCCAGGGCGATCAGGCCGATCATCAAGCCGGCGCACCCGCGGGACAGTGTGAAGCTCATGCGGCCAGTTTAGCGGTGCCCCCTGCGTTGCGGCATGCGCGCACACCGCGCCCGCGGGGTGCGCACACGACGGCGCCGACGAAGCGTGGATTTATCACGCCCTGCCGTCGCGGCCGCACCCCATCCGTATAATTTGCTTTTGCGAAGGAGCTCTTCCCATGCGCCTACTCGGCAAGGCACTCACCTTCGACGATGTGCTGCTGGTGCCGGCCTATTCCCAGGTCCTGCCGCGCGACACCAGCCTCGCCACCCGCCTGTCGCGCAACATCTCCCTGAACCTGCCGCTGGTGTCCGCCGCGATGGACACGGTGACCGAGGCCCGACTCGCGATCGCGCTGGCCCAGGAAGGCGGCATCGGCATCGTGCACAAGAACCTGCCGCCCAAGCAGCAGGCTGCCGAGGTCTCGCGCGTCAAGCGCTACGAGTCCGGCCTGCTGCGCGACCCGATCACCATCTCGTCCGGCGTGCGGGTGCGCGACGTGATCGAACTGTCGCGCCAGCACGGCATCTCGGGCTTCCCGGTCGTCGACGATGGCAAGGTGGTCGGCATCGTCACCGGCCGCGACTTGCGCTTCGAGACCCGCCTGGACGCGCCGGTGCGCGAGATCATGACGCCACGCGAGCGCCTGATCTCGGTCAACGAAGGCGCGACGCTGCAGCAGGCCAAGGCGCTGATGCACCAGCACAAGCTGGAGCGCGTCGTGGTGGTGAACGCCGCCAACGAGTTGCGCGGCCTCTTCACGGTCAAGGACATCACCAAGCAGACCAACTTCCCGGATGCGGCGCGCGACGCCCAGGGCAAGCTGCGCGTTGGCGCCGCGGTCGGGGTGGGCGAGGGCACCGAGGAGCGCGTCGAACTGTTGGTCAAGGCCGGCGTCGATGCGATCGTGGTCGACACGGCGCACGGCCACAGCCAGGGCGTCATCGACCGGGTGCGCTGGGTCAAGAAGAACTTCCCGCAGATCGATGTCATCGGCGGCAACATCGCCACCGGCGCGGCCGCGCTGGCGCTGGTCGAGGCGGGGGCCGACGGCGTGAAGGTCGGCATCGGCCCGGGTTCGATCTGCACCACCCGCATCGTGGCCGGAGTCGGCGTGCCGCAGATCATGGCGATCGACAACGTCGCCACGGCGCTCGAGGGCTCGGGCGTTCCGCTGATCGCCGACGGCGGGATCCGCTACTCGGGCGACATCGCCAAGGCGCTGGCCGCCGGCGCGCACACCGTGATGATGGGCAGCATGTTCGCCGGCACCGAAGAGGCGCCGGGCGAGATCGTCCTCTTCCAGGGGCGCAGCTACAAGAGCTACCGCGGCATGGGTTCGATCGGCGCCATGCAGCAGGGCAGCGCCGACCGCTACTTCCAGGACAACTCGGGCGCCAACCCCAACGCCGACAAGCTGGTGCCCGAGGGCATCGAGGGCCGCGTGCCCTACAAGGGCTCGGTGATCGCGATCTTGTTCCAGATGGCCGGTGGCTTGCGCGCCTCGATGGGCTACTGCGGCTGCGCGACGGTCGACCAGTTGCACGACCAGGCCGAGTTCGTGGAGATCACCTCGGCCGGCATCCGCGAGAGCCACGTGCACGACGTGCAGATCACCAAGGAAGCGCCGAACTACCGCATGGAGTGACGCGCAGCAGGCGAGGGCGACATCTTTGGATGGCCCTGGTGGTCCGCCCCGCCTGATTCCCTGAACATCCCGCGACACCGGCTTCGGCCGGTGCCGTTTTTTCAGACCACCGAACACGTCAATCACCGATGGCATCACACAGCAGCCGCCAGGCAGCCATGCCCTTCATCATGATCACGGTGCTGCTCGACATGATGTCGATCGGCATCATCGCGCCTGTGCTGCCCAAGCTCATTGGCACGTTCATGGCGTCGGGTGCCAGCACCTCGGTGGGCTACGGCCTGGCCCAGGCGGCGTTCGCGGTGGCGCAGTTTTTCAGCGCACCGATCCTTGGCGCCTTGTCCGACCGCTACGGCCGCCGGCCGGTGCTGTTGCTGGGCCTGTTCGGCATGGCCGTCAACTTCTTCGTCACGGCACTGGCCACCGAGTTCTGGATGCTGCTGGCCGTGCGCATCATGGGTGGTGCGGTGTGCGCCAACATCGCTGTGGCCAACGCGTACGTGGCCGACATCACCGAGCCGAAGGACCGCGCCAAGAACTTCGGCCTGCTGGGCGCGATGTTCGGTGTGGGCTTCATCCTGGGGCCCGTGCTGGGCGGGCTGCTGGGCGACCACAACGTGCACTGGCCCTTCCTGCTGGCGGGCAGCCTGACGCTGCTGAACTGTGTCTACGGCTACTTCGTGCTGCCGGAGTCGCTGCCGGAAGACAAGCGCCGCGAGTTCGTGCTTTCGCGCGCCAACCCCTTCACCGCATTGGCCAACCTGCGTCAGCTCAAGGGTGTCGAGATCCTGCTGTGGGTGATGGGCTTGTCCATCCTGGCGCAGTTCTGCCTGCACACCAGCTGGTTCCTCTACACCGAGTTCAAGTTCGGCTGGAGCCCGAAGGACAACGGCCTTTCGCTGTTTGCCGTGGGCATGATGGCGGTGCTGGTGCAAGGCGGACTG
>CAZTTC010000037.1:0-22627 GCA_964616015.1 uncultured Methylibium sp. | reverse complement strand
CACCAGCACCGCCACCGTGACCGTGATGCCGAAGGGGAAGAAGAACTTGCCGACGATGCCCTTCATGAAGGCCACCGGCACGAACACCGCACAGATCGCGAAGGTGGTGGCCAGCACCGCCAGGCCGATCTCGTCGGTGCCCTCGCGCGCCGCGGTGGGGTGGTCGGCGCCCAGGTGGATGTGGCGCACGATGTTCTCGCGCACCACGATCGCGTCGTCGATCAGCAGGCCGATGCACAGCGACAGCGCCATCATCGTCATGAAGTTGAGCGTGAAGCCGAAGGCATAGACGGCGATGAAGCTCGAGATCACCGCGATCGGCAGCGTCAGCCCGGTGATCACGGTGCTGCGCCAGCTGTGCAGGAACAGGAAGACGATGGCGATCGTCAGCAGCGCGCCTTCGATCAGCGTGCGCTTCACGCCCGAGAGCGAGTCGCGCACCCAATCGCTGTCGGCGTAGACGAGGCGCAGCTCGACGCCCGGCGGCATCGCCTTGCGCAGCTCGGCCGCGGCTTGCTTGATGCCCTCGCCGGTCTCGACGATGTTGGCATCCTGCTGTTTGAAGACGTTGAAGTTGATGGCCGGCACGCCGTCGACGCGCGCGATCGAGACCGGCTCCTGCTCGCGCTCGACCAGCTGGCCGAGGTCGGCGAGCCGCACGACGGTGCCGCCCTTGGCGCGGATCACGAGATCGGCGAAGGCTTTGGCATCGCGCACCTTGCCCTCGACGCGGACCACCGCCTCGGTGCTGGCGCTCTTGAGGATGCCGACCGGCACGTCGGTGTTGGCGCGCTTCATCGCCGCGGCCACGTCGGCCGGGGTCAGGCCGTGGGCGCGCAGGCGCTGCGGGTCGAGGTCGATGCGCACCTGGCGCACCGTCAGGCCGCCGACGTCGACACGGGCGACGCCACCGACCCGCTCGAGCCGCTTGCGCACGACCTGGTCGGCCAGCAGCGACAACTCCCGGGCGCTGCGGTCGGGGCCGATCAGCGACAGGAAGACGATCGGCTGCGCGTTGTCGCCGTCGAAGCGCGAGATGAACGGCGGCTTCACGTCCTGCGGGAAGGCCGCCTGCAGCACCGCGACCTTGTCGCGTACGTCCTGCACGGCGCGCCCCATGTCGGCGTCCAGGCTGAACTCGACGACGGTCTCGCTGCGGCCTTCCAGGCTGTTCGAGCGGATCATCTTGACGCCCGCGATGCCGTTGAGCGCCAGCTCGACCGGCTTGGTGACCTCGACCTCGACCGCCTCGGGCGAGGCGCCGGGGTAGGCGATGCTGACGAAGACGATGGGCGGCGCGATGTCCGGCAGGCGCTCGACGCGCAGCTGGGCGTAGGAGAACAGGCCCAGCACGCACAGCGCGATCATCATCATCGCGGCGAAGACCGGGTTGTTGATCGAGACGCGGGTGATCCACATGGTGTCGGCCCCTCTGGAGGCGTTGGTCGGCGGCCGGCTCGTGGCCGGACGCCGCGGGGGTCAGGACTTGGCCGCTGAGGGAGCTGCGCCGGGCCGGCTGGCCGTCGCGGGCGCCGCCGGCGCGGGGGCCGAGGCGCCGACGCGGGCCTGCGCCCCTTCCTTCAGGTTGTCGAAGCGCACGACGAGGACCTGCGCCTCGGGGGTCAGGCCCTTCAGCACCTCGACGCGGCCGCTGGCCACGTCCTTGCGCCCGGTGATGACGATGCGCCGCACCAGCGCGCCGTTCTCGATCGTCCACACCTGGTCCTGGCCCGAGGCCTGGCTCAGCGCCGTGACCGGTACCGTCAGCCGCGGCGTCGGGTCGTCCAGTTGCACCAGCGCCTGCCCGTACTGGCCGGCGCGCAGGCGCTCGTCGGCATTGGCGATCGTCACGACGACGCCGATGGCGCGCGTGCCGGCCTCGGCCATCGGCGCGATCCGGTCGATGCGCCCCTGCACCGGCTCGGCACGGCCCTCGACCGTGACCTGCACCGGCTGCCCGAGCTGCAGCAGCGAGATCTCGTGCGTCGCGACGGTCCCGGCCAGCTCGAGCGTGCCCAGGTCCACGACGGTGACGATCGGCTGCTCGGCACTGAGCTTCTCGCCGGGCACGACGTGGCGCTTGCCGACGATCCCGGAGATCGGCGCCACCAGCGCCGCCTCGCGCACGCCGATGCGCGTGCTGCTGAGCTGCGCCTCGGCCGAGCGCAGCTGGGCGCGCGCGGCATCCAGCCTGGCGCGCGAGGACTGCAGCACGATCGGCGAGATGAAGTTCTGCTCGGCCAGCCGCTGGTTGGAGTCGTGCAGCCGCTGCGCCTCGGCCAGCATCGCCTGGGCCGACTCGACGCTGGCGGCGCGGTCATCGACCCGGCTGTTCAGGTCGGCCAGGTCGATCCGGCCCAGCGGCTGGCCGGCCTGGACGCGCCGGCCTTCGGCGGTCTCGAGCGACAGCAGCGTGCCCGCCGCCTTGGCCTTGACGACCGCAGTGCGCGGTGCGACCAGCGGCCCGGAGAACTCGACGCGCTGCGGCATCGGCGCCAGCAGCGGCCGCATCACCTCGGTGGCCGCAAACTGCAGCGGCGGCGGGGTCTTGTCCGTCTCGGCCTTGCGGCCCTTGGGCCAGGTGGCGAGGGCGGCGCCGGCCGCAGCCAGCACCACCACCGAGACTC
Organism: uncultured Methylibium sp.; assembly: GCA_964616015.1. GTDB lineage: Bacteria > Pseudomonadota > Gammaproteobacteria > Burkholderiales > Burkholderiaceae_C > Methylibium. The sequence goes on along the minus strand of CAZTTC010000037.1, from coordinate 20,000 downwards.
CGACCCACAGGCGCCGTCTCGTGAACAGGCCGGGGGTGGCAGCAGGGGTGTGTTTCGTCATGGGGCGCGAGTCTAGGCCGGCCCCGTCGCCGGGTCAGTCCCTCGTGCGACGAACTGCAAGTCCCGGCGCCCGACCTGCGGCGCGGGCCGACCGGCCGACGGAACTCGGCGCCGAGGCGAGGGCCGCGCCGCCGGCCGCGCCGTCAGCGCTGCTGCTGCGCCGCCGCCACCGCCGCGGCCTGAGCCTGCAGGTAGCGGCCGGTCTCCTCGTCGCTGGCGTCGGCCTTGAACACCAGCGAGGCGATCTTGCCGTCGCGCACCTGGATGGTGTCGCTGCCGACGATGCGCTTGAACCCGCGCTGGCGCACCACATCGTTGGTGATCTCGACCCGGGTGCGGATCTGCGCCCCGTCGAAGCTCAGCTCGCGCACGGTGACGCCGATGTTCGCGGCGATGAAGCGCTGCAGCAGCCCCTCGCGGATCGCCGCCTTGCCGATGCAGGGCTTCTGCGCTGTGCACGCCGGCCCGGCGACCACACTGGCGTCGTCGGTGAACTGCTCCAGCGCTGTCTCGACCTGGCCGCGGTTGAAGGCGTCTTCGTACTTGACGTAGCTCAGCACCGCCAGCGCGTCGTCGGGGGCGGCGACCGCGGGCGCGGCCAGCCAGGCAGCGCAGCAGGCGGCGGCCAGGGTGCGGGCGATCGGGTGGTGAGAGGTCCTGTTCATGTGAATCTCCTTGGAAGGCTAGTCGGATGTGGCGTTGCGGCACCGCGGCTGCGGGGCCTGAATCCAGCATCGGCGCCGCTGCGCCCGAAGTCCCGATGCGGCGACGAAACGCGCCGATCAGCGCCGAAATCGGCAGACAATCCGGGCCGGAGACGGGGCAGAGAACCGATCGGAGTCGGCATGAACGACAGCGTGAAGGGCTTGATGGCAGCGGGCATGCGCCTGCCGCTGGCCGGCTACACGCTGGACCTCGGCGCCGAGGAGCTGCGCGACGGCGACGGCACGCCGGTCGAACTGCGGCCCCAGGCCTGGCAGGTGCTGCGCCACCTGGCACTAAACGCCGGGCGCGTCGTCACCAAGGAAGAGCTGCTGGGCGCCGTCTGGCCCGGCCTCGTCGTGACCGACGACTCGCTGGTGCAGGCCGTCGGCGACGTGCGGCGCGCGCTCGGTGACGCCGGCCACCGCCTCCTCAAGACCGTGCCGCGGCGCGGCTACACGCTGGTGGCCGATGCGTTGATGCCGCCGGCCGAGGCCGCGTCGCATTCGGCAGGCCCGGCCGCGCTGCCCGTCGAGCCACTGCCGGTGGCCGCGGTCACCGCGCCCGGTGGGCCGGCCGCACCCGCCCGTCGGGGCCTCGCGCTCGCCCTGCTGGCGGCTGCGCTCGTCGTGGCCGCGATCGCCTGGACGATCACCCGCCCGGCCAGCGTCGCCGCGCCACCGGCCGCGATGGCGGACCAGCGCATGCCCGACCGACCCTCGGTCGCAATCCTCGCCTTCAAGGCCCCGGACGGTGGCCCCGCCGACCAGCAGGTGGCGCGCGGCGTGGCCGAGGATCTGATCGCCGAGCTGGCGCGCAACCGCGACCTGCGCGTCGTCGCCTACCAGTCCAGCTTCAGCTTCGCCGGCAAGGACCTGCCGCCCGCGCGCATCGGCGAGCAGCTCGGCAGCCGCTACCTGGTCGATGGCAGCGTGCGCCGCGACGGCGAGCTGCTGCGCATCGGCATCGAGATGATCGACAGCCGCGACGGGCATGTGGTCTGGGCCTCGCAACACGCGGCCGACTCGCTCAACGTCATCGCCACCCGCGACGCACTGGTGCGGCGCATCGCCGGCACCGTGCACTCGCAGATGCGCCAGAGCGAGGAGCGCACGGCGCTGGCGCGCCCGCCGAAGACGCTGGACGTCTATGCGATGACCCTGCGCGCGGCCGCGCTCAAGCACCAGTTCCAGCCCGATGCGACACGAGAGGCGCGCGCCTTGCTGCAACAGGCGATCGCGATCGACCCCGACTACGCGCCGGCCCAGCTCTACCTCGGCATGCTCAATGCGCTCGACTCCATGCTGCGCCAGACCGGCGAATGGCATCCGGGCCGGCTGCCGGAGATGCTGGTGCCGATCCGCCGCGCGATCCAGCTCGACCCGGAGCTGCCGGCGGCCTACTTCGCCGAGGCGATCGCGCTGGCCGACAGCCGCGACTTCCGGGGGGCGCTGGCAGCGACCCAGCGCTGCGTGGAGCTGGGCCCGAACGACGCGGATTGCTGGCAGTTCCTCGGGCGCGTGCAACTGTCACTGGGCCAGGTCGATGCCGGCCTCGTCAGCTCTGCTCATGCGCTCGATCTCAATCCGCTGCCGCCGGCCTACATCAAGTCGAACCGGGCCAGTGCCTTGTGGGCTGCGCGTCGCCACGACGAGTCGCTGCGCATGGCCAACGACTGCCTGCTCAAGGCACCGCGCTACGTCATCTGCCGCCGGCACCGCATCGCCGCGCTGGTCGAGACCGGCCGCCTCGACGAGGCGCGCCAGGATGCAGCCACGCTGCTGGAGCAGGTGCCGACGATGACCACGCGCGCCTTCAAGGACCACTTCGATGACTCGGCCGTCGAGTTGCAGCAGCGCTATGTCGCCGCGGCGCTGGCGGCCGGCATACCGCCGGAGCCGGCGGCGAAGTGAGGCGCCGCCGCTACGCGTGCCCGAGCACCGGATGGGGCTCGTAGCCTGCGGCCAGCGCCTTCAGATCATCGGCAGTCAACGGCAACTCGACGGCCGCCGCCGCATCGTCCAGCTGCCGCAGCTTGCTGGCACCGACGATCGGCGCGGTGACGCCCGGCTGATGCAGCAGCCAGGCGTAGGCCAGCGTGGCCGGGCTCACGCCCTTGTCGGCGGCCATGGCCTTGAGGCGGTCGACCGTGGCGAAGTCGCTGACGCGGTAATAGTAGTTCTGGGCGATGTCGTCCGTCTGGGCACGCGAGGTCGCCCCGGCCGTCTTGTCGCCGGCGGCCCGGTTGCCGGCCAGGAAGCCTCGCGCCAACGGGCTCCAGGGCAGCACCGCCACGCCCTGGTCGCGGCACAGCGGCAGCATCTCGCGCTCTTCCTCGCGGTAGGCCAGGTTGTAGTGGTTCTGCATGCTGGCAAACGGCGTCCAGCTGTGGCGTCGCGCCACTTCCTGCATCTTGGCGAACTGCCAGGCCCACATCGAGCTGGCGCCGAGGTGTCGCACCTTGCCGGCCTTGACGACGTCGTGCAGGGCTTCCATCGTCTCCTCGACCGGCGTGTGCGGGTCGAAGCGGTGGATCTGGTACAGGTCGATGTAGTCGGTGCCCAGGCGCCGCAGCGAGTCGTCGACCGCATGGAAGATGCGCTTGCGGCCCAGGCCCTGCTGGTTGGGGCCGGGCTTCGCGGTCTTCGGGTCCATGACGACCGGGAAGAAGAGCTTGGTGGCGATCACGACCTCCTCGCGGCGGCAGAACTCGCGGACGAAGCGCCCGGTCAGCACCTCGCTCTCGCCGGCCGAGTACATGTCGGCGGTGTCGAAGAAGTTGACCCCCAGCTCGACGGCACGCTGCGCCAGCGGGCGGCTCGCCGCCTCGTCCAGCACCCAGGGCCGCCACCTCGGCGTGCCGTAGGTCATCATGCCCAGCGCCAGGCGAGAAACGACGAGGCCGGTGCGGCCGAGGCGGGTGGTTTGCATAGGTTCGGAGCGTACTGCCGCTTGTCGCTTGGTGCATCGAGCGGGTGCCGAGCTGCGATACGAACCGGTGGTGAACAGCGGGGCTGGCTGCGGGGCTGTGCGCAGCGAAGTAAATGAGGAGGCGTCGGCCGCAGGCCGATGCCGGGGGACATGAGCGGAGTACAGCCCCGCAGCCGGCCCCGCTGCCGCTCCGCGCCTGCGCCCGCGGACCTAGACCACCGACCCCGGGATCGGCTTCACCGGTAGCGCCACGTCGCCGCACTGAGCGCGGTGGCGCAGCGCATGGTCCATCAGCACCAGCGCCAGCAGCGCCTCGGCGATCGGCGTGGCGCGGATGCCGACGCAGGGGTCGTGGCGGCCGAAGGTCTCGACCGTGACCGGATCGCCCTGCCGGTCGATGGACTGGCGCGGCACGCGGATCGAGCTGGTGGGCTTGATCGCGACCGACACCGTGATGTCCTGGCCGGTGCTGATGCCGCCCAGCATGCCGCCGGCATGGTTGCTGCGAAAGCCCTGCGGCGTGAGTTCGTCGCCGTGCTCCGAACCGCGCTGCGCCACGCTGCGGAAGCCCGCGCCGATCTCGACGCCCTTGACGGCGTTGATCCCCATCATCGCGTGGGCGATGTCCGCGTCGAGCTTGTCGAACAGCGGCGCGCCCCAGCCGACCGGCACCCCCGAGGCTTCGACCACGATGCGCGCGCCGACCGAATCGCCGTCCTTGCGCAGCTGGTCCATGAACTCCTCCAACTGCGCGATCTGGCTCGCATTGGGGGCGAAGAAGGGGTTGGCCCCCACGTGCTGCCAGCCCTCGAAGGCGATGTCGATCCCGCCCAGCGCGGCCATGCCGCCGCGGAAGGTGACGCCGTGCTGCTCGCGCAGCCACTTCTTCGCCACCGCGCCGGCACCGACCATGGGCGCGGTCAGGCGCGCCGAGCTGCGTCCGCCGCCGCGCGGGTCGCGCAGGCCGTACTTGTGCCAGTAGGTGTAGTCGGCGTGGCCGGGGCGGAAGGTGTCGAGCAGATTGCCGTAGTCCTTGCTGCGCTGGTCGGTGTTGCGGATCAGCAGGCAGATCGGCGTGCCGGTGGTGCGGCCCTCGAACACGCCCGACAGGATCTCGACCGCGTCGGGCTCGTTGCGCTGCGTGACGTGGCGCGAGGTGCCGGGGCGGCGGCGGTCGAGCTCGGGCTGGATGTCGGCTTCGCTCAGGCTCATGCCGGGCGGGCAACCGTCGATCACGCAGCCGATCGCCGGCCCGTGGGATTCACCGAAGTTCGTGACGCGAAAGAGATGGCCGAGGGTGGAGCCGGACATGGTGGGCGACGCAGGATGCGGAGAACCGGGTTCGGCGCCGATTGTCACCCGGGCGCGCCGCGCGCCGGCTCGGGCAGGCGCGCGCGGGCCTGCTTGGCGGCGAGATAGAGGCGGCTCGGCCGGCTCAGATCCTCTTCGGACTTCAGCGCGGCCAACGCCGCGTCCAGCAGCGGCCGGGCCGCGACCGGCTCGCCGCGCAGCTGCAGCGCGGTGCCGCGCAACGCGTCGATCGCGGCCGGCCACTGCCCGGTGGCGCGGCCCGACTCGAGCACCGCGGCATCGAGTTGGTCGATCAGCAGCTGCGCGCGCCGCGCATTGCCGAGATCGAGCTCGACCAGCGCCAGCACGAAAGCCGCATCCTGGGTCTGAGGTGACGCCGCCCCGACGAGTCGCTGCAGCTGCTCGTGCGCGCTGCGCGCCTTGTCCACCGCCTGCTGCGGCTGGCCAGCCTCGCTCAAGGTTCGGGCCCAGTTGAGCAGGGTGACGTAGGTCAGCGCGTGCCCGTCGCCGAACTTGGCGCGCACGCGCTCGTGCACCGACTGCGCGTAGCCGATCGCCCGCGGCCAGTCGCCCCGGCGGAAAGCGACACCCAGCAGTTCGTTGAGCAGCTGCAGGTGGCGCGAGTGGTTCTCGCCGAGCCGCGCGACGATGGTCGGCCGCGCCTCCAGCAGCAGCTGCTCGGCAGCAGCATGGTCCTCGCCCTGCGCGCGCACCAGCGCCAGCCGCGCCAGCGCGACCAGCAGCTCGTGCGGGCCCGGGCGAGCCTGCGCCTCCTCGATCAGCCGACGGCCCTCTTCGAGGGCCTGCGCATCCTGCCCGGCCAGCGACAACGTGGTGATCAGGTCCAGGCGCAAGGCGTCGTGCAGCGCGGTCTTGCCGGGATCGCCGGCATCGATGCCCTGGATCGCCATGCGCAACTCGGCGGCGGCCTGCGAAAATTCTCCGCGGCCGATCAGCAAGGTGCTGCGCGCCGTCGCGACGCGCGAGGTCTGCCGCGAGCCTGCGGCCGATGCACCGAGCCGCTCGAGTTCGGCCAGCTCTCGGGCCGCATCATCGTAGCGCCCCATACGGCTCAGCGCGCGCACCAGCACCGCGCGCGCTTGCAGGGCGGGCTCGGTGGCCGCCTCGCCGTCGCGCTCCTGCAGCTCGAGCGCGCGCCGCGCCTCGGCCTCGGCGTCCTTGAACAGATCGACCGCGCTGAACAGCGAGGCCAGGCTGCTGCGAATCGCCGCCTCCGTGCCCGGCTGGCCGGCAAAGCGCGCTGGCACCTGCTCGCGCGCCGACAGCAGCAGCTCGCGCAGCGTTGCGTCGGGTCCCTTGGCCGACACCAGCGGGTTGGAGCGCCCGATCAGGTCCTCGTCGAGAAAGCGCGCCAGCGCGGTCGCGCGGTCGCGCTCGGCACGCGCCTGGTTGCGCGCGCCGACCGCCTGCTGCTGCAGCCACACGGCGACGACCACGCCCAGCAGCAGCACGGCGAACAGCGCCCGCGCGATCGGCTGGCGGGCCTGCGCGCGCGCCAGGGCTTCGCGGTCGCGCAGCAAGGCCTCTTCAGCGCGGCGCTGCTCGGCCCGCTGGGCGCGGCGCGGCTCGAGCCGGCGGAGGCGGTCGGCGAACTCGGCCACGCTGGACAGGCGGCGCTCCGGGTTGCCGTGGGTGGCGAGCTGCAGGTCCTCGCGCAGCAGTTCGTCGCCGACTCCCGACTCCCAGCCGGAGGCCATCGGCTGGCCGATGCGCCCGGTCAGCAGCTGATACAGCAGGATGCCGAGCGCGAACACGTCGCTGCGCACCGTCGGGGCCTGGTCGGCGAACAGCTCGGGCGCGATGTACAGCGGCGTCCCGGACACGGCTTCGAGGCCGGCACGGTCGTCCACCGTCATGCCCATGCGCGTGATGCCGAGCTGCCCGAGACGGTCGGGCTCCAGCAACTGGCCGCTGCCGAAGTCGGTGAGGCGCAGCTCGGGCCGGTCTGCATCGCCCATCACGAGCACGTTGGCGGGCTTCAGGTCCTTGTGCAGCACGCCGACCGCATGCGCCGCCGCGACCGCGTCGGCCATCTGCAGGAACAGCGCCAGCCGCGCCGGAGTGTCCAGCCGGTCCAGGTGGGCCTCGGCCCAGGCGGCCAGGGGCAGGCCGCCGTAGCGGCACTCCAGGAAGAACGGCGGCGCCTCGAAGTTCCAGTCGAGCACTTCGACGAAGTGGCGACTGTCCTCGACGCCTTCGTGCAGCACGCGCAGCAGCGTGACCTCGCGCTTGAGCGCGCGCAGACGGTCGGCGTCGAGCGCGAACTTGTAGACGCGCTGCTCGCGGGTCTTCTGGTGCTCGGCGAGCCAGACCTCGCTGCCGGTGGTGCGGCCGAGCTGCCGCTGCAGCACGAAATTGGGGCGACCCGGCACCGCCAGCCCGACGCCCGGGTCCAGCGTGCTAGCGAACTGCCGGCCGACGGCGGTGCGCGTCACCGCGCCGTCCAGCCGGTAGCCGATGCGGGCCTGGGTCGAGATGTGGCTGGCGTTGGCCTCACCCAGCGCCCGGCGCACCTTGTTGATCGCGTTGGGCAGCACTTTGTCGACCGTGATGCGGCCGGCCCAGATCTCGCGCAGCAGCTCGTCCTTGGTGACCACCTCGCCGGCATGCCGCAGCAGGTAGGCCAGCACCTCCAGCGCACGCCGCTCGACGTCGACGGGCAGGCCCGCGACGCGCAGCTCGAAACGGGCCTCGTCGAACTCGGCGGTGCCGAAGCGATAGCAGAACGCAGGTCGTTCCATAGTGGAAATGGGTGGCGTTACCGATTCGTTAACTGCGCGTTGCCGCCACGTGCCGACGCCGCAAGGGGCGCAAGCCTAGCATCCGCCGCGCTTGCCCACCGGTCCGTGGGCTCGATCCGATCGAACAGAAATTCATCAAGGAGAGGCGATGACGAAGGCGTTGGAGCGGGGACGCAAGTCCTGGTGGTGGTCGGCATGGGCCGTGGCGGCCCTGACGCTGGCCGGATGCGGCGGGAGCGGCGGCGGCGGGAGCGGCGGCGACGGGGGCGGGACGCCTCCGCCGCCGTCCAGTTTTGCGCTGACGGTCAGCGTCACCGGCAACGGTAGCCTTTCCACCGCGTCGGGCAGCATCAATTGCGGCACGAGCTGCAGCACCACGGTGGCGACCAACACCGCGGTCACGTTGACCGCCACGCCGGCTGCCGGCTCGGTGCTGCAGCTGTGGGGCGGCGCCTGCGCCGGCACCAGCGGCAACAGCTGCACCGTGACGGTCACGCAGGCGACCGCGGCCTCGGCCACCTTCGTCGCGCAGGGCAGCACCACCTTCCCGCTGGCGGTCACGGTGAGCGGCAGCGGCCGCGTCGGCTCGCAGCCGGTCGGCATCGACTGCGGCAGCACCTGTAGCGCGAGCTATGCCGCATCCACCAGCGTCGTGCTGACGGCGACGCCGGGCCAGGGCCAGGTCTTCCAGGCCTGGAGCGGCGCCTGCTCCGGATCGTCGCCAACCTGCACGGTCGCGATGAGCGCAGCGCGCAACGTCGGCGCGAGCTTCATCGTCAGCCAGGGCCCGGCCCTCGCCTGGGGCACAGCGACGCTGCTGGAGAACAGCAACGACTTCAATGTCGCCGACACCAACACCTTCGCCGACACCAACCTGCTGTCGGCGATCGACGGCGCCGGCAACGCGCTGGTGGTGTGGGAGCAGTCCGACGGCCTGCCCAACGGCAGCACCCGCAAGGTGTTCTCGCGGCGCTACGTCGCCGGACAGGGCTGGGCCGCGGCAGTTCAGGTCCCGAACCTGAGCACCTCCAGTTCGTCGGTCGACCTAGTGACGGGCCAGCTGCTGATGGACGCGGCCGGCAACGCGGTCTGGATCCGCCACAACTTCGAGACGCGCCGCTACAGCGCGGTCTCGGGCTGGTCGGCGACCGCCTTTGTCCCGCCGGCCAGCGGCAGCGGCGAGCTGGCGGACGCCGAGATCGATGCGAGCGGCGACGTGCACATGCTCGGCATCGGCAGCAACGACGTGCTCTACAGCCGTCTGGCCGCCGGCGGCAGCCAGTGGACGGCCTGGGCCGATGTGAGCTTCACCGACCTGGCAACGCGCGACGCCCAGCTGGCGCTCGGCGCGCAGGGCGGCCTGATCGCAGTCTGGCGCGAGCGCAACCCCGGCGACAGCAACGACAGCATGAAGGCCAATCGCCTGGTCGGCAGCGCCTGGCAGACACCGGTGCGCATCGAGGAAGTGCTGACGGACGTGAGCGACTCGTCGCGGCCGCGCATCGCCACCGACGCGAGCGGCAACGCCGTCGTGGCCTGGCACCAGGGCAGCTCGCTCTACGTCAACCGCTACGACGCCGCGACCGCTGCCTGGGGTACGGCCAGCGAGGTCGATGCCGGGCAGGTCAACAGCGGCTTCTCGGCGCGCATCCAGATCGCGATGGTGGCCGATGGCCGCGCCGTGATCGCCTGGTCGTCGGGCATCTTCGCGGTCAAGGCGATGAGCTATGCACCGGGCTCGGGCTTCACGGCGCCGGCGCAGGTGAACAGCTACAGCAGCGGCCACGCGCTGGGCATCGGCCCCGACGGCCGCGCCGTGCTGGCCTACCGCAGCGTCAGCCAGTGGCCCAACCCGACCGACGCGACGCAGAACCTGTACGCCCGCGACCTGCCCTGGGGCGGGAGCTGGAGTGCGGCCACGCTGCTGGAGACCGGCGTCGGCGACGTCAAGGCCAATGTCCCCTGCATGACCAACGCCGCCGGTCAGTCGGTGTGCACCTGGGCCCAGGACGACATCGCCGGCAGCACGGTACGCAACAGCCTGTGGGCCAACCTCAGGCGTTGACGACTCCCTGCACCGGATCCGGACGCACGGGGCCTGCAGGCCCCGTGCGTCCGCCCTTCACCCCTGTCACGGAAGCTGCCATGAATCCCACCAGAACCTGCCTTCTCGCGCTGTCTGCCGCGTTGACCACGGCCTGCGCCTCGGTCGCCGTCACCGATCAGGCGGTCGTCGATCGCACCGCGTTCGCGCTCGGCCTCGACAAGAGCGCCTTCACGATCAGCAACCGCGTAGACGAAGGCACGACCACGCGCTACAGCGTGCGCACCAAGTCCGGCCAGGACTTCAATTGCTTCGTCGGCGGGTCGATCAGCGTGATCGGACGCAGCGTGTCCGAGGCGATCTGCACCAAGAAGGGCGAGACGATGCGCAACCCGCTGCTGCGCTGAGGCGCCGTTCGCCGCTAGAACCGGCAGGCCAGGCCGACGTGCGCCTGCACGCTGAGGTTGATGCTGCCCCCGCTCTGCTTCAGCTTGGAGGGCATGCGCAGGCGGGTGGCGCAGTCGGTCGCCTCGATGCCCATCGACCGGAGCATGCGTTGCGGCGCCTGCGACTGGATGCTGAGCGCGTGCTGGGGTCGCGGTGCGCGCGTGCCGGGGATGGTCTGCGAGGGCAGCTCGACGATGCTCAAGCCGCTGCTGGTCGCGGGCCGCTGCGGCCGCAGGTCCTCGGCGGCACGCACCGACCACAAGGGCACCGAGCGCGGGGCACTCCATTGCATCGGCGCCTGGGCCGGCTCGCTGGCGCGCTCGGCCACCTCGGGGTCGGTCGCCGCCGCCGCAGCGCAACAGGCCGCCAGCGCGAGGGCGAAGCCGCAGCGCGCGAAACCCGTGGAAGCCGACAGCGTGTTCATGGCGATGCTCCTGCAGTCCCTGCATGGAGCATCGGTCTTTCCGGCTCGTCGCGTCAGTCCCCGTAACACCCCGAGACAGGGCATCCGGCCCCGCGTCAACTAACGCACGCGCCGCACCCCCCGCAAGCCCGGGGGCGCGTTCACTGCCGCTGCTGCTGGGCGGCCTCTTCTTCGCCGACCGGCCAGTCGCGGATGTAGGCCTTGAGCATGCGGTTCTCGAAGTCCTGTCCGTCGACAACGGCCTTGGCGACGTCGTAGAACGAGATCACGCCCATCAGCGTGCGCTGCGACATGACCGGCGTGTAGCGCGCGTGGCGACCGAGCATCAGGCGGCGCAGCTCGTCGATCTCGGTGTCCGGCGTGCAGGTGAGCGGGGCGTCATCCATCACGCTGCGCACGCGGGTGTCGCCGACCGAGCCGTCGTTGCCGACGATCGCGAGGATGACCTCGCGGAAGGTGAGGATGCCGACCAGGTCGCCGTGGTCCATCACGACGAGGGAGCCGATGTCGCGCTCGGCCATCGTGCGCACCGCGTCGGCCAGGGGCTGGTCGGGCGTCACGGTGTACAGGGTGCCCCCCTTGACGCGCAGGATGTCGCTGACCTTCATCGAAGTCTCCTTGGCCGGATCGGGGCGGCCTCCACGCTGCCGCCGTCGATTCAATATAGCCCACAATGCCTTTCCCCGACCATCGCCGAGTCCCCCATGCCCGGTGCCTCCGATCCCGGCTTCGACACCCTAGCGCTGCATGCCGGTGCGGCGCCCGACCCCGCCACGGGCGCACGCGCGGTGCCTCTGCACCTGTCGACCTCCTTCGTGTTCCAGGACAGCGACCACGCCGCGGCGCTGTTCAACATGGAGCGCGCCGGGCACGTCTATTCGCGCATCTCCAACCCGACCAACGCGGTGCTGGAAGAGCGCGTCGCGGCCCTCGAGGGCGGTGCCGGCGCCATCGCCACCGCCAGCGGCCAGGCAGCGCTGCATCTGGCGATCGCGACGCTGGCCGGCGCCGGCTCGCACATCGTGTCGAGCGCGGCGCTCTACGGCGGCTCGCACAACCTGCTGCACTACACGCTGGCGCGTTTCGGCATCGCCACCACCTTCGTGCAGCCGCACGACATCGATGGCTGGCGCGCCGCGATACGGCCCGAGACACGGCTGCTGTTCGCCGAGACGCTCGGCAACCCCGGCCTGGACGTGCTGGACATCCCGCGCGTCGCCGCGATCGCCCACGAGCACGGCCTGCCGCTGCTGGTCGACTCGACCCTGACCACGCCCTGGCTGATGCGCCCCTTCGACCATGGCGCCGACCTCGTCTACCACTCGGCGACCAAGTTCCTGTGCGGCCACGGCACCGTGGTCGGCGGCGTGCTGGTCGACAGCGGCGCCTTCGACTGGGAGAAGTCGGGGCGCTTCCCGGAGCTGACGCGGGCCTACGACGGCTTCCACGGCATGGTGTTCAGCGAGGAAAGCACCGTCGGCGCCTTCCTGCTGCGCGCGCGCCGCGAGGGTCTGCGCGACTTCGGTGCCTGCATGAGCCCGCACACCGCCTGGACCATCCTGCAGGGCATCGAGACGCTGCCGCTGCGCATGGCGCGTCACGTCGAGAACACCCGCAAGGTGGTCGCCTACCTGGCCGCGCACCCGATGGTCGACCGTGTCGGCTATCCCGAGCTGGAGACGCACCGCGACCATGCGCTCGCTCAGCGGCTGCTGCCGCGCGGCTGCGGGGCGGTGTTCAGCTTCGCACTGAAAGGCAGTCGGAGGCAGGGCCGCGCCTTCATCGAGGCGCTGAAGATCTTCTCGCACCTGGCCAACGTCGGCGACTGCCGCTCGCTGGTGATCCATCCGGCCTCGACCACGCACTTCCGCATGGACGACGCGGCGCTCGCCCGGGCCGGCATCACGCCGGGCACGATCCGCCTGTCGATCGGCCTGGAAGATGCCGACGACCTCATCGACGACCTGGGGCGAGCCCTCAAGGCCGCGGAGAGAACATGAGCCCCCATGCTCGCTGCCGCTCGCTGCCCTCCGTGGGGGCGCGCGCCTTCCCTGGGGCGGCCCGGCGAAAGGCGCCGCGATGAGGCTCGCTGTCGACGGCCGCGAGGCCTATGCCTACACCGGTGGCAAGGCCTTCGATGCGAGCCTGCCCTGCGCCGTGCTGGTCCACGGCGCGATGCACGACCACAGCGTCTGGGCGCTGCAGAGCCGCTACCTCGCACACCACGGCCGCTCGGTGCTGGTCGTCGATCTGCCGGGCCACGGCCGCAGTGCCGGGCCGGCGCTGCCCAACATCGAGGCGACAGCCGATTGGTTGGTGGCGCTGCTGCGCGCCGCCGGCCCTCGGCACGTCGCGCTCGCCGGGCACAGCATGGGCTCGCTGATCGCCCTGGAGACGGCGGCGCGGCTCGCCGGCGATGCTGAGTTGCAGGTCACGCAGCTGGCGATGATCGGCACCGCGTTTCCGATGAAGGTCTCGCCAGCGCTGCTGGAGACCGCGCTGAACGCGCCGTGGAAGGCCATCGACATGGTCAATGCGTTCTCGCACTCCACGCTGGCCGCCAAGCCGGCCAATCCAGGCCCCGGCACCTGGACGCATGGCGCGAACCGCGCGGTGATGCGGCGCATGCTGGCCGGCTACGCCGAGGCCGGCCACGGCAACCTCTTCCACCACGACTTCGGCGTCTGCGACCGCTACGCCGGTGCGCTGCAGGCGGCCGAGCGCGTCCGCTGCCCGGTGCGGCTGATCCTGGGCGCCAAGGACGGCATGACGCTGCCCAAGGCGGCCGCCGGGCTGGCGCAGGCCCTTCAGGCGGGGGTCGTGACGATCCCCGCCGGACATTCCCTGATGGCCGAGGCTCCCGACGACGTGTTGAATGCGTTGAAGGACTTCCTGCTCGCCGAGCGCTGAACCCCGAGGGCCGACGATGGACCGCTCCCCCGCCGATGACCTGGCCGCGGCCGACCCGCGGGCCTTCCGGCGCTTCGCCGACTTCTACCCCTACTACCTGGGCGAGCATCGCAACCGCAGCTGCCGACGCCTGCATTTCGCCGGCTCGACGCTGGCCCTCGTCTGTTTCGGGATGCTGATCGCCACCGGCCGGCCGCAGTACCTGCTCTACGGCCTGCTCTGTGGCTACGGCTTCGCCTGGGTCGGGCACTTCGTGTTCGAGAAGAACAAGCCCGCCTCCTTCAAGCGCCCGCTCTACAGCTTCCTGGGCGACTGGCGCATGTACGCCGACATCTGGCGCGGCCGCATCCCGCTCTGAGGCCGCACGCCTGGGGAGCGACGCGATGCAGCAGGCTGCCGGCGATCCCCGCATCGGCCACATCGAGCGGCTGGTCGACGCCATCGACCTGCCGATCGGCCGCTGGGACGCCGAGCACCGGCTGATCTTCTGCAACGAGCCCTACCTGGCCTGGGCCGGCCGCCCCCGTGTGGATCTGCTGGGACGCACGCTGGCGCAGATCTACGGCGACGCCGCCTGGGCCGCGGCCGAGGCCGCCTTCGGCCGCGCCTTCGGCGGGCAGACGGTCTGCTACGAGCGGTTGCTGACGCATCGCGACGGATCGCCGCGCTGGGCGCGCATCCAGGCCTTCCCGGACCGCGACCCCGCGGGCCGCGTCGACGCCATCTACACCATCGCCTTCGACATCCACGACGACGTGGTCGCGCGGCAGGCGCTCGAGGCAGCGCGGCGCCGGCTCGACCGCTTCACCGAGCACATCCCCTACCCGCTGACCTATGTCGACCGCGACTTCATCGTGCGCTTCGTCAACAAGGCCTACGTCGACGCGTCCGGCATGGGCGCGCAGGAGGTGCTCGGCCGGCACATCGGCGAGGTGCGCGGCGCGCGCCGCTGGGAGGAGCATCGACCCTGGTTCGAGCGCTCGCTGGCCGGCGAGGCGACGCAGTACACGCGGCTGGTGGAGCTGGCCGGCGTCGGCGCACGCTGGATGCGCACCAGCTACGTCCCTGACCGCGACGAGGCCGGCCGGATCCTCGGCCTCTACACGGTCACCATCGACGTGCACGAGCTGACGGTCGCGCAGCAGCGGCTGCAGCGCAATGTCGAGCGCTGCCCGCTGACCGACGCCTACAGCCGCCGCACGATGATGGAGCGCATCGAGGCCGCGCTGCCGGCCGCGCGCGATGCCCCGGTGGCGCTGTTCTTCGTGGACCTCGACGGCTTCAAGGCGGTCAACGACACGCTCGGCCATCGCGAGGGTGACCGCCTGCTGGTGGCCGCCGCGGTGGCGCTGCAGGCCGCGGTGCGGGTCGACGATGCCGTCGGCCGCATCGGCGGCGACGAGTTCCTGGTGCTGGCGCGCGTGCGCGACGAGGCCGGTGCGCATGCGCTGGCCCTGCACCTGCTGGACGCGGTGCGGCGCAGCGACGGTGGCCTGCCGGGCGGCCATCGCGTGACCGCGAGCATCGGCTACGCGCTCGCCCCCGACGACGCCGAGAACGCGGCCCGTCTCGTGCAGCGCGCCGACGAGGCGATGTACGCCGCCAAGCGCCTGGGCCGCGACCGCGTGCTGCACTGCGCAGCCCGCACCGCGCCGGTCAGCGAATCACCGCGTCGAGCTTGAGCTCGCCGAAGCCGGCGTGCTGCCAGAAGGCCCGCACGGCCGGCGTGGGATCGAGCAGCACCGCGGCCAGCAGCGGCTGGGCCGGCGTGGTGGCCGGATCGCTGAGCAGCACGTAGCGGCGCTCGCCCTCCTCGTCCAGGCGGCCGACCCAGTCGATGCCGACCAGGGTCTCGAGCAGCGCCTCGACCTGCAGCGGGTCGGCCCGCAGCGCGACGGCGAGCGCCGGCGCCGCGAAGCCGTGCGTGCGCAGGCCGCGCGCCTGCGCCAGCTCGCGCAGCAGCTGCACCGCCAGCGCGAAACGCTGGCCCGGGGTGTCGGGGCGGCGCACGATGTGCATCGACAGGCTGGGCGCATAAGCCGCGATCACCGCGCCCAGCAGCACGACGACCCAGCCGAGGTAGATCCACACCAGGAAGATCGGCAGCGTCGCGAAGGCACCGTAGACGGTGGCATAGGTCGGCACCTGCTCCAGATACCAGGCCAGGGCCTTCTTGGCGACCTCGAAGCCGGCGGCGACGAACACGCCGCCGGCCAGGGCATGGCGCCAGCGCACGTCGGTGTTGGGCACGTAGTGGAACAGCCCTGCCATCGCGCCGGCGAGCAGGGCGAACTGCAGGCCATCGAGCAGCAGGCCCAGACCGCCGGGCATCGCACCCACCCAGCCGCGCGACGCCGAGATCGCGTACGAGGTCAGCGTGAGGCTCACGCCCAGCAGCAGCGGCCCGAGGGTGGCGGCGGCCCAGTAGACCAGCACGCGCTGTGCGATCGGCCGCGGCTTGCGCACGCGCCAGATGGCGTTGAGCGTGCGGTCGATCGTCAGCATCAGCGCCAGCGCGGTCAACACCAGCACCAGCAGGCCGGCCGTCCCCAGGCGGTTGGCCTTACCGGCGAACTGCTGCAGCGCCGTCAGCACCGGCCGTGCGATGGCTTCGGGCACCAGGCTCTGGATGAACAGCTTCTCGAGCGCGCCCTGGAACTGGCTGAACATCGGGAAGGCGCTGAAGATCGCCAGCGTCACCGTGGCCAGCGGCACCAGCGCGATCACCGTCGTAAAGCTCAGGCTGCTGGCGGTGACGCCGAGCCGGTCCTCGCGGAAGCGCTGGCGCAGCGTGCGCAAGGTGTCGAGCCAGGGCCAGGTCTGCAGCGTCTGCACCAGCAAGGCCAGTCGCTCGCGCCAGCCGGGCCGGAGGGCATCCTGAACGGTCATGCTGGCTATCATGCCAGTCATGTCCAGCACTCCCGTCGTCGACGCGACGCGCACGCTCGCGGTCGGCAGCCTGCTGGCGCTGATCGGGCTCGGGCTGCTGTGGGAACTGCGGCTCGCACCCACCGGCAGCGGGATGCTCGCGCTGAAGGTGCTGCCGCTCGCGGTGCCGCTGGCCGGGCTGTTGAAGCGCCGCCTCTACACCTACCGCTGGGTCAGCCTGCTGGTGTGGTTGTACTTCACCGAAGGCGTGGTGCGCGCCTTCGGCGACGGCGGGCTGAGCGCGAAGCTGGCGATGATCGAGATCGCACTGTGCCTGCTGCTGTTCGGCGCCTGCGCCGTGCACGTGCGGGCTCGCCTCAAGGCCGCGGCGCCGGCCGCCTCATGACGACGGTGCTGATCGAGGCCCTGCGCGCCGCCGTCGGCGCGCCCCAGGTGCTGGTGGATGGCGACCTGTCGGCCTGGGAACTCGACTGGCGCCGGCGCGATCGCGGCCGGGCCCTGGCCGTGGTGCGTCCCGGCAGCACGGCCGAAGTCGCCGCCGTGGTGAAAGCCTGTGCCTCGCACGGCGCGTCGCTGGTCCCGCAGGGCGGCAACACCGGCCTCGTCGGCGCCTCGGTACCCGATGCCAGCGGCACGCAGGTGCTGCTGAGCCTGGTCCGGCTGAACCGCGTGCGCGCCATCGACGCGGCCAACCTGACGATGACCGTCGAGGCCGGTTGCGTGCTCCAGGCCGTGCAGGACGCGGCCGGCACCGCGGGCCTGCTGTTCCCGCTCAGCCTCGCCGCCGAAGGCAGCTGCACGATCGGCGGCAACCTCGCGACCAACGCCGGCGGCACCCAGGTGCTGCGCTACGGCAACGCCCGCGAGCTGTGCCTGGGGCTGGAGGTCGTCACGCCCACGGGGGCGGTCTGGGACGGCCTTTGCGGGCTGCGCAAGGACAACACCGGCTACGACCTGCGCGACCTCTACATCGGCAGCGAAGGCACGCTGGGGGTGATCACCGCGGCCACGTTGAAGCTGTACCCGCAGCCGGCGGCGAGCAGCACGGCGCTGGCGGCGTGCGCCACCCTCGACGACGCGGTCGCGCTGCTGGGGCTGGCACAGGCGCGGCTCGGCGCCGGCCTGACCGGCTTCGAGCTCATGGGGCGCTTCGCGCTGTCGCTGGTCGAGAAGCATGTCCCGACCCTGCCGCGACCGCTCTCGCCCAGCCCCTGGACCGTGCTGCTGGAACACAGCGACACCGAGAGCGAGGCCCACGCGCGCAGCGCCTTCGAAGGCCTGCTCGCGGCCGCGCTGGAGGCCGGCTGCATCGACGACGCCGCGGTGGCCGAGAGCGTGCAGCAGTCGCGCCAGCTCTGGCAGCTGCGCGAGAGCATCCCGCTGGCCCAGGCCGAGGAAGGCCTGAACATCAAGCACGACATCGCGCTGCCGGTGTCGCGCATCCCCGCCTTCGTCGCCCACACCGACGCCTTGCTGGCCCAGCGCTTCCCCGGCGTGCGGCTGGTGAACTTCGGTCACCTGGGCGACGGCAACCTGCACTACAACGTGCAGGCGCCCGTGGGCGCGGCGGCGCCCGACTTCCTGCGCGCGCACGAGGCGGCCGTTAACGAAAGCGTCTACGACGCGGTCCTGGCGCACGGCGGATCGATCTCGGCCGAGCATGGCATCGGCGCGCTCAAGCGCGAGCAACTGCCGCGCTACAAGTCGCCGGTGGCGCTGGCGCTGATGCGCACGATCAAGCAGGCGCTGGATCCGCAGGGCCTGATGAACCCCGGGCGCCTGCTGTGAGAGCCTGCGTCGCGCCCGCTCAGTGCAGCTTGCCGCGACCGCCGGTGCCGCCCTTGGCGGCGGGCCGCGGCGCAGACGGAGCGCCGGCCAGCAAGGCCTTGCCCTCGATGCCGGCGAAGAGCTTCGCGGCGCGGATCTTGATCTCCAGCAGCTCGCCGGCGCTGACCGAGTAGTTGCCGCTGAAGATGTCGACCTCGACGCGGAACTCGACGTCCTTGCCGTCGTTGGACAGCACGCCGCAGGTGAACTCGTAGTCCTCGCGGTCGGCGGGCAGGCCGCTGGCCTCGAGGTCGTAGTCGGCGTACCTCAGGCTGCGGATCTCGCCGCTGGCCAGGTCGAGCAGGCCGGTCGAGGTGATGACGGACTCGGCGAGCTCGTCGTGGATGGTGATCGGTACTTTGAGGTCCATGGGGTCACTGCAAGGGGCCCTTGAGGGCCTTGGGCACGGGCATCGAATGCACCTCGATGCCCTCGTCGCGCAGCGACTGGGCCTCCGAGGCGCTGGCCTGGCCGCGGATGCCGCGCTCGGGCGTCTCGCCGTAATGGATGCGCCGCGCCTCGACGGCGAAGCGGTCGCCGACGTCCTCGGTCTGGGCCATCACGTGGCGCACCGCGCGCAGCCACAGGGCCTCGACGCTCTGCTGCTCCGGCGTCACGGCCGCGGCCGGCGCCGAGAGCTCGCGCCGCTCGGCCGACATCGGCGACAGGTGCAGGCGCGGCGCGCTGGGCAGGCGGCTGACGACGCTGCTCGCGCACAGCGGGCACTCGACCAGACCGCGTTCGCACTGGGAGCGATAGTCTTCGTCGGAGCCGAACCAGCCCTCGAAGGCATGGTCGTGCTCGCAGCGCAGGTTCAGGACCTTCATGACGCGATGATGCGTCAAGCGGCCGCGTTCGGGCCAGCCTGCCAGTGCAAATCCCAACGGCCGGCGCGCCAATGCGTGAGCCACAGCATGCCGATCAGGGTCTTGGCGTCGGTCAGCTCCCCGCGCGCGGCCTGGGCCTCCAGGTCTTGCAGCGTGGTGATCTCGACGTCGAGGAACTCCCCCGCGTCGAGGTGGCGTTCGCCGGCCACCAGGCCGCGGGCGAACCAGACCTCGATGCCCTCGGTCGAGTAGGCGATCGCGTTGTGCAGGATGCCGGCGCGGGCCCACTCGGCCGCCCGGTAGCCGGTTTCCTCGGCGAGTTCGCGGATCGCGCAGGCGATCACCGGCTCGCCGGCGTCGAGCTTGCCGGCCGGGAACTCGACGAAGGCGCGGCCGACCGGGTAGCGGTACTGCCGCTCGACCACCAGCCGGCCGTCGTCCAGCAGCGGCACGATCATCACCGCGCCCGGGTGGACGACGTACTCGCGCTCGGCCTGCCCGCCATCCGGCAGGCGCACCGTGTCCAGGCGCACGTCGAGGAAGCGGCCGCGGAAGACCTGGCGGCCGTCGACCCGCGTCTCTCGCAGGTGGGTGGGCGCCTCTGCGTCCTCGTGCCGCTGCATCGCAGGCTGCCCGGTCAGCTGGCGAGCGCGAGGCGGATGGCGTCGGCGCACCAGCCCATCAGCCCGCCCGGCAGCAGGCCGAACAGCAGCACCGCCGCGCCGTTGGCGGCCAGCAGCGCCCGCACGCCGCCCCCGGTGGGCAGCGGCGGCGCGCTTGCCTCGGCATCGTCGAAGTACATCGCCTTGACGACGCGCAGGTAGTAGAAGGCGCCGATCAGCGACAGCAGCACCGCCACCACCGCC